>NZ_SSOH01000030.1:0-125169 GCF_029873155.1 Pseudomonas sp. BN515 | reverse complement strand
CTGGCGATGGTGTTCCAGCACTTCAACCTGTGGTCGCACATGAGCGCCCTGGAGAACGTGATCGAAGCGCCGGTGCATGTGCTCGGTGTGCCGAAGAAGGAAGCCATCGAAAAGGCCGAGCACTACCTGGCCAAGGTGGGCGTGGCCCATCGCAAGGATGCCTACCCGGCGCACATGTCTGGTGGCGAGCAGCAGCGCGTGGCCATCGCCCGTGCCCTGGCCATGGAGCCGGAGGTGATGCTGTTCGACGAACCCACCTCGGCGCTGGACCCGGAACTGGTGGGAGAGGTGCTCAAGGTCATGCAGGACCTGGCCGTGGAAGGCCGCACCATGGTGGTGGTGACCCACGAGATGGGCTTCGCCCGCGAGGTGTCCAACCAGTTGGTGTTCCTGCACAAGGGGCTGGTAGAAGAGCGCGGTTGCCCGAAAGACGTGCTGGCCAACCCGCAGTCCGATCGCCTCAAGCAGTTCCTTTCCGGCAGCCTGAAATAGCGCGAGGCCAGACGGGGACCGCACGCGGGAAGCGGCCTGCCGGGGATCATCGCGAGAACTCTGGCAAGGCCGCGCATCTGTTCCGCCGGCTTCGGATACACTTCAGCCCGACTCATGCAGGTCGGCCAAGCCGTACCCTTGCGCCTCCCAGACACTCTCAGAAGCGCTGATTACCCATGCCTACCGCCCCCAAGAACGCAACGGTCTATGCCGCACCGGTGATGCGCAAACTGACGGAACTTGCGCCGGACTTGCAGCCGTCTCTACGCAAGGTCGCCGACTTCATCCTGCGTCATCCGCTGAAGGCCGCGACCCTGACCATCGAGGAACTGGCCCTGGAGACCGGCACCTCGCCGTCAGCGGTCAATCGCCTGGCCAGGGTGATGGACCTGGGGGGCTACACCGGCCTGAAGACCGAACTGGTCGCCACGTTGCAGCAAATGGTTTCCCCGGTCGACAAGCTGCGCAGTGAACTTGAGCAACGCGCCGGTGGCGAATTCGGCCTGCATGAACAGATCCGCAGCGCCAGCGTCAACCTCGGCAACGCAGGCTCCAACAACCCGGAGACTGCCTTCGAAGCCTTCGTTGACAGCCTGATCAACGCGCGCAAGATCTATGTCCTCGGCTTTGGCAACAGTGCCTACATGGCCGGCCTGGCCGCCGCTACGCTGACGCCATTCTGCGCCGACGCAATCGCCATCAGCATGGAGGGCGGCAATGAAAACGCCGCCTATCGCCTGGCGGCAATCACCCAGCAGGATGTGCTGCTGGCCATTTCGCTGCCGCGCTATTCCATCGACACCCTGCAACTGGCGCGCTTCGCCATGGAGCGCGGCGCCAAGGTGCTGGCAATTACCGATTCGCCTGCATCGCCGCTGAGCAGCATTGCCGAACACGTCCTGTTCGCTCCCGCCGATCACCCGGTTCTGACCAGCTCCAATATCGCCGTGCTCGCCCTGATCGAAGCACTGGTGGCAGGCGTCATGGCCCGCAACAAGGAAGCGGTGAAACTGGCCACCGAGTTGACTGAGAGCGTGATGTCCTACCTGCACATGCCGACAGGTCGCAAACCGCCGAAGACGTAAGCAGGCGTAGCGGCTGAGGGGCCAGCGTGACGCCCTCTGAACGCGCGCTTGAGGTCGTGATGTTTTTCAATACGCCAACTGCCGGGTCGTCACTGGATGCAGTACAGGCTGAGGTTGCCACGTAGTCGCGTATCCAGATTGACGGCGTCACAGTTTTTCATTTCCCGTAAAGGGTGGTTACGACACAGGATGTCGCAGCTACCAGTCAGTATTGTCCCTACGGTACACACGCAGGAATCCTACCCATGCAGGAGCTTGAACCCGGCCTTATCGTTATCCATGGCAACCACCTGGAGGAGCTGCGCGCCCTGTCGGTGGAGTGGATGAAGCGCTACCCGCTGCGGCCGCTGGAGAACGAAGTGCTGCTGGTGCAGAGCAACGGCATCGCCCAGTGGCTCAAGCTGGCGCTGGCCGAGCGGGACGGTTGTGGCATCGCGGCGGCGCTGGATGTGGACCTGCCGGCGCGCTTCCTCTGGCAGGCCTATCGCAGCGTGCTCGGGCGCGACGCCATTCCCGAGCAGTCGCCGCTGGACAAGGCGCCGCTGACCTGGCGCCTGATGCGCCTGTTGCCGGGCCTGCTGGCCGATGATGCATTCGCGCCGCTGCGCCGCTTCCTCGCCGATGACAGCGACCTGCGCAAGCGCCACCAACTGGCCGAGCGCCTGGCCGACCTGTTCGATCAGTATCAGGTCTACCGTGCCGACTGGCTGGCGGATTGGGCTGAAGGCCGCGACATCCTGCGTACTTCTCGTGGCGGCGAACGCGAGCTGGACGACGCCTCGTGCTGGCAGCCGGCTTTGTGGCGCGCGCTGCTGGCCGATGTGGGCGAGGAGCATCTGGCGGAAAGCCGCGCCGGTGTGCACCTGAGCTTCGTCGCTCGCCTGCGGGAGCTGGATGCGCCGCCGCGCGGACTGCCGCGCCGCATCACCGTGTTCGGCATCTCCTCGTTGCCCGCCCAGGTGCTGGAGGCACTGGCCGCCATGGCCCGTTTCAGCCAGGTGATGCTCTATGTGCACAACCCCTGCCAGCACCACTGGGGCGACATCGTCGAAGACAAGGACTTGCTGCGCCACGAGTACCGCCGCCAGCAACGCAAGGGCGGCGGCGGGCAGATCGGCCTGTTCGACCAGGAGGAAATGCACCAGCACGCCCAGCCGTTGCTGGCCGCCTGGGGCAAGCAGGGCCGCGACTACATCAACCTGCTGGATCAGTACGACCAACCCCAGCGCTACCGCGAGGAATTCGAGCGTATCGACCTGTTCAGCCCGGCGCCGCAAGACAGCCTGCTGGGCCAGTTGCAGAACGACATCCTCGACCTCCGTCCCCTGAAGGAGACCCGCGACACCTGGCCTCCCGTGGAGCCTACGCGGGACCGTACCCTGCGCTTCCACATCGCCCACAGCGCCCAGCGCGAGGTGGAGGTGCTGCACGACCAACTGCTGGCCTGCTTCAGCGAAGACCCGACGCTGCGCCCGCGCGATGTGATCGTCATGGTGCCGGACGTGAACACCTACGCGCCTCACATCCAGGCGGTGTTCGGCCAGTTCAGCAGCGATGATCCCCGCTTCATCCCCTTTACCCTGGCTGACCAGGGCCTGCGCGGCAAAGACCCGCAGGTGATCGCCCTGGAGCATCTGCTGCAACTGCCGGACAGCCGTTTCAGTGTCAGCGAGGTACTCGACCTGCTGGACGTGGCCGCCTTGCGCGCGCGCTTCGGCATCTCGGAAGACGAACTACCCACCCTGCGCCGCTGGCTGGAGGGTGCCGGCATCCGCTGGGGCCTGGATGCCCGGCAGCGCGAATCCCTTGGCCTGGGCGAGGGGCTGGAACAGAACACCTGGCGCTTCGGCCTGCGCCGCATGCTGCTGGGCTATGCCGTGGGCGGCGCCGGGGCGTACGCCGACATCGAGCCCTATGACGAGATCGGCGGCCTCGACGCGGCCCTGATCGGCCCGCTGACCCGCCTGCTGGAAGCCCTCGACCGCCAGCTGGCGCAGCTGCGCGAGCCCGCCGCTCCGGCGGTCTGGGGCGAGCGCCTGCGCGGCCTGCTGGAAACCTTCTTCCTGCCCAAGGGCGATCGCGAGGAAGTCCTGCGTACTCAGTTGCTTGACGCCCTTGACGGCTGGTTGGCGCTCTGCGAAGCGGCTGGCCTGCAGGAGCCGCTGCCGCTGCCAGTGGTACGCGAGGCCTGGCTCGGTGACCTCGACCAGGGCCGCCTCAGCCAGCGCTTCCTCGCCGGCGCGGTGAACTTCTGCACCCTGATGCCGATGCGCGCCATTCCCTTCCGCCACGTCTGCCTCCTGGGCATGAACGATGGTGACTACCCGCGCAGCCAGACGCCACTGGACTTCGACCTCATGGCTGGCGACTACCGCCCCGGCGACCGCTCTCGCCGCGAGGATGACCGCTACCTGTTGCTGGAAGCACTGCTGGCGGCGCGTGACCGCCTCTATATCAGCTGGGTGGGCCGCAGCATCCGCGACAACAGCGAGCGGCCGCCGTCGGTGCTGATCGGCCAACTGCGTGACCACCTCGGCACCGCCTGGAGTCTCGCCGGTGGCGGCGACCTGCTCCACGCGCTGACTACCGAACACCCGCTGCAACCCTTCAGCCGCCGTTACTTCGGCGCCGAGCCGGAGCTGTTCAGCTATGTCCACGAGTGGGCCCGGCTGCACGGTCAGGCTGCTCCGGGTGAGGCTGCGGGCAGCCTGTCGGCCTGGGAGGATGGTCTGCAGATCACCCCGGAATTGTTGCAGGGCTTTCTGCGCGACCCGGTGAAGTGCTTCTTCACCCGTCGACTGAAAGTGCACCTGGATGAAGACGAACAAGCCGAACTGGACAGCGAACCCTTCGCCCTCGATGGCCTGGAGCGCTACCAGTTGCAGGACAACTTGCTGAAATCTGCCGTGCTGGCGGGCAATGGCGACACCCAGCAGGCGCTGGTGGAAGCGGCTGACCGGTTGCAGCGCAGCGGTGTGCTGCCCCTGGCCGGTTTCGGCGAGCAGTACCGCAGCAGCCTGCTGGAGCCGCTGCCGGGGCAACTGCAACGCTATGAAGGGCTATGCCTGCAGTGGCCGGAGCGGGTGGAGTCGCCGCAGCGACTGAGCTTCAGCGCGGGCGCGGTGCAACTCGACGGTTGGCTCGGTGGTCTGCGGCAGCAGGCCGACGGCCGCTTGGCACGGCTGGAACTGCTGCCCAGCGCCCTGGCCAAGGACAAGACCTGGAAGTGGCATCGCCTGTTGCGTCCCTACGTACTGCATGTGGTCGCGGCAGCGTGCGGAGTTCCCATCACCACGTTGCTGGTGGGCGAGGACCAGAGCCTGGCCTTCGAGCCGTTGGCGGCCGAACATGCCGGAAAGCTGCTCACCACCTGGCTGGAGGCCTGGAGCGCCGGCATGCAGGCGCCGCTGCCGGTGGCACTGAAAACTTCCCTGGCCTGGCTGAAAGACGGCAACGACGACAAGGCCTGTGGCGTGTATGAGGGCGGCTACAACATCACCGGCGAGGTAGCCAGCAGCGCCAGCCTCGCCCGGCAATTCCCCAATTACGCCGCCCTGATCGCCGATGGCCAGTTCCCTGCCTGGAGCGAACGGCTCTACCAGCCGCTGCTGGAGAGCCACCCCATTGCCCTCAAGGAGGAGCAGGCATGAGTCAGCCCCAACGCCCCCTTGCCTTGCGGTTCCCGCTGCATGGCAGCCGCCTGATCGAGGCCAGTGCCGGCACCGGCAAGACCTTCACCATTTCCGCGCTCTACCTGCGCCTGATCCTCTGTCATGGCGACGACGCAGCGTTTCGCGAGCCCTTGCTGCCGCCGCAGATCCTGGTGGTGACCTTCACCGATGCCGCCACCCGCGAGCTGCGGGACCGTATCCGTGCGCGGCTGGTGCAGGCGGCGGCGGTGTTCCGTGGCGATGGCGAATCCGACCCCCTGCTGGACGAGCTACGCGGCGATTTCCCGGAATCCCGCTGGCCCGACTGCGCCCGTCGCCTGGAGCTGGCCGCGCAATGGATGGATGAGGCGGCCGTATCCACCATCCACGGCTGGTGTCAGCGCATGTTGCGGGAGCACGCCTTCGACAGCGGCAGCCTGTTCAGCCAGACCCTGGAAACCGACCACAGCGAACTGCTGGCTGAAGTGGTGCGCGATTACTGGCGGCAGCATTGCTACCCGCTGCAGGGCGTCGCACTGGAATGGGCCGCCCGCAGCTGGGGCACTCCGGCCAACCTTGGTGCCCGTTTGCGACCGCTGCTGGGCGAAGACAGCGCGGCCAGCGCACAGCCCCTGGGCGAGTTGCTGGAACGGGCCCTGCTGGATCGCGAGCGGGAGCTGGCGGCGCTCAAGGCACCCTGGCGAGCATGGGCCGATGAGCTGCAAGGCCTGCTGGACAAAGCGGTGGCCGACAAGGCGGTGGACGCCCGCAAGATCCAGGCGCGCTACTACAACCCCTGGCTGGACAAACTGCGGGAGTGGGCGGATGGCGACGAGGCGCGACCGGACCTCGGGACCGGCTTCACCCGTCTGACCCCCGATGGCCTTGCCGAAGCCTGGAAGGGCGCACCTCCAGCGCACCCGGCGCTGGAGGCAATGGCCAGCCTCAAGGCTCAGCTCGACGGCTTGCCCGCCGCGGACGAAGCTGCACTGCACCACGCCGCCGCCTGGGTTCGCCAGCGCTTCGATCGGGAGAAACGCCAGCGTGCGGAGATGGGCTTCGACGACATGCTCACGCGTCTCGACGCTGCCCTGCAGAGCGAGAACGGGCCGCGTCTGGCCGAGGTTATCCGCCACCAGTTCCCGGTGGCGCTGATCGACGAATTCCAGGATACCGACCCGCTGCAGTACCGCATCTTCGACACCCTCTACCAGGTGGAGGCCAATCGCGACGACTGCGGCCTGTTCATGATCGGTGACCCCAAACAGGCCATCTATTCCTTCCGCGGTGCGGATATCCACACCTACCTGCGGGCCCGCCGCGCCACCGCTGGGCGGCACTACAACCTGGAAAAGAATTTCCGCTCCAGCCAGAACATGGTGGATGCGGTGAACGACGTCTTCCTCCGCGCCGAGAACCGCGAGGGCGGGGCAGGGGCCTTCCTGTTCCGCGACGACCTGCCGTTCATCCCGGTGGAGGCCCAGGGCCGCAAGGAAACCTGGACCGTGGAAGGCGAGGTCCAGCCAGCCCTCAACCTCTGGCAGCTGGCCACTGAGGAACCGGTGGCCAAGGGCAACTACCTCGCCGCCCTGGCTGCAGGCGCGGCCAGCGAGATCGTCCGCCTGCTGGACCTCGGCCAGCGGCAGCGCGCCGGCTTCAGCAAGGACGGTGCACTGAAACCGCTGCAGCCCAGCGACATCGCCGTGCTGGTGCGTGATTTCAACGAGGCCCAGGCCATCCGGGGTGAGCTGGCCGCGCGAGGGGTGCGCAGCGTCTACCTGTCGGACAAGGATTCGGTGTTCGCTGCCCAGGAGGCGCGCGACCTGCTGCTGTGGCTGCGCGCTTGCGCCGAGCCGGACCAGGATCGACCCCTGCGTGCCGCCCTGGCCAGCGCCACCCTTGGGCTCGATCTGGCCGAACTGGAGCAGCTCAACCTCGACGAGCGCATCTGGGAACGCCGCGTCATGCAGTTCCGCGATTACCGCCAGCGCTGGCAGCGTCAGGGCGTGCTGCCGATGCTGCGCCAATTGCTGCAGGACTTCGAACTTCCCCAGCGACTGATGGGGCGTGACGATGGCGAGCGGGTGCTGACCAATCTGCTGCACCTGGCTGAGCTGCTGCAGCAAGCCGCTGCCGAACTGGATGGAGAGCTGGCGCTGATCCGCCATCTGGCCGAGTTGCTGGCCGGCGACGGCCAGGCCGCCGAGGAACAGGTGCTGCGCCTGGAAAGCGACGAGGCCCTGGTGCGGGTTGTGACCATCCACAAATCCAAGGGTCTGGAATACCCGCTGGTGTTCCTGCCCTTTATCTGCGCCTTCCGTCCCGTGGACGACAAGAAGCCGTTGCAGGTGCACGACGGCGAGCGCCGCCGGCTGGTGCTCAAGGCCGATGAAGACACCCTGGAGAAGGCCGAGCGCGAACGCCTGGGCGAGGACCTGCGCCTGCTCTACGTGGCGCTGACCCGCGCCCGTCATGCCTGCTGGCTGGGCGTGGCGGACCTGAAGATTGGCAACGCGAAGAAGTCGCGCCTGCACGAGTCGGCCTTCGGCTACCTGCTGGGTGGCGGCCAGGCTCTGGCCCAGAGTGCGGCGCTTGCCGCCTGGTTGGAACCGTTCGCAGCGGTGCCGCGCAGTGCCGTGCTGCCGGCCCCAGAAGCGACCGAACAGCGATATGAAGCCCTGGAGGAGGGGCAGTTCGAGCCCCATTGGCGCACCCCGGAGCGACGTGCCGCCGAGCATTGGTGGATCGCCTCCTACAGTGCCCTGCGCCTGGACGAGGACAGGCTGTCGACGCCGAGCCGACACGACGACGCGGCGCCGGACAGCGCGGCCATGCAGAACTCCAGCGATGACGAAAATCCCGAACTGGCGCAGGCTCCGTTGCCGGTATCCGCCCAGGGGTTGCACCGTTTTCCCCGTGGTCCCAATCCCGGCACCTTCCTCCACGGCCTGCTGGAAATGGCCGCTGAGGAAGGCTTCGCCCAGCTCGCCGCCGACCCGGAGGCGTTGCGTGACGCCGTGGCGCGACGCTGCCGTCGTCGTGGCCTGGAAATGTGGATCGACCCGCTGCACCAATGGCTGCAAGCGCTGCTGGTGCAACCGCTGCACCTGGGCGATGGCCGCGCGGTGTGCCTGGCGGAGATGACGCAATACCAGCCGGAGCTGGAGTTCTGGTTCGAGGCCAGTCGCGTCGACGTGCTGCGTCTCGACGCGCTGGTGCAGCACCATGAGCTGCCGGGCGTCGCCCGCCAGCCGCTGCGCGCCGACACCCTGAATGGCATGTTCAAGGGCTTCATCGACCTGGTGTTCGAGCATGAAGGCCGCTACTACGTGGCCGATTACAAGTCGAACTGGCTGGGCACCGATGACGCCGCCTACACCCGCGAAGCGATGGCCGCGACCATGGCCAGCCATCGCTACGACCTGCAGTACGTCCTCTATGTATTGGCCCTGCATCGGCAGTTGCGCCTGCGCCTGCCGGACTACGACTACGACCGTCATCTGGGCGGCGCGCTCTACCTGTTCCTTCGTGCGCCCGGTCCGGGTGTGTACCTGGCGCGTCCGTCGCGCGAACTGATCGAACAGCTGGATGCCCTGTTCCTGGGCGAGCCTGAGGAGGCCGTTGCATGAGTCCCACATTGTCGCCGGCGCTGAGTGACCGTGACGAACTCTTCGCCCTGCTGGAAGCCTGGAGCGAGCGTGGCTGGCTACGGGAGCTGGACCGTGCCCTGGCGCGGTTTCTCGCCGAGCTGGACCCGACAGCGTCGCCGCTGCTGATCCTCGGGGCTGCCCTGGCCAGCCATCAGCTGGGGCAGGGCCATGTCTGCCTGGACCTGGCCGCTACCCTGGCCAATCCGGATTTCACTCTGTCCCTGCCGCCGGAGGGGGAGGACGCGGAACTGGCGACGCAGCTGCCATCCCAGGTGCTGGCCGGGTTGACCGCGGAACACTGGCTGGCGGCGCACGCCGGCAGTTCGCTGCTGGAAGCCGACGGCGCACCCCTGGTTCTGAGCGGTACCTGTCTGTATCTGCGCCGTTACTGGGACTACGAGCGCCGGGTGGCGGGCAACATCGGCGAGCGTCTGCGGGCGACGTCCGCTGCGCCGGCCGACCTTTCCGTGCGCCTGGCCACGCTCTTCCCCGAACCCTTCGTGCTGGATGGCGAGCGCCTCACCGACTGGCAGAAACTCGCCTGCGCCCTGGCAGCCCAAGGCCGTTTCACCTTGATCACCGGCGGCCCCGGCACTGGCAAGACGACCACGGTCGTGCGTTTGCTGGCGTTGCTGCAGGAGGCCGCGATGGCGGCGGGCGCACCGCTGCGCCTGAGCCTGGCGGCCCCGACCGGCAAGGCGGCGGCGCGCCTCACCGAGTCCATCGGCGGGCAGGTGGCATCACTGCCTGTGTCGGACGCGGTACGTGAGCAGATTCCCAGCACCGTCACCACGCTGCATCGCCTGCTGGGCAGTCGCCCGGACAGTCGCCACTTCCGTCATGACGCCGGCAACCCGCTGCCGCTGGATGTGCTGGTGGTGGACGAGGCCTCGATGATCGACCTGGAAATGATGGCCAATCTGCTGGATGCACTGCCGGCCCATGCACGGCTGATCCTGCTGGGCGACAAGGACCAGCTCGCCTCGGTGGAGGCAGGCGCCGTGCTGGGGGATCTCTGCCGGGAGGCGGAGGCGGGTGGATACAGCGCCAGTACACGCGCCTGGCTGGAGGCCCAGACCGGCGAGCGGGTGGAAGACCCAGCGCTGGTGCCAGGCGAGCAGGCGCTGGCCCAACACATCGTCATGCTGCGTCACTCGCGGCGCTTCGGCAGCGGTTCCGGCATCGGCCGCCTGGCCCGTGCGGTGAACGTCGGGGATGCCTCGACCGCCCGCAGCACCCTGGCGGCGGGCAGCGGCGACCTGCATGTACTGCGTCTGTCCGGCGAGCAGGACCGTGCCCTGGAGCGCCTGCTGCTGGATGGCCTGGCCAGCGGTGAACGCAAGCCGCAAGGCTACGCCCATTACCTGGAGGTGATGCGGCAGGAACGCCCCGAGCCGGGTGCCGAGTCGGCCGCATGGGATACCTGGGCAGGCAGGGTGCTGAAGGCCTTCGACCAGTTCCAGCTGCTCTGCGCGGTTCGCAAGGGGCCGTGGGGCGTCGAGGGACTGAACGAACGCATTGCCCAGGCGCTTCTGCGTCGTGGCTTGCTGGAACAGGATCATGGCTGGTACGAGGGACGCCCGGTGCTGGTGACCCGCAACGACTACAGCCTGGGACTGATGAACGGTGACATCGGCATCGCCCTGCGCCTGCCGGAACCACCCGAGTTTCCCGGCGCCCCGCCGAGGCAGGTGCTGCGCGTGGTGTTCCCCCGCAACGATGGCAGCGGCGCACTGCGCCATATCCTGCCGAGTCGACTGGGAGCGGTGGAAACCGTGTTCGCCATGACGGTGCACAAGTCCCAGGGCTCGGAGTTCGCCCACTGCGCGCTGATCCTGCCGGACACCTTGAATCCGGTATTGACCAAGGAGCTGGTCTACACCGGCATCACCCGCGCGCGGGACTGGTTCAGCCTGATCGAGAGCCGTGCCGGCATCTTCGAGCAGGCAGTACAACGCCGCGTTGAACGGCGCAGTGGATTGGGGGAATCGCTGCTGGACGCTGACTTGAGATGAGTAACCAGACCGGACGGCCCTCAGCGCGCCTGGAGCGTCGCCAGTCCGGAAAGCGAGGCTGAAAGCTCGCGCAACTTGCGGCCGGCCGTTTCAGTCTCGCGAACGCGTTCCTCGTTTCCGGCGGCGATCTCCACCAACTGGCTGCGCGGCGCCGGAATACCCAGGAGGCATGCGCCGCCAGGTCCACGGGTGGGGCCGTTACTTCAAGCTCTTGAGGTAGGCGATCAGGTCCTGGCGCTGCTGGGGGTTGGGTTGGCCCGGGTACATCATCAGGTTGCCTGGCAGCAGGGTGGCCGGGCTGGTGAGCCACTTGTCCAGGTTGGCGTCGTTCCACTCAAGGCCGGCACCCTTGAGTGGCGCGGAGTAGCCGAACCTTGGCGCCTGGGCGCTGGTGCGGCCATATACGCCGTGGAGGCTTGGGCCCATGAGGTTCTTGCCGGCTTCGACGCTGTGGCAGAAGCCGCATTGGGCGGCGAACAGGGCCTGGCCCTTGGCGGTATCGCCTTGGGCGAAAGCCGGAGATGAGGCCAACGCCAGGCCGGTGACAAGGAGTCGTTCGTGGAACATGGAGTTTCCTGCACGTGAAAAGGCCTCGCCGGGCTGACTCGGCGAGGCCTTGCTGCTTTTAGAACCTGTTGGCGAGGTCAATGCCGGACTTGCCGGGCGCGAGAATGTTGTTCGGATCCAGGGCGCGCTTGATGGCGTGTTCCACCTTGCGCTTGACGGTGCCGTAGCTCTGCGCCACCCGTTCCTGGAAGGCGGTATTGACGCGGTAGACGGCGTAGCCGTGCTTCTCGAACTCATCCAGCAGTTCGTGGAAGCAGGCATTGGCGCGCTGGGTTTCCTCCGGGTTGGTGCGGTCGTACAGCACGTCGATCACGTGGTGCATGTCGCGCCAGCCGACGATGAATTCGCCGACGTAGTCCAGGCCGTGCTTGTTGAGAATCTTCTTGGCCAGCGCCTGCTGCTTGTCGCATTCGCTGCCACGGGCCTGGCTGACCGGGGCGAACCACATGGAGCCGCCACCGCCGCGCCAGTTGTACAGGCCGAACTCCTGCAGGTTGGGCACGCCGGACATCAGTTGGGAACGGTACTTGAAGGGCTGGGTTTCGCCGGCTTCTTCCTGGGTGACGATCCTGCCCTTGCCCAGTTTGGCCAGGGCGCCGGTGACGATCTTCCAGTTCACGTCCACCTGTTCCTGGGTGCCGTAGAGGGCGGCGTAGACGTTCCAGGCGCCAAGGTTCTTGTCCTTCTGGATCTGCTTCAGGATGGCGTCCGGGGTGGCACCCGGCTCGGTGATGTAGTCCGAGCGGCGGGTGTTGCAGGTTGAGGCTTCCCAGAGCACGCCGGCGATCACCACGGAGTTGGGGATGACCTGGGCAATACGCAGTGGGCGGATGAATTCGACGATCTCACTGATATCGGACTCGTTCTCGAACTTGATCTCGAAGGGCTTGAACACCGGTGGCTTGGGCATGAGCCAGAAGCCCATCTTGGTGCAGATACCGTAGTTGGCCTGGGTGAACATACCGTCCAGGGTCGGGCCGTAGCCCCACTTGAATACCTGCCAGGCGTTGTCGCCCTTCACGCCGCCCATGCCGGTGCGGTAGACGTCGCCGTTGGCCAGAACCACCTCCATGCCGCACTGCATGAGGAAGTGCTCGCCGTAGGGGGTGTAGCCCACACCGCGATCCATGGTGTTGCCCAGCGGGCCGGCGATGGCGGACGGCGCCGAAAACGACAGCATCAGTGGGAGGTTGTTTTCCTGGATGTAGTCGTACAGCTGCTGGTAGGTCACCCCCGGCTCCACCAGGGCGGTGCACAGCTCGGGATCGACGTGGATGATCTTGTTCATCTTCTTCAGGTCAAGGATCACCTGACCGCGCTGGCCGGGGGCCGCCGAGCCGTAACCGAAGTTGCGGCCGGTGGAGATGGTCCACACCGGAATGCCATGTTCGTTGCAGATCCGCACGACCCCCTGCACCTGTTCCACGGTGGTGGCGGTGACGGCGGCGGAGGGCGCGTGTTCGGCATTGTCCACGGCCATCATGATCTTGTTGTAAGGGATCAGCTGTTCGTCCTTGACCAGGACGTTGTCCTCGCCCAGCAGCTTGCGGAATTTGGCCAGGGCTTGCTGGAAGTTGGCGTCATTCACGCCACGGGGAAGCAGGGTTTTCTGGGTTTGCTCGGTCATTTGTCAGCTCCTTCAAGCCACGATCGAGAACGAAACGAATTGGCCGGCGAGCGCCGGCTGATGGCTGGCGATACGCGGGGCCGCGCTGCTGTCGGCGCCACCCAGACCGGCCAGGCTGTAGCCGAGGCTGGCCGCCCATTGCGCGGAACCGCCGCTGCGCGCGGCGCCGGTCAGCTTCAGGGGCTGACCGCCCAGGGGATGCTCTTCGCTCAGGCTGAAACCGCCGCCACAGGCGTGCAGCTGCTGGCCCAGGTGCAGGGCGCAGCCTTGGGCGCTGTCGGCGCTGAGCAGGTGGTGGCGGGTGGCGCCGGCGATTGCGCAGTGCTGGCCGAGCCACTGCACGCGTGCGCCGTTGCTGCGGGCGAGGTCGAGGATCAGTGCCGCGCTGGCGTCATCCACCAGGCCGATGATGCGTTGCGGCTGGCCACTGCGCAGGCGCTTTTCAAGACCGAGGATGAAGTCCAGGCCAATGTCGGCGCGCTGCACTTCGGCATTACCGGCCGCCGGGCTGGAGCCTACCCCTGCGAGGAAAGCCTTGCCGGCCGCCCCGTCATCCACCAGTACCAGGGTGGGCAATGGCCGGGCCTGGCCGCCCAACATGGCTTTGGTCATCGCCAGGCTGGAGCCGCTCATGGCGATGCCGGTCAAACCGCCCAGGGCCATGCCCTTGAGCAGGGTACGACGTTCGATGTTCATCGCCGGCACCTCAGGGCTTGGCCGCGGGAGCGGGCGACTTGGAGATGTACTCGCCGACCTGCTGCAGGGCCTTGTCATCGATGAACGAGGCCGGGAAGGCCGGCATGGCGCGGAATCCATTGCGCACCACGGCGGAAATGTACTGCGGCGGTAGCTGGCGGCCGGTGATCACCGGACCCACCTGGTGTTCGTGGCAGTGGCCGCAGACCTTCTGGTAGACGTTCTCGCCACTTTTCCAGACCCCGTCGCCATCGGCGAAGGCCTGGCCGGCGAGCAGGGCGAAGGGCAGTGCAAGGCTGGCCAGCAATGGCCGTTTCACAGCTTGGCTGTTGAGGAGTGAGGACATTTCGTACTCCGTTTTTTATTGGTGGGGTGCGGTTTGATGGAGCGGCTGAATCAGAACGGATAGGGCCGCGGGCTGTGTTGCAGGGTGATCCAGTGGTCGGTGGTGAACTCCTCGATGGCCCAGTCGCCGTTGAATCGGCCGAGGCCGGAGTTCTTCTCGCCACCGAAGGGGGCGTTGGGTTCGTCGTTGACCGGGATGTCGTTCACGTGGGTCATGCCGGCGTGGATGCGCTGGGCGAACTGCACGCCGCGCTCCAGGCTGCCGGTGAACACCGCGCTGGACAGGCCGTATTCGCTGCGGTTGGCCAGCTCCAGGGCGTGTTCGGCATCGCGGGCGGACTGGATGCCCACCAGCGGGCCGAAGATTTCCTCGCGGGCGATCTCCATGTCGGCGGTGACGTTGCCGAACACATGGGGCGGCATGACATTGCCCTGGGGCTCGCCGCCCACCAGCAGGGCGGCGCCTTCGGCCTTGGCGGTGGCGATCTTTTCTTTCAGGCCGGCCAGCTGCCTGGCGTTGATCACCGGGCCGACCACGGTCTCGGGCTTGCTCGGGTCGCCGTAGGGCAAGGCCTTGACCCGCTCGACGAAGCGCTGGGTGAAGGCATCCACCAGGGATTGCTCGACGATGATGCGGTTGACCGCCATGCAGATCTGGCCCTGGTGCAGGAACTTGCCCACCACGGCAGCGTTGACTGCCTGTTCCAGGTCGGCGTCGGCCAGGACCACGAAGGGACTGTTGCCGCCCAGCTCCAGCGCGACGTGCTTGAGGTGCTCGCCGCCGCTGGCGATGCGGCCGATGTTGCGGCCGACCTGGGTCGAGCCGGTGAACGAAATGAACGCCGGTACCGGGTGCTCGACGAAGGCGTCGCCGATTTCCGCGCCCGAGCCCACCACCACGCTGAGCACGCCAGCCGGCAAGCCGGCTTCCTCGAAGATGCGCGCCAGCAGCAGGCCGCCGGTGACCGGCGTGTCGCTGGCCGGCTTGACCACCACGGCGTTGCCCAGGGCCAGGGCCGGGGCCAGGGATCGGGCGGTGAGGTGCAGGGGGAAGTTCCACGGACTGATGACGCCGATCACCCCCAGGGGGGCTCGATACACGCGGCTTTCCTTGCCGGGGATGTTGGAGGCGACGATGCGCCCGTGCACGCGGTTCGGCAGGCTGGCCGACTCCAGGGTGATGGCGCGGGCGGCGCCCCATTCGATCTGCGCCTTGATGCGAGTGCTGCCGGACTCGCGGATGATCCAGTCGATGATCTCCTCGCGGCGCTCATCGAAGACCTTCACCGCTTCCAGCAGGACGCGGGCGCGCTCGGCCGGTGCCTTGGCCGCCCACGCGCCCTGGCTTTCGCGGGCTTTGCGATAGGCCGCGTCGAGGTCCTCGCGGCTGGCCAGAGCGATGCGCAGCAGGAGCTCGTCGTTGTAGGGGTTGAAGACTTCCAGCGGGCGACCGGTACTGCCGGCGCGCCATTGACCGGCGAGGGGCTGCAGCTCGAGGTTCTGGTAGGCAGGGCGGGTGGTGTCCATGGGGGCTCTCTTGTTTGAGCGGAAGGCTGCCGGTGGCGGCGATCCGATGGTCGTATGGGGGCGTGGTGACGCCTCAGGCGTGACGCGCGGGCGCCTGGCCTGTGGCGTTACGATCGGGGATCAACAACGAAGTCGTGATGCGGGCGGGCGAGGGGGATTGCTTGGCGATGGGAAGCAGTTCATGGGGCCGTTACCTGCATTGTTGTTGTCTCGGGTGCACGCAACAGGTCCTTAACAACTACCGTGCCATTTCTTTTGTTTTGAGTTTTTTCCTTTTTAAACAATAGGTTATGACGATAAGGCAGAAGGCGGCTGAGTGCGTCGAGGCGGTTGCGAGACGGTGGGTGCGGAAATTTCTGCAGAGAAGTCTCCGGGGCGCTGAAACTTTCCCAGAGCAGTTCGCGGGAGACTGTGCGGTTATCGAGTAACGGCAAGCGCTGGCGCCGGAAGGTCAATTGACCGGCCATTCCTCGTTGGCATACTGAACGGGTCTTTCCTGCCTCCCGCCCTAGACCCATGACTCGCAAATCCTCGAGCAATCCCGGCCGTGCCATGGGGGATGAATTCCTCAAACAGTTGCTCAGCCAGCAGAAACGCCTGATCGTCGACCATGCCAACCAGTTCGGCAGCAGCGGGCTGCCTTCGGCCGAGCAACTGGCGGAGACCGTCGCCTTCGCACCCCAGGACGGCAATATCTGGCTCTGCGGACAGCGCATGATGCTGCTGCAGGGGGCCGCCTTCGGCGCCATACGCCGTGAGCTGGTGGACGCTCTCGGCCTCGACAAGGCGCGTGGCCTTCTGACCCGCATCGGCTGGCAGGCCGGGGCGCGGGATGCCGCCCAGGTCAGCGCGCAGTGGCCCGAGGGTGACCACGCCAGCCTCTACAGCGCTGGCCCGCGCCTGCACATGCTGGAGGGCATGGTGAACGTGGAGGTGGTGCGCTTCGACATCGACTCCAGCGTCGGTCATTTCTATTCCGAGTTCTTCTGGCACAACTCACTGGAGGCCGACGAGCACATTGCCAGCTACGGGCTGGGCAGCGAGCCGGCATGCTGGATGGAGGTGGGCTACGCCAGCGGGTACGCCTCGTCCCTGCTGGGACGTCTGGTGGTGTTCCGCGAACAGGAGTGCCGCTGCATGGGGCACTCGGCCTGTCGTATCGTCGGCAAGCCGGCGGAGCAGTGGGACGACATCGATACGGACCTGGCCCACCTGGATGCCAGCGATTTCCTCAGCCGCAGCACCTACGGTTCGGCCGGCGAGACGGAAATGGCCGAGCTGGAGGAGCCGTCCGAGGACCAGGCCATGGTGGGCATCTCCGCCGCCTTCGTCGCTGCCAGCCAGCAGCTGTATCGCGTGGCGCCGACCCAGGCCACGGTGCTGCTGACCGGTGAATCCGGGGTGGGCAAGGAGCTTTTCGCGCGCACCCTGCACCAGGCCAGTCCGCGCCGTCACACACCGCTGGTGGCGCTCAATTGCGCGGCGCTGCCGGAAACCCTGCTGGAGGCGGAGCTGTTCGGTGTGGAGCGCGGCGCCTTCACCGGCGCCGACCGCTCCCGTCCGGGGCGCTTCGAACGGGCCAAGGGCGGCACCTTGTTCCTCGACGAGATCGCCACATTGAGCCTCAGCGCCCAAAGCAAGATCCTGCGGGTGCTGCAGGAGGGCGAGATCGAGCGGGTGGGCGGCACCACGGCGATCCCGGTGGACGTGCGGGTGATCGCCGCCACGAATCTGGATCTGCGGCGCGAGGTCGAGGCCGGGCGCTTCCGGGAGGACCTGCTGTATCGGCTGAATGTGTTCCCCATCCACCTGCCGCCCCTGCGCGAGCGGCGCGAGGACATCCCGCTGCTGATGAGCTACTTCTTGCGCAAGTTCAGTGCTCGCCATGGGCTCAAGCCCCTGGGCTTCAGTACACGGCTGGTCAACGCCCTGCTTACCTACCGCTTCCCCGGCAATATCCGTGAGCTGCAGAACCTGATCGAGCGAGGCGTGATCGCCGCCGGAGATGGCGAGCTCATGGACCTGGTGCACCTGGCGGAGGCGGGTGAGTCGCTGCGCTCCAGTGGCATCGGCCTGACCGCTGAGGGCCGTCTGGATGCTGTCGGTGGTGAGCCGCAGGCGCGGGCCGAGGTGGCTGTCGCGGATCAGGCGTCGGTCGAACCGGAGCTGGCCGACCTGCAGGCCTTCCTCAGTGGCCGCGAGCGGGTGCTCGGGACTTCGTTGAAGGAGATCGAGCAGCGCCTGGTACACCTGGCGCTGGAGCGCACCGGCGGCAACCTCACCGCGGCGGCGCAGATGCTGGGCATGAGCCGTGCCCAGATCAGTTACCGGCTCAAGGGGGAGTGATCCCCCCTGATCGGTCACGGATGGCTCAGAGGGGCATGGTGAACTTCACCCAGTAGGTCTGGCCCTCGGCGCGATTGCGCACGCCGCTTTCGTCCTGCCACTTGGCACTGATGAACCAGCCATTGCCGCTGTACTGCACGGCCGGGCCGATGGAGAAGCTGCGGCCACGGTTGCCGTCATTGGCGTCCACCAGTGCGGCCGAGGCGCAGTTCGAGGCACTGCACTTGTCGTCGCTGATCTGCTGGTAGGCGTGGCCGCCCACGCCCACGACCCAACCGTTGCCCAGGCCCCAGCCCAGGGTGTAGTCGGCGTGCAGTTCGCGGCCGGACTGGTAGTGGGTGTCGCGGTTCTCGAAGTTGTAGTCGTGCATCAGGCGCACATCGGCGTTGAAGCCGTTGGGGTCGGTGTAGGTCATCGCGTACACCGCCTGCACGGTGTAGTAGTTGTTGCCGAGGTTGATCAGGTCGTCCTTGTCGTAGCTGCCGGTGGGAGCCACGAAGTCGACGCCGACAGCGGTGTGGAACTTGTCGCTGTGGTGGAAGCCGACAACCGGGCCGAAGTGGGCGTCGCCGATGCCGCGCTTGTGGTCGTGCGGGCCGTTCTTGACGTTCAGGCGGATGTCGTTGAGCGGCAGCAGGGCGTGGAAGCCGAGGTTGCCGCCGAGCACCTGCTGCTCGGTGACCCAGATGAAACGCGGCACGATGGTGGTGACCCGCAGGTCGATGTCGGCGGCCTTGTCGCCTGCGTTGTCGCGCAGGGAGTCGGCCAGGTAGTTACCCACGAACACCTGACCGTAGGTGCCGGGCGGCGGCAGGATACCCATGCCGTAGATCTCGATACCCATCGGCCAGGACGACAGGCCGCCTTCGGTGGCTTGCGCCAGTTGGCTGGTGCCGGCGAGCAGCAGGCTGGTGGTGCAGGCAATGACAGGGGTGCTGAAGGATTTCTTGTTCATGTAAGGCAGCCTTGTTGTTATTGGGTGCGAGCAAGGCTGGTGTCTTGCTCGGAGAGTGCCCTAAACAATTAGCGTGCCAGTCACTAAATTCTGTTTTTTGCCGAAGATGGCGTCCTGTTTGCGTTTTTTTCGCAATGGATTGGCCTGGTTGCCCGTGGTGCGGCGACAGCCTGTTAAGAAAATTCCGCGCCCTGGAGAATTCTCGACGCCGGCCCTAGGTGTCGCCGCCGCCACGGCGAAAGGCATTGGGCGACTGGCCGTTGAGGCGGCGGAAGAAGCGCGAGAAGTAGGTGGGGTCGGTGAAGCCCAGGCTGTCGGACACCTGGGCAATGGTCATGTTGGTGTAAATGAGGTTTCGCCGGGCCTCCAGCAACAGGCGCTGGTGGATGATCTGCAGCGCGCTCTGGCCGGCCAGCTGGCGACACAGGTTGTTCAGGTGGACACTGGACAGGCTCAGCCGGTGGGCGAAGGCCTCCACCGTCAGGTGTTCGCGGTAGTGCTGCTCCACCAGCTTGATGAAGCGCCCCAGCAGTTGCCGATTGCGTTCGTCGCGCCCGCTGGGGGGCGTGATCTGCTGGCTGCGCCGGCTGATCCAGACCATGAGCACGTTGACCAGGGAGTTGAGCACCAGCTCGCGGGACGGCGCGCTGCCTTCGTATTCCTTGAGCAGGGCGGCGAACAGCGTGTTGATGTAGGTGCGGTCGGCCCCCACCGGGTAGCAGCCCGAGGAGGCCAGCACCGCCAAGGGCGCGCCGAGTTGCGCCTCCAGCAGCTCCACCAGGGGCGCCCCCAGGGTCAGCACATGGCCCTCGATATTCTCGGAAAACTGGAAGCCATGGACGCAGAGCGGCGGGGTGACCTGGATCGACGGTTCGAGGATGTCGCTGCGCCGGCCTTCTACCTCCACCACCGCCTGGCCGCGCTGGACGTAGAGCAGCTGGAACAGGTCGGCGTGGCGGTGCGGCTTGATCTCCCAGTGGTGCAGGCTGCTGCGTTTCGGAATGGATTCGCAGTGCAGCAGGTCGGGCGTCGGCCAGGCCTGGTTCTCGCCATAGAGCTTGAATACGGGAACGCCTGGAATGCTGGTTTTCATGAGTTGGCCTGGGAGCTGTGGCGCTGTTCGGAGCTGGTCGATAATCGGACGGTGTTTTCAAAAGTGCAAGTTATAGCGAGATTCTGACCTTCTTTTTCGATTTCTGTCAGCAAAAATGCAGGTGAGCATAAACCCACGTGTTTCAGGTTCCTGTCTGCTCCGTTGGCCTGAAGCCCTTTTTGCGAGACAACAACAATGAAAACTCAGGTTGCCATCATCGGTGCCGGCCCCTCCGGATTACTGCTCGGCCAACTGCTGCACAAGGCCGGTATCGACAACATCATCGTCGAGCGCCAGACCCCTGATTACGTGCTCGGCCGCATCCGTGCCGGGGTGCTGGAGCAGGGCACTGTCGACATGCTCCGCGAGGCCGGCGTGAGCGATCGGATGGACGCCGAAGGCCTGGTGCATGAAGGCGTTGAGCTGGTGTTCGATGGCAAGCGCGTGCCCATCCACCTGACCGAACTCACCGGTGGCAAGAGTGTGGTGGTGTACGGCCAAACCGAGGTTACCCGTGACCTGATGGACGCCCGCGCCGCCAGCGGCGCACCGATCATCTACTCGGCCAGCAATGTCGCGCTGCACGAACTCAAGGGCGAGCGCCCCTATGTCACCTTCGAGAAGGATGGCCAGTTGCAGCGCATCGACTGTGACTACATCGCCGGTTGCGACGGATTCCACGGCGTTTCCCGCAAGACCATCCCGGCCGGTGTGCTAACCGAATACGAGCGGGTCTATCCGTTCGGTTGGCTGGGCCTGCTGTCCGACACCCCGCCGGTGAACGAAGAGCTGATCTACGCCCACCACGAGCGCGGCTTCTCGCTGTGCAGCCAGCGTTCCCTGACTCGCAGCCGCTACTACCTGCAGGTGCCGCTGACCGACAAGGTGGAAGATTGGCCCGATGAGCGCTTCTGGAACGAGCTGAAGGCGCGTCTGCCCGAGGAAGTGGCTGAGCGCTTGGTGACTGGCCCGTCCCTGGAGAAGAGCATCGCGCCGCTGCGCAGCTTCGTGGTGGAGCCGATGCAGTATGGCCATCTGTTCCTGGTCGGCGACGCCGCCCACATCGTGCCGCCTACCGGTGCCAAAGGCTTGAACCTGGCCGCCTCGGATGTGTGCTACCTGTACCGCATTCTGGTGAAGGTCTACGGCGAGGGCCGTACCGACCTGCTGGAGAAGTATTCCGAGCTGGCCCTGCGCCGAGTGTGGAAGGGCGAGCGTTTCAGCTGGTTCATGACCAACCTGCTGCACGACTTCGACGGTCACAAGGATGCCTGGGACCACAAGATGCAGGAGGCCGATCGCGAGTACTTCCTGAACTCCCATGCCGGCCTGGTGAACATCGCCGAGAACTACGTCGGCCTGCCCTACGAAGAGGTCTGCTGACACTGACGGCCCCACCGCCCGCGGCGGGGCCGATTCCAACCTGGAGGCATGCCCATGGGAATCTTCGATTGGAAGCACTGGCTGGTGCTGTTGCTGGTGGTGCTGGTGTTGTTCGGCGGCAAGCGGCTGAAAAGCCTGGGGGCCGACTTGGGCGAGTCGATCCGCGCCCTTCGCCGCTCCTTGGCGACCGAGGACAAGGGCGAGCCCCATCCCGCCGAAGTTGAGAGCGCCGCTCGTATCGCGCAACAGAATCCGTCCCAGCCCCGGCCCTGAGGCCTCGCCCCCGAGCGCCCGTGCCGCCTTTGCCGGCGGCCTGCACTTCTTCGACACATCAAGGCAGAAACGAAAAAGCCCCTGAACATCTCGCGATCTTCAGGGGCTTTACATTTGGAGGGCCGGGGGGATTTGAACCCGTTATAGAGCTTGTCCATTGATGGTGAATGATGGTCAACACCAGCTATTCCGCTGCCTTGGCGATAGCGCTACTGACATTTGCTGGACTGTGCTGGGCAGTGGCTTCGACACTTTTTCGACATGTCCACCCCATCCCTATCAATTCGATATAGCTGTGTGGCAAATTGGCATTACGGCGGACGTCGTGCTATGGGATTTATTGGGATCCAAGGTTTTATTGTAATAAGGATATTTGTGATGCTGATTAGAAGAGTTGCTGTTGAAAATGCTAGAAGCTTTCTCGGTCGTGCAGAACTTTCTCTGGATGGACCGATCTCGATTATTATTGGGCCCAATGGTGGTGGTAAAACTAACCTGCTTGATACAGTTGTAATAGCATTAAGGAGATTCTTGAAGTCTCCAAATTATTTTGCGCATCAGCCTTCCCCTGAAAATCAAGAGTTGTATGTTCAGCGGCACAATGACGTGATGAACAATATGCTTCTCGAAAAACATAGCTCTGGAAGGGAGTTGCCGCAGAAAATCGAGATTGAGATCGAGGTGACTCAGCGCGATCTCGAAAGTATGAAAACTCTTCAAGACGATGTTGAGGTTATGTTGCCAAGGCTGGCGAACTATTCTGGGCATCAGGTAAGATTGGCGGCAGGCTGGGATGTTCACGGTTTGAAGCCTGGTCAGCGATTTGTTTTTGAAGTCGTGAATGGTTCGTTGAAACATGGTTTTGAAAAGCCGCAAGAAGATTTTTATCAGTTTATCCATAACTTTGAAGAATTCAGCTTTCTGAGGTCTAGGCTGGGGTTTTCAGATCTGACCTCTCCGGTTGTATATCTTCCTATCAATCGCAGTGCACATGGGTTTCAGTCCAGTGTGCAGCTTGCTGGATACAATGATGTTGAACATAAAAGGCAGGTTGACGGGACATACTCTAGGCAGAGCTTTCCACTCATAACATTAGCGGTTGGAAGGTTGGCAACTAAATATCGACTTCTACAAGAAGACGAGTCTGGTAACTTCAAGGAAAAATTTTACAGTGACCCAGCATTGGTCGAGTTAGGAGAGTTGCTTGGAAGTCTTGGCTACAGCTGGGAGTTGAAATGTATAAGTCCGACTGCCAATCAATATGATATTTCGCTGAAGAAGCAGGGTTCTGAGTTTATGGTTGGTTCTGCTTCTTCCGGTGAGAGGGAGCTATTGAATTATCTTTTTGCAATCTATTCTTTAAATATAAGAGATTCGATAATTATTATTGATGAGCCCGAGCTTCATCTCCATCCTAGATGGCAAATTATACTTTTGGAGATATTTGGCAAGCTTTCTAGTACTACGGGAAACCAATTCTTGTTGGCCACTCATTCTCCTGCTTTTGTCTCGCCGCAATCGATTCGATATATATCGCGTGTTTTTAGTAGGGAGCAGAAGAGTAATATTGTTCGTCTGAGTGGCAGTGAGCTTCCGAATAGTAAGCATTTATTCAATATAATTAATTCCCAGAATAATGAAAGGATATTCTTTGCGGATAAGGTGGTTCTGGTTGAGGGGATAAGTGATCGGGTGTTTTTTGAGGCGTTGATAAAGAGACTCGAGATAAAGCCTTCTGGTAAAGTTGTGGAGATTGTTAATATTGGCGGGAAAGGGTTCTTTAAATCTTACGAAAAAATACTTTCGGCATGTAAAATTGATTATGCTGTTATTGCTGATCTTGATTATGTCGAGCAGGTTGGTGGGGCGGAGCTAAAAAGCCTCTTCCGCTTGAATGCGAACGAGGTGAAGAAGGATGTAATAGATAATGTTGGGAGTTTGGACGGGATAGCGCTTGTTCAAAATATTGATCAGGCTCTAGCTACAGGTAGTTGGGATGATGCACGCGCTGTTTGGGATTACATTAAATCAAGAAGAAGGCAGTTGATTCCAAATCTTGAGGGCGGGGCTAGGGAAAAATTGGATGAATTTATCGAGGGGTTGCGCAGTGAGGGCACCTTTATTCTTAGTAAGGGGGCCATTGAGCAGTATCTTCCTGCCGGGCTTCGGCAAAAAGATCTCGATAAGCTGATTGAGTTTGTGGCTGAAGACGATTTTTGGGAGAAGATTGATGCGAGTTCGAAAGAGGAGCTCGAGTTGATAATTAGAAGTGCAGTCTCATGATTTCTCTCGGTTAGATATAGAATGTTGCCAGCTCCTTGCTTTAATTTGGAGCTGGTGATTTCTTTAAGCTAAATTTGACAGGCCAGAAGTCGAACGATTCCAATTACTAACCCATCGGGCTAAAGCTATTCGCCGCCGAGCAATACCTCTGCTTTATCCGGTCGCTTCGTGGCTCTCGGTCGCTCTGCCAGCGTTCACCCCAAGCGCGGCATTCATCTTTGAAGAACTGTTTCGCACCCTTGCGGCACTCCCGATAGTCAATCGAACCACGCTTGTGGTTGCCGCACACACTACCGCCATCAATGTAGTTGTTCACGATGGTCCAGGTGGCGTAGTAGCGGGTGCCGCCGCTCCACTTAACAATCCACTCGCCATGCTTCTCGACGGTTCTGCTACGGGTGGTTGTCTGCTGGATGGGCTGTTGGTAAGCGGATGATTGCCTCATGCCTTCCATGCTCACCACGTTGTCAGGCTGGCGCGGTGTGTAGTTCTGGTCGTTGTAGTCGGTTTGTTTGATCCGGGCTTTGCGCTCGGTTTCTTGCTGCTTAACGCTGGACCAGAACATTTCCTCAGCGGTCGGCTGATTCGGGTCGAGTTCTTCGAATGCGGGGAGGGAAGACGGCTCTTCCTGTGGTTGCTCAATCTGAGCGACTTGCTGGGAGTTTTGTAAGAAGGGGATTGGGACGCCTGCCAAGTGGAGCAGGCCAACCCCAACGCTGGTTCCGAGAATGACTGCAAACAGCCAACTGCCGACTCCACCGTTTCCTTTGGATACCTTCAGCCGAGGCGGGGCGTCATCCCAGTCCGATTTCATTTGGTGCTCCTTGCTAACTCTTCCTGACTTCCTGTGCTCGGGCCTACCAGCCCCTGGCTACTTCCGTTGTGATCGCTATCCCGCGTTCTGTTCGGTCAAGTTTCGGTTGGCCTCGTCGTAGTCGGGGCTGGTCTGGCCGCTTTCCGGAATGATCTGCCCACTCGCTAGCCACAGGGCGTACTGGGGGTAGATACGCGTTAGCGCTTCTACCTCTTGGGTGCTGATCCGCGTGCGCTTGTCGTAACGAACGGTTCTCCAGCGGGTTCCGCTTATCTCGGTCCGCTTTACCAGCTCGTCCATGCCTACTTTATCGACAAGAGTTCTTACGCGTTCGTCAATTGATTCCATAAAGTCATAGTAAGTTACATTTGTAATATACAACTCACCCTCTCATCTGTTGTATATTACAGATGCGCCTTACGTAAGGCCTGCGGATGGTCGGCCGATGCGTAGCTCAATAAAGCCCAACATAGTGCAACAAAGGCCATGGATGTGGAAGGAACGACCCTCTCGCTTAAGGACCTGCTCAGCCCGCCGCCGGTGATGCCCTGGCGCGAGTTCGCGGACTGGATACGGATGAGCAATGAACATGACGTGGTGTGGGGCTGGATTCGCAACGGCTATATCCCGTCGCACAAGGTGGGGAAGTACGTGATGGTCAACGTGGCGCTTCTGACCCAGCAGTTGCTGGAGAAGGAGCGAAGGGCATGAACCGTCAACATATTCGACCGCTACCGCCGACTCGCCCACGCCGAACAGTGCGTCTGCTCTGTCTGCTGGTTCCGTCGCGAACGGGCGAAGCGCGTTCCCTTCCGGTCTTTGTGCTGCGAGCGCAGCCGCCCCGTATGGATATCCAGGGCCACTGGGCGTTGCGTCTGCCTATCGGCCTCGTGCTGCGGGAAACACAGGCCCGGGCGCCGCGCCCCGACGTATTGGCGCGTTGTGTCTGGCAGCGGCGAGCCCACGTCCTGCATACCTATTTGCGAGCCGTTCGACAGGGAGCCTTGAGCCGTGCCTGAGCGCCAACCCAGGGCCCTGGTGGCCTGTGAATTCTCCGGCCGCGTACGCGACGCCCTGACCCGCGTCGGCTTCCATGCGGTGAGCTGCGACCTGCTGCCCTCGGAAACCGAGGGCGAACACGTCCAGGGGGATGTGTGCGAACTGCTGGACCTGGGCTGGGACCTGCTGATCGCCCACCCGCCGTATATTGACCTCGCCGTCTCCGGTGCCCGCCACTTCGCCGCCAAGATTGCGGACGGCAGCCAGGGCAGGGCGCTCGATTTCGTCCGCACCTTGCTGACTGCCCCAATTCGCTTCAAGGCCCTGAAGAGCCCCACGTCGGTGATCTCCACGCAGATCCGCAAGCCGGACCAGACTGTCCAGCCCTGGATGTTCGGCCACGGCGAGCGCAGTCGAATTCACTTCTGGCTGGAGAACCTGCCGCAGCTGGAGCCCACCCACATCGTCCACGAACGCGATCCGCTCTCGCGCTACGGGGAGCCCGGCCCCGAGCGCTGGAAGAACCTGTGCCGCACTTACCCGGGCATCGCCGACGCAATGGCTGACCAGTGGGGCCGCTACGTGATCGACCAGCTAGCCAGACAGCACCGAGCAGAAAAGAACGCGTCCTGATCCTGCCCCATTGCAGCGGCATCAACGGTTCACGGCACAGCCACATGCGTGAGTTGCGAACACAGCGCGATGAGCGCCCGCTGAGGACGCTTTACGCTTTACGCATTCGAACCGAGACGGGAGGGAGACAAGACCGGGGCCGATCGCTGGTATGACGGTGCCGTGAAGATCAGCAATTTCGCGGACCTCGATGAGCGCCACGGCTGTCCCCTGAAGTTTTGAGTGCCCCTTCCCCTAGGGATTCGTCGTCACCGTCGTCCATAGCGCAGTACGTAGAATTCCACCGCTGAAGGCCGTCAGCCCTCACGGGGTGGCGGGGGGAGGAAACAAACCCCTACCCCCAAACATTCGGTGTTCCAGGTGTTCTTGGTGTTCCGTACTAGCGGAAAGACAGTAACGACGTGGCTTCCAGAGATGGAACACCGATATGCTCAAGATAGAGCACGCAGTGCTCCAAAAGAGTAAGGTGTTCCAAGTCTATGGCACCTGAATAAGGCAATACGGCACGACTTGAAGTACTGAGCATGAGGGGACTTGTGACGGAAACTTTCTCCACTTGATCAGGAATTGAGAGCCGAGGCTCGCTTCTGCATCACGTCGATATGCCAAGGGTCCGCGCTGCCTGAAGCGCTAATGTGGTTACGAGTATCTTGCCTTCGCAGAGGTACAAGATGATCTCGTTTGGCGGGGAGTGACATGTCGACAAGTCCTAGTCGCTAAAGTGAGACCTCTTTTTTATGGCGTGCGGTGGCCACCAGCTCCTTGATCGCGAGGCTCTCGTCCTCGCTAAAGCGAAGAATGATTGCATCATAGGCGGCGATCTCTTCATTGCCGCGTCCCAGCTGTTTCAGCGCTGCTCCCTTAGTGAGAAGTGTCTTGGCCACCAGCTCCTTAATAATAGGTCTGTCGTTTTGGTCAATGCGGTGTGTGAGCTTGTCGCAGACAGCAATTGCCTTGTCAAAGTGCTTTAGCTGTCCAAGGTTGTTTGCTTTATTGAGTAGAGACCTGGCGACTTGTTCCTGAATCGCTGGAGACTCGTCCATCTCGTACCGCTGGATGAGCTCGTCACAGACAGCGATTGCTTCGTCGTAGCGCTCCAGTCGACTCAAGGTACTGCCTTTGTTTAGGAGCGCCATGGCGACCTGGACCTTGACCACGGGTGTCTCTTCCTTACCAAAGTGCGTGATGAGTTCGTCGTAGGCAGTGATTTCTTCGTTGTTGCGATCCAACTGCCCCAAGGTTATGCCTTTGTTGAGAAGTGCGATTGCTAGACGCTCCTCAATGGTAGGTGTTTCATCTTTCTCAAATCTCTGGATGAATTCGTTGTAGCCGTTGAGTTCTTCGTCGAAGCGTTGGAGTTGACCTAGTGTGATGCTTCTGTTGAGAAGTACTTTAGCCAACGTACTCTTGATGATAGGGTCCTCGTCATTGTCAAAGCGCAGGATAAACTCGTTGTAGGCAGAGATTTCTTCTTCGTAACGCTGCAACTGCCCTAGCGTTATGCCTTTGTTTAGAAGCGCCTTGGCCACTCGCTGCCTTATGATAGCTGACTCGTCTTCGCCAAAACTTACGACTAGCTCGTCATAGACAGTGATCTCGTCCTCATGGCGCTCTAGCTGTCCCAGGGCAATGCCCTTGTTGAGAGCTGCTTTGGCTACGGTATCTCGGATTTCCGGTGCTTCGGCCGCGCTGAAACGAGTAAAAAGTTCGTCATAGGCAGATACTGCTTCGCTGATGCGTTCCAATTGCTCCAGAGTAATCGCTTTGTTGACCATTGCCTTGGCCAATGTCTCCTTTATCTCTGGCGACTCTTCCTTGTCGTATCGAAGGATAAGCTCGTCGTAGGTGGAAATCTCTTCAACGTGCCGCTTCTCCGATCCGAGTCTGTAACCCTTAGAGAGAAGTGCCTTCGCGACTTGCTCCTTGATCTCGGGTGTTTCATCCTTGTCGAATCGTAGTATTACTTCGTTGAGGCTGGCTATTGCTTCGTTGGAGCGCTCAAGTTGTCCTAGCGTGATGCCCTTGTTGACAAGTACCGTTGCCACAGCCTCTCTAATTTCAGGCGTATCGTCCTTTTCAAAACGCTGGATGAGGTCGTCGTAGACGGCGAGCTCTTCCTCATGGTGTCCACCCAAGCCGAGCCTGTACCCCATATTGATAAATGCTTTGGCTACCGTCGCTCTGATTGCGGGTGTCTCGTCTCTTTCGAATTTCGATAGCAGGTCTCTGTAAGTCTTAATTGCTGCATCACTGCGTCCCTGTGCCCCCTGAGCCACGCCGATACTGAACATTGCATTGGCGACCTCCATTGAAGTCGCCTCAGGATGGCTAGCGGCGGAGCGCCAGAATTGGGTGGCGCTCTCCATGTCGCCTTTGTGGTATGCATCAAAGGCGCGGTTGTTCCAATCCTTATAGCTGTATTCTGTTTCGGGTTTTTCTGTCGCAGCCTTAGCAGCTTCGGCGAGGGCTTGTGCCGCCGCTTCCGGGACCGTGGTTCGGAGTGAGCCTGGGTCGCTAAAGGACTGTTGCATCCGCCGTATGGCCTCGGCAGCGCCATCTTCAACTCTTTGAATATGCGAGCTGAAATGCGACTCGGCCTGGGCTTCGAGTTCTTGCAGCTTGCTCTGAAGGGCAGCTACTTCGGCTCTCAAACTATTGGTATGCGTTTGAAACCATTCGGACGCTGCGTTCCGTGCTTCTCGTCGGGCCTTGCGCTGCACAGAAACATAACCCGCCACGCCGGCCAACGTGAGGACGATTCCTAAGCCTGTAAGCAGACTGCTTAGCAGGCTTAGGCTTTGATCAATATGGTTGCTCTGTGAATCAAGCCGTTTGTCTTGGGCGTCAATGCGCGTAGTGAGAGCCTGATTGTCCTTTTCAAGTAGATTGCGAGCTGCTTCCAGTCGAGTTTGTGAGAGTTCCTTGAAGGCTGCGAGTTCGCGTGCAGTTTTATCGTCGGAAGATAAGGCTTGGATATCCTTCAGCAAAAGGTCACGAGTGGAGTCTAGCCTGGCGTCCATAAACTCTTTGTAAGCCGCGAGCTCGTTGTCCGCATTACTTTCGGCGGCATGGCTTGGGGTATACAGCAGCGCAGCTAGGCACAGCGAAGCGGCCAAACAACCAAATTGAAACGTTTTGGATTGAAGCTTGCGCATTGGTGGCATTTTCCTCATTTGATAATGACCCAATCGGTAATTCCCTCTAGCCGCTGCGCATCATATCTCTAGACCAATCACATTCGGAGTAATTGCGCATTTTTTGGCGTACAGCCCACTAATAACGCAGTGGGCTGACAACGTGGCGATTTACGCCTCCTCAGCGATGGCCTCCTGGTCTTCATCCAGCAGGGCACTGGCACTAATCACATAGGCGCGGCCCTTGGGCATCCCTGGCAGTCGTACTGACCGTGCGGCTTTGCCTTTGGAATCGGGCCCCAACACTCCGCGAGCAATCAACTCCCGATTGACGGCAGCCAGGTTCATTCCTTTAAACACGTCGTCACGCCACCTATGCCAGGACGAAATCAGGAAAGGTCCGCTCGGTGCCGATTCCCAAGGAGCTAGCTGACAGACTTAGGAAGCACTGGCGAACCAACGGGCAGTTCACCTCCTGCATAACCTCTTTCCGCCGTGCCCTGGAACGGACCACCATCGAGCTGCCGCAAGGCCAGGCTAGCCATGCCCTGCGACACAGCTTCGCCAGTCACTTCATGATGAACGGCGGGAACACCCTTACGCTTCAGAAAATCTTGGGGCACTCCACCTTGGCCATGACGATGCGCTCTGCGCACCTGTCGCCGGACCACCTACAGGACGCCGTCAAATTTGGCCCGTTAAGCGATCGGCGAGTTAGCTGAAGGTGAGCTTCCATAGATTCAGTGCAAAGAATCCTATTAGAGCAAATGCTGCTCCCAACCCTGTCACAACGGTTGGGACCAGGAAAAATACCCAAACGATGTTGGTTTTCTTCTGGTACGAAGCGTAGGCAGCTTGATACTGCGCGACGATTTGAGGGCCTTTCTGACCCGCTAGAAGCTTGCTGACACGCCGCATATGAATCGCTCCCCACACCATCTTGGTAATTTCCCAGCAGATGAACAGGGTTAGAGAGGTCAGAATCAGGAAGCCGGAAAGGGAGAAGAGCCAAGCGGGTACTTTGCCCGACAAGGTCGCCCAGAAGGTGAGGTAGCCAGCGTATCCGGCGGCAAGGATCAAGTTCGTGTAGCTTATGGCGTTGCTTGCCAGCTTCTCGTTAAGCTGCTGCATCGCTTCAATTTGCTTGTCGATTTCGTAGTTCTGTTGGAAACGTTGGAATTTCTGCATTTGTCGGCCCAGCTCGTTGACGTTGTCGGCGACAGCGTTGCACCAGCTTTCCATGTCCCTATTCAAGGCGTCGGCTCCTGCTTACGAGGTTGCTTCGAATGTTAAGGGCTTGGTGTGCGCTGGTCGAATCGATTGAACCTAGGCAAGGGATTCGACATTTCTTCGACACTTTGGGCCGCAAAAGAAAAAGCCCCTGAAATTCGCTAGGAAAATCAGGGGCTTAGTCTTGGATTTTGGTGGAGCCGGGGGGATTTGAACCCCCGTCCGCCAGCTCTCCGCTTTCGGGACTACATGCTTAGCCAAGTCTACTGAGTTAGCTCTTTGCGGCCCGACTGGCAGGGTGCTCAGAGCGAGCTGTATAAGTTTTAGCCGTTACGTCTACAGCGAACTTGGCGGCGATCCTGTTCTATCTGACAGTCATTTCGGGTTTACAGGCATCCCCTTATGACTGCTGGCAGCCGAAGCCGCCAGAAGGGTTAGGCCGCGAGGGCCGCCCCGTAGTTGTCGTCGTTGGCAACTAATAGTTTGCAGCAGCTAATTTACGAGGTCTGCTACCAGCTCGGCATGCCCCTAGAGTTTTGTTACCGGCGTCGAATCCTAATCGGCCCCAATACTGCAAGGGTGTACAACGGGGGCGATTCTACGGCATAAGGCGGTGCAGCGTCGACCTTGCTTTTGACCTAATGTCATGGGTGCTTGCTATATGATTGCAGGCTATTGTCAGGAAGACCTTTGAGCCGAGACGTCGCCATGCCGCGTTCTGCCCGAACTCCCCTCCGCCAGTGGATCTGGCGTGCCTTCGTACAGAGTGCCCTGATCCCGCTGATTCTGGTCGAATCGGTGCTGATCACGGCTTATCTGTTGACCAACAGCGCGATTCGCGATGCCCAGGTGGATTACCTGCAGCAGAGTGCGCTGGAGGACCTGAGCAGCGCGGTGCTGCGTGAGGGCAAGGTAATCGACATGCGCCTGCAGGGCATCGAGGTGCCCACGCGGCTTTTCCGCGATGCGGTGGGCCGGTCGCTGCATGATCGCAACTTCACTCCGGATGAGCTGGAGCGGCAGCGCCATGTGCTGAGTTCCGATGGCGTCTTCTACACCCGCTCCGACGACGGCCGGGCCGCTTCTTTCTATGCCAGCAGCACGCCGGTGGAGAAGCAGGACCACGAGAAGGCGCTGCGCCTGTCCCAGGTGGACCCGCTGATGCGTTCGATCCGCGAGTCGAACCCGCTGGTGGCGGCGGTCTACTTCAACAGTTGGGACAGCTACAACCGCATCTATCCCTTCTTCATGACGCCCGAGCAGTATCCCCATGACATGGTGATACCCAACTACAACTTCTATTACCTCGCCGACGCCAAGCACAACCCGCAGCGCAAGACGGTCTGGACCGATGTTTACCTCGATCCGGCCGGTCTCGGTTGGATGATGTCGGCGATCACCCCGGTCTACCGGGGCGACTTCCTCGAAGGGGTGGTGGGGCTGGATATCACCGTGGGGCAGATGCTCGGCGAAATCGGCAGCCTGAAGGTGCCGTGGCAGGGTTACGCGATGCTGGTGAGCCGCGATCACAGCATCATGGCGCTGCCGGAAGCGGGCGAGCGCGATTTCGGCCTGCGCGAGCTGACCCGTTTCTCCTATGACGAGGCGGTGCGCCGCGAGGTGCTCAAGCCCGAGGACTTCAACCTGGCCCGCCACCGCGAAATGCAGCCGCTGCTGGAGGCCATGGCCGCCGGAAAGGGCAATGTGCAGGAGGTGGAACTGGGCGGACGCAAGCAGCTGGTGGCCTGGGCCGAGATTCCGCAGACCGGCTGGCGGCTGATGATGGTCGTGGACGAGGCCAACATCTTCAGGGAAACCAACCGCCTCGCCGAGCGCTACCAGCAGATCGGCTATTTGCTGATCGCCGGGCTCGGCTTCTTCTATGCGCTGTTCTTCGCCTGGATGTGGTCGCGTTCGCGGCGTCTGAGTGGCGAGCTGGCCACGCCCATGGCAGCGATCATGGGCATGATGAAACGCATCGGCCAGGGCGACTTCCGCCCGCCGGCGCCGAGCAGCCGCATTGCTGAACTGCAGGCGTTGGCTGAAGCCGTGCAGCTCAGCGGCGCGCAATTGCAGGCCAGCGAGGAGGAGCGGCTGGAGGCCAGGCGTAACCTCGACCTGGTACTGGAAAGCACCACGGAAAGTCTCTGGGAAGTGGATGCCATTTCCCTGTCGATGAAGATGAGCGGGCGCTTCGTCAAACGCTTCGGGCTGCGTAGCGACAACATCACCTTCACCGAATTCAACGAGCGTGTGCACCCCGATGACGTGGAGCGGGTACGTCGCTTGCGGATGCTGTTCTCGGTCAGCGACCAGGACAACTTCGACGCCGAGTACCGTTTTGCCGATGTGGAGGGGCGTTACTCCTGGCTGCTCAGCCGCGGCAAGGTGCTGGAGCGCGACTCCGATGGCCGCGCGCTGCGGGTGGCCGGTACCCATGTGGATATCACCCGCCTCAAGCAGGTGGAGGAAGAGCTGCGCGTTGCCAGCCGCGAGGCCCAGGCGGCGAGCCAGGCCAAGAGCCGCTTCCTGTCCAGCATGAGTCATGAGCTGCGCACCCCGCTCAATGCGATCAACGGCTTCGCCCAGCTCATCGCACTGGAGGCGGAAGGCCAGGACGACCGCAAGGTGGAAGGCGACTACGCACAGGAGATCGTCAACGCCAGCCGTCACCTCACCTCGCTGGTGGACGACATCCTCGACCTGTCGAGCATCGAGAACCGTCGCCAGAAGCTGCAGCTCAAGCCTGTGGATGTCGGCCCGCTGCTGGCCAGTTGCGGCGAGCTGATCCAGCCCGAACTCCAGGCGCGCCGCCTGCAATTGCAATTGATGGCGCCGCCTGTGCCATCGCTGCATGTGATGGCCGATGCCCGCCGCCTGCGCCAGGTGGTGCTGAACCTGCTCTCCAACGCGGTGAAGTACAACAGCCCGCAAGGCATGGTGAGCATGGGCTACGAGGTTCGCCCGGCGGCCGTGCGCCTCTGGGTGGCCGACAGTGGGCCGGGCCTCAGCCAGGAGCAGCAGGCCATGTTGTTCCAGCCTTTCCAGCGCCTTGGTCGGGAGAACTCCACCATTCCGGGCACTGGCATCGGCCTGGTGCTGTGCCGCGAACTGGCGGAGTTGATGGGCGGTGAAATGGGCTTCAGCAGCGCGCCGGATATCGGCAGCCGTTTCTGGATCGACCTGCCCAGCGTCGCCGCGCAGGATGAGTTCGAGTCCCCGGCGCCGGCCAGGCCCGAGGAGGAAGAGCGTCAAGTGCAGCCGAAGGTGCTCTGCGTGGAAGACCATCCGGCCTGCCTCAAGGTGCTGCAGGAAGGTCTGAGGGACATGGCAGAGGTACGTGGCGCAGGGTCGGTGGGCAAGGCGCTGGCGCTGCTGGCGGATATCACCCCGTCCCTGCTGCTGCTGGACCTGGACCTGCCCGACGGCGATGGCCTGGATGTGCTCGACTTCGTGCGCTCCAGCCCGCGCCTGGCGATGACGCCTGTGCTGGTGGTGAGCGCGGCGGTGGATGAAAAACTCCTGGCCGAAGCGCGCCGCCGTGGCGCTGACGCTTGCCTGAGCAAACCGGTAGACCTGAAGCAGGTGCGCCGGATGGCGCTGTCGTTGCTGGGCCAGGAGGCCTGAGGAACAGGATCCAGCGCGCGCTGGATCCTGGGTCTTTCCTATTCGCTGGCCTGCAAGAGGTTCAGCGCTTCAGCCAGCACTTTCTCTGACTCGGCATGATCGCCGGATTTATGCAGCTCTTCGCCTTCGGCACGGAGCTTTTTCACCTGTTCGAGCACGGCGGGGTCGGCAGGGGGATCGGTCTTCAGTATCTGGTCGATCTTCGCCATGTCCGCTGGGCAGTGTGACGCAAGAACGGGGGCACTGAGCAGGGCGGCGGCAAGCAGTACGGCGATACGGCGCATGTCGGACCTCCTTTTCGGGTTAACCGCTGAGCAGTATAGGAAAGCTCCGGACGGGTGCCGGGAGATCGCGCAAGACAACCCTGCACCCTGCGCAGCGATGCCGGGATCAGCCTCGGTGCCGCTGCAAACCGGCTGAAAACGCGGCGCACCCTACCTGCTAAGCGGGCGCGTCAGCTGGACTCGCCGGCACCTCCTTCGGAGTCGGGCTGTTGCAGACGTTGCAGTGCCAGGGTGGTGGCGTTGACGCAGGCTTCGGTGTCACCCAATTGCTGGGCCCGTTCGGCCTTCATGCGCAGCTCCTGGACTTGCTGGCGCAGCGGCTCGTCAATGGCGGTATTGGTTGCCATGGCGTCGTCGAGTTTCTGCAGGTTGACGCTGCACAGATCACCCGCGGCGAACGCGGGCGAGGCGAGCAGGGCAGCGGTCATCAACAGGACAGTGCGTTTCATGGGAAGTCTCCTCTCGGTTTCTTCGGCGCTGAGGCCTGTGTGTTCGAGACGGATAAGCCCTGGGTGTACCCCGGGGCTTATGGGGTGGACTGCCCTGTTTCCGCTGGGGTTCAGGTTTTTTGCGTCAGTGGCGGGGGCGGTTTATTTGTAGGAGCGAGCTTGCTCGCGAAAGATCGAGCTCGGGCTTCGCGAGCAAGCTCGCTCCTACAGGTTTCTACAGCCCTGCACGCGGGCGGGTGACACGATCCACCAGGTAGACCAGCCCGTGGTAGTCGATACCGCCGTGCTGGGACAGGCCGATCTCGCAGGTGCGGCTGGTGGAAACGCCTTCGTCGCAGATCTGCACCGCATCCTTCAGCGAGCGCAGGGAGTGGGCGTTCAGTTCTGGGGTGGTGAAGCCTTTGTCTCCGGCGAAACCACAGCAGTGGATGCCTTCCGGCACCACCACTTCCCGGGTGCAGCGCTTGACGATGTCGATCAGCCCCTGCGCTTCGCCCAGGTGCTGGGTGCTGCAGGTGACGTGGATGGCCACCGGCTTGTCCTGCGGGGTGAACTCCAGCCGATCCAGCAGGTGGCTGCGGATGAAACGCACCGGGTCGAACAGTTGCAGGCGCGAATCCAGGCCGTCCTGGACCAGCCGCAGCGTGCAGGGGCTGGTGTCGCAGTAGACGGGGTCGAGGCCGCCACGGCTGGCGGCGAGCAGGGCGTCCACCAGTTCGCGGCGCTTGGTTTCCGCTTGCTCCGGGTAGCCCTTGGAAGCAAAGGGCTGGCCGCAACAGAGGCTGTCGAGGTTTTCCGGGAACACCACCTGATAGCCGGCCTTTTCCAGCAGCATGCGGGTCTTGTCGATCAGCGGCACCTGCTCATGATCGCCGGCGGATGGCCCCATGGCGCGGGACACGCAGGCGGCCAGGTAGACCACGCGCGGCCGGTTGTCGGCAGTCGGTGGGGTGAAGTGGATGGGCGTCGCGGCCTGGGGCAGGGCGGGTGACCACTGCGGCAGGCGATTGCCAGACAGCTGCCGCAGGACACTGGAGGTCTTCGCCAGTAACGGCGCGCCCAGTACCCGGCGCGCGCCATCGGCGACCCGCAGGGTCAGGCGCGTGCCCTTCAGGGCAAGGGCAAAGTGCCCGGCCAGCCAATCGGCGCTGCCGGTGTGGTGGGCGTCATTCGCGCGCAGCTTGCGTACCAGGTCGCCGGTATTGATGCCCACCGGGCAGCGCTGGGCGCAGAGACCGGTGGCGGCGCAGGTGTCGATGCCCTGGTACTGGTAGGCCTGCTCGAGTTCGGTGGTGTCGATACCAGCTCGCCGTTTGGCCTGGATATCGCGCCAGATGACGATGCGCTGGCGCGGGCTCAGGGTCAGCCCCTTGGAAGGACACACCGGTTCGCAGAAGCCGCACTCGATGCACTTGTCGACGATTTCGTCGGCGGCCGGCAGCGGCTTGAGGTTCTTCAGGTGGATGTCGCGGTCTTCGCTGAGGATCACGTCCGGGTTGAGGATGCCGCGCGGGTCCAGCAGGCGCTTGATCGCCCACATCAGTTGGTAGGCGTCGCTGCCCCATTCCAGCTTGACGAAGGGCGCCATGTTGCGCCCGGTGCCATGCTCGGCCTTGAGCGAGCCGCCGAACTCCACCGCCACCAGTTGTGCCACGTCCTGCATGAAGGCTTCGTAGCGTGCCACCTGCTCGGGCTGTTCGAAGCCCTGGGTGAAGACGAAGTGCAGGTTGCCCTCCAGGGCGTGGCCGAAAATGATCGCCTCGTCGTAGCGGTGCTTGTCGAACAGCGCGAGCAGGCGATTGACCCCCTCGGCCAACTGCTCGATGGGGAAGGTGACGTCTTCGATGATCACCGTGGTGCCGGTCTGGCGCACGGCGCCGACGGCGGGGAAGGTGTCCTTGCGGATTTTCCACAGCAGGTTGTAGACGGCCGGGTCTTCGCTGAAGTCGACCTTCTGCTCCAGCGGGAAGTGGGCGATGGACGCCATGATCTGCGTCAGTTGCTCGTGCAGCAGGCTCTGGCTGGCCGCGCGGGATTCGATCAGCAGGGCGCAGGCATTGGCAGAGAGGCCCTTCACCCACTCGGGCATGCCGGGCTTGGTTTCCACCGAGCGCAGGCTGCGGCGGTCCAGCAGCTCCACCGCCGACACCGGCTGGCTCTTCAGTAGGGTGACGGCTTTGCAGCAGCTTTCCACGTCGGGGAAGACGATCAGTGCGCTGGCCTTGTGCGGGTGGTCGGGCACGGTGTCGTAGGTCACCGCGCTGATGAAACCGAGGGTGCCTTCGGAACCCACCAGCAGGTGGCTGAGGATGTCCAGCGGGTCGTCGAAGTCCACCAGGGCGTTCAGCGACAGGCCGGTGGTGTTCTTCAGCCGGTACTTGTGGCGAATCTTTGCAGCGAGTTCGGTGTTGGCGCGGGTCTGCCGGCCGAGTTCTGCCATCTCGGCCAATAGCGGGCCGTGGCTCTGGCGGAAGGCGACGATGCTGGCCGCGTCCTCGGTATCCAGCAAGGTGCCGTCAGCCAGCACCAGGCGCAGCCCGGCGAGGGTGTGGTAGCTGTTCTGCGCGGTGCCGCAGCACATGCCGCTGGCGTTGTTGGCGACGATGCCGCCGATCTTGCAGGCGTTGATGGATGCCGGGTCGGGGCCGATCTTGCGGCCGAAGGGGGCGAGCCAGGCGTTGGCCTGGGCACCGATGACGCCGGGCTGCAGGCGAATCTGTTCGCCGCCCCGGCGGATGTCGCGGCCGTTCCAGTTATCACCCAGGACGAGCAGTACGGAGTCGCTGATGGCCTGGCCGGAGAGGCTGGTGCCGGCGGCGCGGAAGGTCACCGGGACCAGTTCGGCGTGGGCGGCTTTCAGCAGGGCAACGACTTCGGCCTCGCTCTCGACGCGGATCACCAGCTTGGGAGTCAGCCGGTAGAAGCTGGCGTCTGTGCCGAAGGCCAGGGTGGACAGCGGATCGTCGAAGCGCCGCTCGCGGGGGATGAGGCGCTCGACGGTGTTGAGGAAAGGAATCGGCAGGCTCATGCGGTGTCCCGTCTGTTGTCGCGGGCCGCGGACGGCCCGCCGAAGTTGGGTGGCCGGTCAGCGGCCGAGTTCGCGTACCAGCGAGTCAGCGTTGATTTCGCTGATGGATTTGGCGCCGGTCAGCACCATGGCCACGCGCATTTCCTTTTCGATCAGGTCCAGCAGGTTGCTCACGCCGGCACCGCCTGCTGCGGCCAGAGCGTAGACGAAGGCGCGGCCGAGCATAACGGTGTCGGCGCCCATGGCGAGCATGCGCACCACGTCCAGGCCGGTGCGGATGCCGGAGTCGGCGAGGATCTTCAGCTCGCCTTTCACCGCATCGGCAATGGCCGGCAGGGCGCGGGCGCTGGAGAGCACACCGTCGAGCTGACGGCCGCCGTGGTTGGAGACGACGATGCCGTCAGCGCCGAACTTCACCGCGTCCTTGGCATCTTCCGGATCGAGGATGCCCTTGATCACCATCGGACCTTCCCAGTAATCGCGGATCCATTCGAGGTCCTTCCAGGAAATCGACGGGTCGAAGTTGGCGCCGAGCCAGCCGATGTAGTCGGCCAGTCCCGTGGGGTTGCCGCGGTAGGTGGAGATGTTGCCCAGGTCATGGGGTTTGCCAAGCAGGCCTACATCCCAGGCCCAGGACGGGTGGGTCATGGCTTGCAGCATGCGACGCAGCGGTGCGTTGGGACCGCTCATGCCGGAGTGCGCGTCACGGTAGCGGGCACCGGGCACCGGCATGTCGACGGTGAAGACCAGCGTTGTCACGCCGGCGGCCTTGGCCCGCTCCAGGGCGTTCTTCATGAAACCCCGATCCTTCAGCACATAGAGCTGGAACCACATGGGGCGGTTGATGGCCGGCGCCACTTCTTCGATCGGGCAAACCGAAACGGTGGACAGGGTGAAGGGGATGCCCTTGGCCGCTGCCGCCTTGGCCGCCTGCACTTCGCCGCGGCGGGCGTACATGCCGGTCAGGCCCACCGGGGCCAGCGCCACCGGCATGGACAGGGTCTCGCCGAACAGCCTGGTTTCCAGGCTCAGCTCGGACATGTTCCGCAGCACGCGCTGGCGCAGGGCGATGCTGGCCAGGTCTTCGACGTTGCGGCGCAAGGTGTACTCGGCGTAGGCGCCGCCGTCGATGTAGTGGAACAGGAAGGGCGGGAGCTTGCGCTGGGCGGCGGCACGGTAGTCGGTGGAGGCGGAGATGATCATGAATTCGATCCGATTCAGGGCTTCAGGGCAGTGAAAAGGAACCGGGCTGCATCTGCGCGCAGCCCGGAAGCGCCATTAGTGAACGAGCAAGCCGGTGAACACGTAGGCCTGGGCCAGGGTGATCAGGCCGACCATGGCGGCGAACATCAGGCTGTGCTTCAGGGTGAAGCGGAACAGGTCGGATTCCTTGCCGACCATGCCGGTGGCGGCGCAGGCCACGGCGATGGATTGCGGCGAGATCATCTTGCCGGTCACGCCACCGCTGGTATTGGCCGCAACCAAGAGGGTGTCGTTGACGCCGATCTGGTGTGCGGTGGTGGCCTGCAGGGAGCCGAACAGGGCATTGGAGGAGGTGTCCGACCCGGTCAGGAACACGCCCAGCCAGCCGAGGAACGGCGAGAAGAACGGGAAGGCTGCACCGGTACCGGCCAGAACCAGCGCCAGGGTAGTGGACATGCCCGAGAAGTTGGTGACGAAGGCGAAGGCCAGCACCATGCCGATGGAGAGAATCGGCCACTTCAGTTCGACGAAAGTTTCCTTGAAAGTGGTCAGACCACTTTTGAAATCGATCTTCAGGACGATCATGGAGATCAGCGCGGAGAAGAAGATCGCGGTGCCGGTGGCCGAGATCGGGTCCAGCTTGTAGACGGCCGGAAGCGCGGTGGCGGTGGCAACGATGGGTGCGCCTTTCATCACCAGTTGGTCCAGGTGCGGGATGGCGAACAGGAAGACGAACTGCTCCAGTGCGCCGCCCGGGGCGAACATGGCCTTGAAGGGCTTCAGGGTCCAGATGGTCACCAGCACGGTCAGGATCAGGAAGGGCGACCAGGCCTTGAGGATCTCACCGAAGCTGTAAGGCGACGGGGTGGTGCTGCGCGGGCCGCCGAAACCGCCCATCACTGCTGCACCACCGGATACGCCGACCACTTCGCGGTCTTCGGCACGCTTGGGCTGCCAGACCTTCAGGAACAGGGTCAGGGAGATCAGGCTCACCAGGGCAGAGGTGATGTCAGGCAGTTCCGGGCCGATGAAGTTGGAGGTGAAGTACTGGGTGACGGCGAAGCTGGCGCCAGCCACCAGGGCTGCCGGCCAGGTTTCCTTGATGCCGCGCCAGCCATCCATCATGGCCACCAGCCAGAACGGCACGATGATCGACAGCAGCGGCAGTTGGCGGCCAGTCATGGCGCCGATCTTGAACGCGTCGATGCCGGTCACCTGTCCCGCGACGATGATCGGGATGCCCAGGGCGCCGAAGGCTACCGGTGCGGTGTTGGCGATCAGGCACAGACCGGCTGCGTACAGCGGGTTGAAGCCGAGGCCTACCAGCAGGGCGGCAGTGATGGCCACCGGGGCGCCGAAACCGGCAGCACCTTCGAGGAAGGCACCGAAGGAGAAACCGATCAGCAGGACCTGCAGGCGCTGGTCGTCGGTGATGGACAGCACTGAGCTGCGGATCACCTCGAACTGGCCGCTCTTGACCGTGAGTTTGTAGAGGAACACCGCCGCGACGATGATCCAGGCGATGGGCCAGAGTCCGTACGCGAAGCCGTAACCGGCTGCGGCGAACGCCATGTCCACCGGCATCTGGAAGGCGAGGATCGCCACCGCCAGTGACAGTGCCAGGGTGATGGTGCCGGCGATGTAGCCCTTCATGCGGAACACCGCCAGGGCCAGGAAGAAGAACACAATCGGGATGAGTGCGACGAGCGCCGACAGCCAGAGGCTGCCGAGGGGGGTATAGAGCTGCTGCCAGGTTTGCATCGTGGGGTGGCTCCCTAATTGTTTTTGGAGTGCCTGTTAGCCGGATCGGGCATGGACCGTTGTGCTCGTGGCACAGCGGCAGGCGAAGACCGAGTCGGCGCTGCATGTCGGCTAAATTGGTAATACCAATTTACAATATCGACGGCTCAGAGTAAAAGCCGGACTATCCTTGTGTCAATTTGCCGCGTTGCGACTTTGGTAGGGCAGGGGATGGAATCCGTGCTTCTTGTGCATGGAGAGCCGGCTGGTTAGGCTGCCGCGTCACGCGCCGCAGGCGCCGTGTTTGAAGGCTGCCCGGTGTGGCGTGAAAGGGTGGGTAGAGCAATGGGATTCGGTCAGGTACGTCAGCGCCGTTTGTCGGACGATATCGTCAGTCACCTCGAGGCGATGATCCTCGAGGGCACATTGAAGGCGGGTGAACGGCTACCCGCCGAGCGCGTTCTGGCCGAGCAGTTCGGTGTCTCGCGCCCTTCGCTGCGTGAGGCGATCCAGAAGCTGGTGGCCAAGGGGCTGCTGGTCAGTCGCCAGGGTGGCGGCAACTATGTGGCGGCCGAACTGGGTGCCACCTTCAGTGATCCGCTGCTGCAACTGCTGGAAAGCAATCCCGATGCCCAGCGCGACCTCCTGGAATTTCGCCATACGCTGGAAGGCTCCTGTGCCTTCTACGCGGCGCAACGCGCAACCCCGGTGGACCATGAGCGCCTGACCGAAGCCTACGAGAATCTGCAGGCGTGCTACGCGTCGGACAGCAAGGCCAGCCGGGCGGAGGAGGGCGCGGCGGACGCGCGCTTCCATCTGGCGATCGCCGAGGCGAGCCATAACGCGGTGCTGCTGCACACCATTCGTGGCCTGTTCGACCTGCTCAAGCACAACGTGGTGACCAATATCGGTGGGATGTACCTGCAGCGCGGCGAGACCCGCGAGATGCTGACCAGGCAGCACCGTGCCCTCTATGAGGCGATCATCGAGCGGCGTGCGGAGGAGGCGCGGGAGATTTCCCATCAGCACATCCAGTACGTGCAGGAGGTGCTGGAAGAAGGTCAGTTGGAGGCGCAGCGGTTGGCGCGGTCGCAGCGGCGGCAGGGGCTCTGAGGCAAACAAAAAGGCTATGTCTGCGTTAGCTGTTGCCAGAGATCGCCCATCGGTCCAGGAAACTTGTAGGAGCTAGCTTGCTAGCGAAACGGGGCCATTCGCTGGCAAGCCAGCTCCTACGGGCAATCCAGCCACTTGCAACACTTAATGCGGACACAGCCAAACAAAAAAACGCCGGGCATTGCCCGGCGTTTCTCTTGGTCGGGCTTATTCCTTGCCCTTTGTGCGCATGGCCCGCGCGATTTCGCGGTCGGAATCGCGCTCCTTCTCCGTGGCGCGCTTGTCGAATTCCTTCTTGCCCTTGGCCAGGGCGATCTCGCACTTGATCAGGTGCTTCTTCCAGTAGATGGACAGCGCTACGCACGCATAGCCCTTCTGCTGAACCGCCCCGAACAGCTTGCCCAGCTCGCGCTTGTGCAGGAGCAGTTTGCGGGTGCGCACCGGGTCCGCAATCACGTGGGTGCTCGCGGTCTTCAGTGGGGTGATGTGGCTGCCGAGCAGCCAGGCTTCGCCGTCCTTGAGCAGCACATAGCTGTCGACCAGCTGTGCTTTTCCGGCGCGCAGACTCTTCACTTCCCAGCCGGCGAGAGCCAGCCCGGCTTCGAATTTCTGTTCGATGGAATAGTCGTGCAGCGCCTTCTTGTTGAGGGCGATGGTGCCTTCCGGATGTTTCTTTTGCTTGGCCATAGGCGGCGCATTATAGGGAGTCGCAGACGGCGCGGCTACGGCGGCGTAGGCTTGAGCGATATTGGCGAATCTCCGACAATGCGGCACTTTTTTGTCCAGTCCGGCTCGGCGCATTTTGGCGCGAGGCAGTCCGGATACTTGTTCGAGGCCAAGATGACCACGCATATCCAGCGCTCCGCCCTGTTGCCATTTCCTGCGCAGGCGCTCTACGACCTGGTCAACGATGTCGCGCGCTACCCGGAGTTTCTGCCCTGGTGTGCGTCCGCCAAGGTGATGGAAGAGAGCGAGAGTCATATGCTCGCCAGTCTCGAGGTCGCCAAGGGCAGCCTCAGCCAGCGATTCGTTACACGCAACCGTCTGGATAACGGCAAGACCATCGAGATGAACCTGGAGGAAGGTCCGTTCAGCCAGCTGCACGGCGTATGGCATTTCAAGGCGCTGGGCGACAAGGCCTGCAAGATCAGCCTGGACCTGCGCTTCGACTATGCCGGCCCCATCATCAAGGCCACCCTTGGGCCGCTGTTCAACCAGGCGGCCAATACAATGGTCGATGCTTTCTGTCAGCGGGCGAAGGAACTCTATGGCTGAGGAGATGATCCGGGTCGAGGTGGTTTACGCCCTGGCTGACCGCCAGCAGTTGCTGCGCCTGAGTGTCCCCAGGGGCATCAATGCCCGTGATGCGGTTCTGCGCTCCGGGATGGATGCGCATTTCCCCGAGCTGGACCTCGCCGGTTGCCCGCTCGGAATCTTCGGCAAGTCGCTGCTCAAACCGGAAGAGCGGGTGCTGGAGGAGGGGGATCGGGTGGAGATCTACCGGCCGCTGATTGCCGATCCGAAAGAGGTGCGCAAACAACGTGCGGCGAAGGCTGCGCAGGCGCGCACTGGCGAGCGGTGAGTCTGACAATCGCCCAATAAAAAGCCCGGGACCAGCCCGGGCTTTTTTGTTGCCGCGTGTTATTGCGGCGAGGTTTCCAGCGGTTCCGGAATCGGTACCGGTACCGGTTCTGCGCTGTCCACTTCCTTCTGGATCTTCTCCAGCAGGGAGCCCGGCGCTGCCGGTTCCTCGGCCTTGGGCTGCTCTTTCGGCTGCTCCGGCTTGGCTTCGGTGGTCGTGGTGGTGCTTTCGCCGCCGAGGATCGCTTCGTCACGGCTCACGCCGGGCATGAAGTCACCGGCCAGGCCGATCAGTTGGTCATTGCTGTCGAACATCAGGCTGACGCGTTCCTGGAGGCGTTGGCCGCCACCGGGCTGGATGCTGTAGAGGTAGTCCCAGCGATTGGCGTGGAAGGTGTCGGTGATCAGCGGGTTGCCCATGATAAACCGCACTTGACGTCGGGTCATTCCAGGCTTCAACTGGTCTATCATGTCCTGCGTTACGACGTTGCCCTGCTGGATGTCGATCTTGTAGACACCGGGAAACGAACAACCGGCGAGTGCGAGCAAGCCTGCGAAGGAGAGGCTGGTCAGCAGGAGCTTGGTGTTTTGCATCGGTGGGAGACTTCCACTATCTTGGCTGGGCATCAAAAGTCCCGATCATACCTGCATTAAGGGAAGCTGCGAAAGCCGCATTCCCCGAGAAAACCGACCATGGTTGAAAACAACGAACTGCGTAAAGCCGGCCTGAAGGTCACCTTGCCTCGGGTCAAGATCCTCCAGATGCTCGACTCCACCGAGCAACGCCACATGAGCGCGGAGGACGTTTACAAGGCCCTGATGGAAGCCGGCGAAGATGTCGGTCTGGCCACTGTCTACCGGGTCCTGACCCAGTTCGAAGCTGCGGGCCTGGTAGTGCGCCACAACTTCGATGGCGGCCACGCTGTGTTCGAACTGGCCGATAGCGGCCACCACGATCACATGGTGTGCGTCGATTCCGGTGAAGTGATCGAATTCTTCGATCCGGAAATCGAGAAGCGCCAGAAGGAAATCGTCAAGGAGCGCGGCTACGAGCTGGTTGACCACAACCTGGTGCTCTACATCCGCAAGAAGAAGTAAGCGCTTCGCGCAAAAGAAAAGGCGACCTGTGGGTCGCCTTTTTCGTTTGGGCCGGATCAGCCCTGGGCGCTGGTCACCATCTTCCTGGCGTGGGCCAGGGATTCCTCGGTGAGGTCGACGCCGCCCAGCATGCGTGCGATTTCCTCGATGCGAGGTGCTTCCTGCAGCTTGGCCACGGCGGTGCGGGTTTCCTGCGTGCCACGTTCCTTGTGCACGAAGAGATGGTGGTGACCCTGCGCGGCCACCTGGGGCAGGTGGGTGACGGTGAGTACCTGGCCACGTTGACCGAGGCGGCGCAGCAACTGGCCGACCACTTCGGCGGTGGGGCCGCCGATACCCACGTCCACTTCGTCGAACACCAGCGTGGGAACGCGTGAGGTCTGGGCGGTGATCACCTGGATGGCCAGGCTGATGCGGGACAGCTCGCCGCCCGAAGCGACCTTGGCCAGTGCCTTGAGCGGCTGACCCGGGTTGGCGCTGACCAGGAATTCGACCTGTTCCAGGCCATTCTGCTGCGGTTCGTCGATCTGGCTGGCATGCAGCTGGATGCTGAATCGCCCACCGGGCATGCCCAGTCGCTGCATTTCGGTTTCTACCGAGCCTGCCAGGCGGTCAGACGCTTCGCCGCGCAGCCGGCTCAGCTCGGCAGCCTTTTCCCGGTAGTGGCGTTCATAGGCGGCCAGTTCCTCGGTCAGGCGCTCAACCGCTTCGTCATCGGCGTTGAGGGCTTCCAGTTCATCCAGTAGGTGCTGCTGCAGTTCCGCCAGCTCGTTTGGTTGCACCCGGTGCTTGCGCGCCAGGGTGTAGATGGTGTCGAGGCGCTCTTCGAGTGCCTGCTGGCGTTCGGGGTCGGCGTCGAAATGGTCGAGGAAGCGGTTAAGCTCACCCATGGCTTCTTCGACCTGGATCTGCGCGCTGGACAGCAGGTTGACCGCTTCAGCCAGCGCGCCGGGCTGGGTATGGAAGGCGGTCAGTCGGTTGAGGCTGGAGGTGAGTGCGCTGAGCACGTTGCCGGCATCGCTCTCGCTGCAGAAGTCGATCACCTGGCGGCAGGCGGCCAGCAGGCTTTCGGCGTTGGCCAGGTTCTTGTGTTCCTGTTCAAGCTGCTCCAGCTCGTTGTCGCCGAGGGCAAGGTTCTCCAGTTCGTCCAGCTGGTAGCTGAGCAACTGGTGGCGCGCGCGCTGCTCGTCGCCAGCGCGGGAGAGGCGCTCCAGCTCCTGGCGGGTTTGCCGCCAGCGTTGTGCGGCTAGCTGTACCTGGCGAGCGAGGTCGCTGGCGCCGGCGAATTCGTCCAGGAGGCGGCGATGGGTGTCGGCCTTGAGCAGGGATTGGTGTTCGTGCTGGCTGTGGATGTCGATCAGCAGCTCGCCCAGGTTCTTGAGGTCGCCCTGGGGGCAGGGGCTGCCATTTATATAGGCGCGCGACCGGCCTTCGGCGGTGATGACGCGGCGCAGGATGCAGGGGCCGTCGTTGTCCAGGTCGCGCTCGGCCAGCCAGGCTCGGGCTTCGGGAATGTCGCTGATGTCGAAGCTGGCGAGGATGTCGGCCTTGTCGGCGCCGGGACGCACCACTCCACTGTCGGCGCGATCGCCCAGTGTGAGTCCGAGAGCGTCGAGCATGATCGACTTGCCGGCTCCGGTTTCGCCGGTGATCACGGACATGCCGCCCTCGAGCTCCAGGTCCAGGTGCTCGACGATGGCGTAGTTATGGATCGACAGGTGTACCAGCATGGTGCGACTCCCGCGCTGAGATGGCTGGGTATTTATACAGTGTTTGTTTTCTGGCTGACAATCGTCCCTCCCCCTTGAAGCGACAAATTGCGACCCCATATAGGCGGACATATCAGCGGGTCTTTGCCCGCAGCTGTCTTTATGAGGAGGAAGGCATGGCCGACGAACAGACCCTGGAAAACCAGACCCCCGAAGCGAATTCCGCTGCCGAAACCGCATCCGGTGAAGATCTCGCCGCTCGCGTACAGGTGCTGGAAGAGCAACTGGCCGCGGCCCAGGATCAGTCGCTGCGCGTTGCCGCCGAGCTGCAGAACATCCGCCGCCGCGCCGAGCAGGATGTGGAGAAGGCGCACAAGTTCGCTCTGGAAAAATTCGCCAACGACCTGCTGCCGGTGGTCGATAGCCTGGAGCGCGGCCTGGAACTGTCCAGCTCCACCGACGAGACCATCAAGCCGGTGCGCGAGGGCATGGAACTGACCCTCAAGCTGTTCCACGACACCCTCAAGCGCTATCAGCTGGAAGCCGTTGATCCGCATGGCGCGCCCTTCAATCCCGAGCACCACCAGGCCATGGCCATGGAAGAAAGCACCCATGTCGAGCCGGGCAGCGTGCTGAAGGTGTTCCAGAAGGGCTACCTGCTCAACGGTCGTCTGCTGCGCCCCGCCATGGTGGTGGTCAGCAAGGCGCCGAGTGCCACTCCGCCGTCGATTGACGAGCAGGCTTGAAATCCGGCCTCGGGCCCCCATCTGTTAGTTCAAGCGTTTATGTGCTGCCGCGGCCCGTGAAGCGAGGTCGCGGAGAATTCAAAGTTTCGGGAGAGAGAATATGGGCAAAATCATTGGTATCGACCTGGGGACCACCAACTCTTGCGTGGCCATCCTGGAAAACGGCAGCGTCAAGGTGATCGAGAACGCCGAAGGCGCTCGCACCACGCCGTCCATCATCGCCTACACCAACGACGGTGAGACCCTGGTCGGCCAGTCCGCCAAGCGTCAGGCGGTCACCAACCCGCAGAACACCCTGTACGCCGTAAAGCGCCTGATCGGTCGCCGCTTCGAAGAAGACGTCGTGCAGAAAGACATCAAGATGGTTCCCTACAAGATCGCCAAGGCCGACAACGGTGACGCCTGGGTGGAAGTGAAGGGCCAGAAGATGGCGCCGCCGCAAATCTCCGCGGAAGTGCTGAAGAAAATGAAGAAGACCGCCGAAGACTACCTCGGCGAGCCGGTAACCGAAGCGGTGATCACCGTTCCGGCCTACTTCAACGACAGCCAGCGCCAGGCTACCAAGGACGCCGGCCGCATCGCCGGTCTGGACGTCAAGCGCATCATCAACGAGCCGACCGCAGCTGCGCTGGCCTACGGCATGGACAAGGCCAAGGGCGACCACACCGTCATCGTGTATGACCTGGGTGGCGGTACCTTCGACGTGTCGGTAATCGAGATCGCCGAAGTCGACGGTGAGCACCAGTTCGAAGTACTGGCCACCAACGGTGACACCTTCCTGGGTGGTGAAGACTTCGACCTGCGCCTGATCGACTACCTCGTTGACGAGTTCAAGAAAGAATCCGGCATGGACCTGAAGGGCGATCCCCTGGCCATGCAGCGCCTGAAGGAAGCCGCCGAGAAGGCCAAGATCGAGCTCTCCTCCGCTCAGCAGACCGACGTCAACCTGCCGTACATCACTGCAGATCAGACCGGTCCGAAGCACCTGAACGTGAAGATTTCCCGCGCCAAGCTGGAAGCCCTGGTGGAAGACCTGGTCGCTCGTACCATCGAGCCTTGCCGCATCGCCCTGAAGGACGCCGGCCTGGACGTATCCGACATTCAGGAAGTGATCCTGGTTGGTGGTCAGACCCGCATGCCGCTGGTGCAGAAGCAAGTCGCTGACTTCTTCGGCAAGGAGCCGCGCAAGGACGTGAACCCGGACGAAGCCGTCGCTATCGGTGCTGCCATCCAGGGCGCCGTACTCGCCGGTGACGTGAAGGACGTTCTGCTGCTCGACGTTTCCCCGCTGACCCTCGGCATCGAAACCCTGGGTGGCGTGATGACCGCGCTGATCGAGAAGAACACCACCATCCCGACCAAGAAGTCGCAGGTGTTCTCCACCGCTGACGACAACCAGTCCGCCGTGACCATTCACGTGCTGCAGGGTGAGCGCAAGCAGGCTGCCCAGAACAAGTCCCTGGGCAAGTTCGACCTGGCCGAGATTCCGCCGGCTCCGCGTGGCGTACCGCAGATCGAAGTGACTTTCGACATCGACGCCAACGGCATCCTGCACGTCGGCGCGAAGGACAAGGCCACCGGCAAGCAGCAGTCCATCGTGATCAAGGCCAACTCCGGCCTGTCCGAGGAAGAGATCCAGCAGATGGTGCGTGATGCCGAGGCCAACGCCGAGGAAGACCGCAAGTTCGAAGAGCTGGCGGCTGCCCGTAACCAGGGTGACGCGCTGGTCCACGCTACTCGCAAGATGATCACCGAGGCTGGCGACAAGGCCACCGCCGAGGAGAAGGCAGCCATCGAGAAAGTGCTGGGCGAGCTGGAAGTAGCCGTGAAGGGCGACGACAAGGCCGAGATCGAAGCCAAGATGAACGCCCTGTCCCAGGCTTCCGCTCCGCTGGCGCAGAAGATGTACGCCGATCAGGCTCAGGCTGGTGAGCAGCCGCAGGCCTCCAATGCGGACAAGGCTGGCGACGATGCCGTCGACGCTGAGTTCGAAGAGGTCAAGGAAAACAAGTAAGTGTCACGCTTGCTTCCGTCCCGGTGTGCGGGGCTAGACGCCCCGTACGCCTGATCCGCCACGCGGGAGCTTGCTCCCGCGTTGGCGTGTCTGGGGCTGGTGAATTCGAGAGTGCAGGAAACTATGGCTAAACGTGACTTTTACGAAATCCTCGGTGTCGAGCGCGGCGCCAGCGAGGCTGAGCTGAAGAAGGCTTATCGCCGGCTGGCGATGAAGCACCACCCGGACCGTAATCCGGGGGACAAGGAGTCCGAAGAGAAATTCAAAGAGGCCAACGAGGCCTACGAGATCCTGTCCGATGCCAGCAAGCGCGCGGCATACGATCAGTACGGCCACGCCGGCGTCGATCCGCAGATGGGTGCGGGCGCTGGAGCCGGCTTCGGTGGCGCCAGCTTCTCCGACATTTTCGGCGACGTGTTCAGCGATTTCTTCGGTGGTCAGCGTGGCGGCCAGCGCGGCGGCCCGCAGCGCGGCAGCGACTTGCGCTACACCCTTGAGCTGAACCTCGAAGAAGCCGTGCGTGGCACTACCGTGACCATCCGCGTGCCGACCCTGGTCAATTGCAAGACCTGCGAAGGCTCGGGTGCCAAGAAGGGCACCAGCCCGGTCACCTGTACCACCTGCGGTGGTATCGGCCAGGTGCGCATGCAGCAGGGCTTCTTCTCGGTGCAGCAGACCTGCCCGCGCTGCCACGGCAGCGGCAAGATGATCAGCGATCCGTGCGGCAGCTGCCATGGCCAGGGCCGTGTGGAAGAGCACAAGACCCTGTCGGTGAAGGTACCGGCCGGCGTCGATACCGGCGACCGTATCCGCCTCTCCGGCGAAGGTGAAGCGGGTGCCCTGGGTGGTCCGTCCGGTGACCTCTACGTGGTGGTCAACGTGCGCGAGCACCCGATCTTCCAGCGCGATGGCAAGCACCTCTATTGCGAAGTGCCGATCAGCTTCGCGGACGCCGCCCTGGGTGGCGAGCTGGAAGTGCCGACCCTGGACGGCCGGGTCAAGCTGAAGATTCCGGAAGCGACCCAGACCGGCAAGCTCTTCCGCCTGCGTGGCAAGGGCGTGGCCCCGGTACGTGGCGGTGGTGCGGGTGACCTGATGTGCCGCGTGGTGGTGGAAACCCCGGTCAATCTGGACAAGCGCCAGCGCGAGCTGCTCGACGAGTTCCGCAAGACGCTGCAGAACGATGGCTCCCATTCGCCCAAGGCCAGCAGCTGGTTCGAGGGCATGAAGCGCTTCTTCGGCGATCTCTAACGACGAGCTGGATGCCGCTGCCGGGCCATTTCCGTTCCGGTGCCGGTGTCCAGCTCCAGGCTTCCAGCTTGGAGCTTTTTTATGCGACGTATTGCTGTGATGGGCGCCGCCGGGCGCATGGGCAAGAACCTGATCGAGGCAGTGCAGCAGGCACAGGGCGCCGGACTGACCGCCGCCATCGATCGTCCGGACAGCACCCTGGTTGGCGCTGATGCCGGTGAGCTGGCAGCGCTGGGCCGTATTGGCGTGCCGCTGTCGGGTGATCTGGCGAAGGTGGTCGACGAGTTCGACGTGCTGATCGACTTCACTCATCCCTCGGTGACCCTGAAGAACCTGGAAGTCTGCCGTCAGGCCGGCAAGGCCATGGTGATCGGCACCACCGGATTCTCCGCCGAAGAGAAGGCTCTGCTGGCGGCTGCCGCCAAAGAGATCCCGATCGTTTTCGCGGCTAACTTCAGCGTCGGCGTGAACCTTTGCCTCAAGCTGCTGGATACCGCCGCCCGCGTGCTGGGCGACGAGGTGGACATCGAGATCATCGAGGCCCACCACCGCCACAAGGTGGACGCGCCGTCCGGTACTGCGCTGCGCATGGGTGAAGTGGTGGCTGACGCGCTGGGTCGTGATCTGTCCAAGGTCGCTGTCTATGGTCGCGAAGGCCAGACCGGTGCCCGCGCCCGCGAAACCATCGGCTTCGCCACTGTACGCGCCGGCGACGTGGTGGGTGATCACACCGTGCTGTTCGCCGCCGATGGTGAGCGCGTGGAAATCACCCACAAGGCCTCCAGCCGCATGACTTTCGCCCGTGGCGCTGTGCGTGCAGCGCTCTGGCTGGATGGTCAGGAAGCGGGCCTGTACGACATGCAGGATGTGCTCGGTCTGCGCTGATGCGTGATCGCCGGTCTGCCAAATGGGATGTCTTTCTGGTGGACCGAAATGACGCATTCCTGTAAACTGCAGCTTTAGTGTGTCCACTAAAAGTTACGCAGAAATGGCTCAGATAAGAAAGCGGGGTGACGGTAACAACGTCATCCCGCTTTTTTACAACCTGCGTTTGCTTCAGCCTTAGATCTACGGGAGGTCTTCTTGACTAAGCCAGCCATACTCGCGCTTGCCGACGGCAGCATTTTTCGCGGCGAAGCCATTGGGGCCGATGGCCATACCATCGGCGAGGTAGTGTTCAACACTGCCATGACCGGCTATCAGGAAATCCTTACCGATCCTTCCTATGCCCAGCAAATCGTTACCCTCACCTATCCGCACATCGGCAACACCGGCACCACGCCGGAAGACGCCGAGTCCAACCGCGTATGGGCAGCCGGCCTGATCATTCGTGATCTGCCGCTGCTGGCGTGCAACTGGCGTAACAAGCAGTCGCTGCCGGATTACCTGAAAGAGCACGGCACCGTCGCCATCGCCGGCATCGATACCCGCCGCCTGACCCGCATCCTGCGTGAAAAGGGCTCCCAGAACGGCTGCATCCTGGCTGGCGACGACGCCACCGAGGAAAAAGCCCTCGAACTGGCTCGCAGCTTCCCTGGCCTGAAGGGCATGGACCTGGCCAAGGTCGTGTCCTCCACCGAGAAGTACGAGTGGCGTTCCGGCGTGTGGAGCCTGGAAACCGACAGCCATCCGGAAATCCCGGCTGCCGATCTGCCGTACCACGTGGTCGCGTATGACTTCGGCGTGAAGCTGAACATCCTGCGCATGCTGGTTGCTCGCGGCTGCCGCCTGACCGTGGTGCCGGCGCAGACTCCGGCCAGTGAAGTGCTTGCCCTGAACCCGGACGGCATCTTCCTCTCCAACGGCCCTGGCGACCCCGAGCCGTGCGATTACGCCATCCAGGCAATCCGCGAGTTCCTCGATACCGAGATTCCGGTATTCGGCATCTGCCTCGGCCACCAGCTGCTGGCCCTGGCCTCCGGTGCCAAGACCGTGAAGATGGGTCATGGCCACCATGGCGCCAACCACCCGGTGCAGGACCTGGATTCCGGCGTGGTGATGATCACCAGTCAGAACCACGGTTTCGCCGTGGACGAATCGACCCTGCCGACCAACCTGCGTGCGACCCATAAGTCGCTGTTCGACGGCACCCTGCAGGGCATCGAGCGTACCGACAAGGTGGCCTTCAGCTTCCAGGGGCACCCGGAAGCCAGCCCAGGTCCGCACGACGTGGCTCCGCTGTTCGACCGCTTCATCGCGGCGATGGCCGAGCGCCGCTGAGATCGCGGAAGGGCTTGCGAAGATGATGCCGACCCTCGGGATCACCGACCTCTGGACCTACGTCCTGGGTACGCTGTTCATCGTCCTGCTGCCGGGGCCGAACTCGCTGTTCGTGCTCGCCACCGCCGCCCAGCGCGGCGTGGGCGCCGGCTACCGGGCGGCCAGCGCGGTGTTCCTCGGCGATGCGATCCTGATGCTGCTGTCGGCGTTGGGGATCGCCTCGCTGCTCAAGGCCGAACTCATGCTGTTCCTCGGCCTGAAGTACGTCGGCGCCGCCTACCTGTTCTATCTGGGTATCGGCATGCTCCGGGGTGGTTGGCAGAAGTTGCGCCAACCGGTCGAGCAGGCTGTCCCGGCACAGGAAATGGACGTCAACCAGCCGTTCCGCAAGGCGCTGCTGCTGAGCCTGTCCAATCCCAAGGCGATCCTCTTCTTCGTGTCCTTCTTCATCCAGTTCGTCGACCCGGGATACGCCTACCCCGGCCTGTCGTTCCTGGTACTGGGCGCGATCCTCGAAGTCATCAGCGCCCTTTACCTGAGTTTCCTGATTTTTTCCGGTGTGCGCCTGGCGGCCTGGTTCCGCCGGCGGCAACGGCTGGCTGCCGGCGCTTCCAGCGGCGTCGGCGCCCTGTTCGTCGGCTTTGGCGTGAAGCTGGCCACCGCAACCCTGTCCTGATTATTGCAACGAGAGTCCCATGCCCAAGCGTACAGACATCAAGAGCATCCTGATCCTCGGTGCCGGCCCCATCGTCATTGGCCAGGCCTGCGAGTTCGACTACTCCGGCGCCCAGGCTTGCAAAGCCCTGAAGGAAGAAGGCTTCCGCGTCATCCTGGTGAACTCCAACCCGGCCACCATCATGACCGACCCGGCCATGGCCGACGCCACCTACATCGAGCCGATCAAGTGGGCGACCGTCGCCAAGATCATCGAGAAGGAGCGCCCCGACGCCCTGCTGCCCACCATGGGTGGCCAGACCGCGCTGAACTGCGCCCTCGACCTGGAACGCCACGGCGTACTGGCCAAGTTCGGTGTGGAAATGATCGGCGCCAACGCCGACACCATCGACAAGGCTGAAGACCGCTCGCGCTTCGACAAGGCCATGAAGTCCATCGGCCTGGCATGCCCACGCTCCGGCATCGCCCACAGCATGGAAGAGTCCTACGGCGTCCTGGAAAAGGTCGGCTTCCCCTGCATCATCCGTCCGTCCTTCACCATGGGCGGCACCGGTGGCGGCATCGCCTACAACCGCGAAGAGTTCGAAGAAATCTGCGCCCGCGGCCTGGACCTGTCGCCGACCAACGAGCTGCTGATCGACGAATCCCTGATCGGCTGGAAGGAATACGAGATGGAGGTTGTCCGCGACAAGAAGGACAACTGCATCATCGTCTGCTCCATCGAGAACTTCGACCCGATGGGCGTGCACACTGGTGACTCCATCACCGTCGCTCCGGCCCAGACGCTGACCGACAAGGAATACCAGATCATGCGCAACGCCTCCCTGGCGGTGCTGCGTGAGATCGGCGTGGAAACCGGCGGTTCCAACGTGCAGTTCGGCATCTGCCCGAACACCGGCCGCATGGTCGTGATCGAGATGAACCCGCGCGTATCGCGTTCCTCGGCCCTGGCCTCCAAGGCTACCGGCTTCCCGATCGCCAAGATCGCTGCCAAGCTGGCCGTCGGCTACACCCTCGATGAGCTGCAGAACGACATCACCGGCGGTCGCACCCCGGCGTCCTTCGAGCCGGCCATCGACTACGTGGTGACCAAGGTTCCGCGCTTCGCCTTCGAGAAATTCCCGAAAGCTGACGCCCGCCTGACCACCCAGATGAAATCCGTGGGTGAAGTGATGGCCATCGGTCGTACCTTCCAGGAGTCGGTGCAGAAAGCCCTGCGCGGCCTGGAAGTGGGCGTTGCCGGCTTCGATCCCAAGCTGGACCTGAACGACCCGGAAGCCGAAGGCATCCTGAAGCGCGAGCTGACCGTTCCGGGCGCCGAGCGTATCTGGTACGTGGCTGATGCCTTCCGCGCTGGCAAGAGCATCGAAGAAGTATTCGACCTGACTCGCATCGACGAGTGGTTCCTGGTGCAGATCGAGGACCTCATCAAGGATGAGGAGAAGGTCAAGACCCTCGGCCTGTCCGGCATCGACGCCGACCTGATGCGCAAGCTCAAGCGCAAGGGCTTCTCCGATTCCCGCCTGGCCAAGCTCCTCGGCGTTACCGAGAAGAATCTGCGCAGCCATCGCCACAAGCTGAAGGTCCTGCCGGTCTTCAAGCGCGTGGACACCTGCGCCGCCGAATTCGCCACCGACACCGCCTACATGTACTCGACCTACGAGGAAGAGTGCGAGGCCAACCCGTCGTCCCGCGACAAGATCATGATCCTCGGCGGTGGCCCCAACCGTATCGGCCAGGGCATCGAGTTCGACTACTGCTGCGTACACGCCGCGCTGGCCATGCGTGAAGACGGTTACGAGACCATCATGGTCAACTGCAACCCGGAAACCGTCTCCACCGACTACGACACGTCCGACCGTCTGTACTTCGAGCCGGTGACCCTGGAAGACGTGCTGGAAATCGTCCGCGTCGAGCAGCCCAAGGGCGTCATCGTCCAGTATGGCGGCCAGACTCCGCTGAAACTCTGCCGCGCCCTGGAAGAGGCCGGTGTACCGATCATCGGCACCAGCCCTGACGCCATCGACCGCGCAGAAGACCGCGAGCGCTTCCAGCAGATGGTCCAGCGCCTGAACCTGCGCCAGCCGGCCAACGCCACCGCGCGCAGCGAAGACGAAGCCCTGGCCCTGTCGAAGAACATCGGTTACCCGATGGTGGTGCGCCCGTCCTACGTACTGGGCGGCCGCGCGATGGAAATCGTCTACCAGGAAGAAGAGCTCAAGCGCTACATGCGCGAGGCCGTGAAGGTTTCCAACGACAGCCCGGTGCTGCTGGACCGCTTCCTGAACTGCGCCATCGAAGTCGACATCGATGCAGTCTGCGACGGCGAAACCGTCGTGATCGGCGCGATCATGCAGCACATCGAGCAGGCTGGCGTGCACTCCGGTGACTCCGCCTGCTCGCTGCCGCCGTACTCGCTGCCGCAGCACATCCAGGACGAGATCCGTGACCAGGTCAAGAAGATGGCCCTGGAACTCGGCGTGGTCGGCCTGATGAACGTCCAGATGGCCGTTCAGGGCGAAGACATCTACGTGATCGAGGTGAACCCGCGCGCGTCCCGTACCGTGCCGTTCGTCTCCAAGTGCATTGGCGAATCCCTGGCCAAGGTTGCTGCCCGCGTGATGGCTGGCAAGAGCCTCAAGGAAATCGACTTCACCAAGGAAATCATTCCGCCGTTCTTCAGCGTCAAGGAAGCGGTGTTCCCCTTCGCCAAGTTCCCGGGCGTCGACCCGATCCTCGGCCCGGAAATGAAGTCCACCGGTGAAGTGATGGGTGTCGGCGACACCTTCGGCGAAGCCTTCGCGAAGGCGCAGTTGGGTGCCAGCGAGATTCTGCCGAACTCGGGTTGTGCATTCATCAGCGTGCGCGAAGATGACAAGCCGGAAGCCGTTCAGGTCGCACGTGATCTGGTCGCGCTGGGCTTCGAAGTCGTTGCCACTGCCGGTACCGCCAAGGTGATCGAGGCCGCTGGTCTGCCGGTACGCCGCGTGAACAAGGTGACTGAAGGTCGTCCGCATGTCGTTGACATGATCAAGAACGATGAGGTTACCCTGATCATCAACACCACCGAGGGGCGTCAGTCGATTGCTGACTCCTACTCGATTCGTCGTAACGCCCTGCAGCACAAGATCTACTGCACCACCACCATCGCGGCTGGTCAGGCGGTCTGTGAAGCGCTCAAGTTCGGTCCCGAGAAGACCGTGCGCCGCTTGCAGGATCTCCATGCAGGAATCAAGGCATGAATAAGTACCCCATGACTGTCCAGGGCGCTCGCGCCCTGGAAGAGGAGCTGGCTCATCTGACCAAAGTGATGCGCCCGCAACTGAGTCAGGCCATCGGCGAAGCGCGTGAGCTGGGCGATCTCAAGGAAAACGCTGAGTACCATGCGGCGCGCGAGCAACAGGGCATGGTCGAGGCGCGTATCCGTGATATCGAAGGCCGCCTGCAGAATTCGGTGGTCATCGATGTCACCAGCATCGCCCATACCGGCAAGGTGATTTTCGGCACCACGGTGGATATCGCCAACGTCGAAACCGACGAAGCCGTTACCTACCAGATCGTTGGCGACGACGAAGCCGACATCAAGAAAGGCAAGCTGTCGGTCAGCTCTCCCATCGCCCGTGCCCTGGTGGGCAAGGAAGAAGGGGACGTGGTGACCGTCAAGACTCCGAGCGGCATCGTCGAGTACGAGATTGTCGAAGTCCGCCACGTCTAAGCGTTCACCCTTTCGGGCCGGCGCCATCGCTTGGCAGCTGGCCCAGACCTTCTGGGTTGGCGGCCTCTGGCTGCTGCACTTCGTCATGCTGCCAGCGCTGGGCCGTATAGGTCTGGCGCCGATGCTGGTGGAGGAGGTGGCTTCCAGCCTCCGGCCGTTGATGGTTGCCTTTGCCGGCTTCTGTGCGCTGCTCCAGGCCCTGCTGCTGATTCAGCATGCGGGGCTTGCACGTCTCTGGCGTGACGCGCGCGCGCAGCTACTGGCCGCTGTGATCGGCCTGGTGGTGGTGTTCCTGCTGGTTCGCTTCTGGATGCCGGAGGCGTTGTACTGGCTGAACTTCAGCTATTTGTTGCTGGCCTTCTGCGGCCTGCTGCTGGTTATTCAGCCCTTGCCGGCGAAGCTGGCGGAGGGCCGGGCGCGCTGAGCGCGCGCCCTTGGCGGGAGGCTCAGAGACCGCTGAAGCGGCTGATGTTGGAGAGATTGCGGTTCGGCTTCGGATTGCGGCGATAGACCAGTGCCATCTTGCCGATGACCTGGACCAGTTCGCAGTTGCCGGCGGCGCAGAGCTCGTCGATCAGGGCGCGGCGATCATCACGCTCGATGATGCGGAACTGGACCTTGATCAGTTCGTGATCGTTCAGCGCGCGATCAAGCTCGGCCAGCACACCTTCGGTGAGGCCGTTTTCAGCCACCGTCAATACCGGTTTCAGGTGATGACCGATAGATTTGTATTGCTTCTTGTGCTCCGGTGAGAGCGCCATAATCAGACCCCTGCGAAAAAAGGCTGCTAGTTTACCCGAGTGATTCCGGGGCGCACAGCCGAACACGAGGTATACCGTGGCCCGTTCCAAGAGTAGCCAGCAATGGCTGCGAAGACATATCGACGACCCGTACGTCAAACAGGCGCAGAAGGACGGTTATCGTTCCCGCGCCAGCTACAAGCTGCTCGAAATTCAGGAGAAGGACCGCATCCTGCGGCCCGGCATGACCGTCGTCGACCTCGGCGCGGCGCCAGGCGGCTGGTCCCAGGTAACTAGCCGGGTGATCGGTGATCGCGGCCGGTTGATCGCTTCCGACATCCTGGAAATGGATAGCATTCCTGATGTGACCTTCATTCAGGGCGACTTCACCGATGATGAAGTCCTCACACGCATTCTCGAGGCGATCGGTGACAACCCGGTAGACCTTGTGATTTCCGATATGGCCCCCAATATGAGTGGCGTAAGGGCCTCCGATCAGCCGCGCTCGATGTTTCTCTGCGAGCTGGCGCTGGACCTGGCGGGCCGTACGCTGCGTCCGGGTGGCGATTTTCTGATCAAGATATTCCAGGGCGAAGGTTTCGACGTCTACCACAAGCAAGTGCGCGAGATGTTCGACAAGGTGCAGATGCGCAAACCGCTTTCGTCGCGTGACAGCTCCCGGGAGCAATACCTGCTCGCGCGTGGCTTCCGCGGGGAATAGACTGCAACGGGGACCTGACTCGTCGGTCCCCTTCTGCAGGAGCTGGACACTGCAGCGAGGCCGCCAGGCCTCATAAAGGGTTACAGACGGCGCCTGCCAGGGGCGGGGGTTGTGTAGTAAGTTAGGCCGGTTAACCACCAGCCGTCATGCGGGGTGCGCTCCAGGAAGGGGCCCGTTCCAGAGGGTAGCTAATTGAACGACATGGCAAAAAATCTGATCCTGTGGCTGATCATCGCCGCTGTGCTTGTCACGGTGATGAACAATTTCTCCAGCCCAAGCGAACCGCAGACCCTTAACTACTCGGAATTCATCGAGCAGGTTAAAGAAGGAAAAGTCGAGCGCGTGACCGTCGATGGCTTCGTCATCACCGGCAAGCGCAACGATGGCGAGTCCTTCAAGACCATTCGTCCGGCGATTCAGGACGGCGGCCTGATCGGCGACCTGATCGACAACAACGTGATCATCGAAGGCAAGCAGCCTGAGCAGCAGAGCATCTGGACTCAGTTGCTGGTGGCCAGCTTCCCGATCCTGGTGATCATCGCTGTCTTCATGTTCTTCATGCGCCAGATGCAGGGCGGCGGCGGTGGCCGCGGCGGCCCGATGAGCTTCGGCAAGAGCAAGGCGCGCCTGTTGTCAGAAGACCAGGTCAAGACCACCTTCGCCGACGTCGCCGGTTGCGACGAGGCCAAGGAAGAAGTCAGCGAACTGGTGGAATTCCTTCGTGATCCGGGCAAATTCCAGCGCCTGGGCGGCCGTATCCCGCGCGGTGTGCTGATGGTCGGCCCGCCCGGTACCGGTAAGACCCTGCTGGCCAAGGCCATTGCCGGCGAAGCCAAGGTACCGTTCTTCACCATCTCCGGTTCCGATTTCGTTGAAATGTTCGTCGGTGTGGGTGCGTCCCGCGTCCGAGACATGTTCGACCAGGCTAAAAAGCACGCTCCCTGCATCATCTTCATCGACGAGATCGACGCCGTCGGTCGTCATCGTGGCGCCGGTCTGGGTGGTGGTCACGACGAGCGCGAGCAGACTCTCAACCAGTTGCTGGTCGAGATGGACGGCTTCGAAATGAATGACGGCATCATCGTGATCGCCGCTACCAACCGTCCTGACGTGCTGGACCCGGCCCTGCTGCGTCCGGGCCGCTTCGACCGCCAGGTGGTGGTTGGCCTGCCGGATATCCGTGGCCGCGAGCAGATCCTCAAGGTGCACATGCGCAAGGTGCCCATGGGCGATGACGTCGATCCGGCTGTGATTGCACGCGGTACCCCGGGCTTCTCTGGCGCCGACCTGGCCAACCTGGTCAACGAGGCTTCCCTGTTCGCCGCGCGCGTCAACAAGCGCCTGGTGGAAATGAAGGAATTCGAACTGGCCAAGGACAAGATCATGATGGGCGCCGAGCGCAAATCCATGGTCATGTCCGAGAAGGAGAAACTCAACACCGCGTACCACGAAGCGGGTCACGCCATCGTAGGTCGTCTGGTGCCTGAGCATGACCCGGTCTACAAGGTGTCGATCATTCCGCGTGGCCGCGCCCTGGGCGTAACCATGTTCCTCCCCGAGGAGGATCGCTACAGCCTGTCCAAGCGCGCCCTGGTCAGCCAGATCTGCTCGCTGTTCGGCGGCCGTATTGCTGAAGAGATGACCCTGGGCTTCGACGGTGTCACCACCGGCGCCTCCAACGACATCATGCGCGCCACCCAGATCGCCCGGAACATGGTGACCAAGTGGGGCCTGTCCGAGAAACTCGGCCCGTTGATGTACGCGGAAGAGGAGGGCGAAGTGTTCCTCGGTCGCAGCGCGGGTGCGCAGCACGCCAACGTGTCCGGCGAAACCGCCAAGCTGATCGACCAGGAAGTCCGCCGCATCATCGATGAGAGCTATACCACCGCGAAGAACCTGCTGACGGAGAATCGCGACAAGCTCGACATGATGGCTGAGGCCCTGATGAAGTATGAAACCATCGACTCCGAGCAGATCGATGACATCATGGCTGGCCGAGTTGCGCGTGAGCCCAAGGACTGGCAGGGCGGTTCCGGTACCTCTGGTACCCCCGCACCGCGTGAAGAGGCCAAACGGCCTGAAACCCCCATCGGCGGGCCGGCTGGCGAACACTAAGGCCTGTAGATGAAGTCAGTGCAGTACCCGACCCGGTTGCCTTGCGGCAACCGGGTTCTTGATTTGGCCCAGCCTCATGTCATGGGCATCCTCAATGTCACCCCAGACTCCTTCTCCGATGGCGGCTGCTTCAATGCGCGCGACGCAGCGTTGCGCCACGCCGCCGAGATGGTCGCCGCTGGCGCGACCCTGATCGACGTCGGTGGTGAGTCCACCCGGCCTGGCGCTCGTCCGGTCTCCCCAACCGAAGAGCTCGAGCGCGTCGCCCCGGTGGTCGAAGTCATCGCCCGCGAGTTGGATGTGGTGATCTCCCTGGATACATCCACGCCTGCCGTAATGCGCGAAGGCGCGCGCCTGGGTGCCGGGATGATCAACGATGTGCGCGCGCTGCGTCGTGATGGGGCCCTGGATGCCGCTGCCGATACCGGTCTTGCGGTGTGTCTCATGCACATGCTCGGCGAGCCGGGCAACATGCAGCAGGATCCACGCTACCAGGACGTCGTACGCGAAGTCGGGGATTTTCTCGCCGACCGCATGCAGGCCTGCCTGGCAGCCGGGATTTCGGAAGATCGTATCGTTCTCGATCCGGGTTTCGGCTTCGCCAAGACCCTGGCGCACAACCTCAGCCTGTTCAAGCATATGGAAGCGCTGCACCAGTTGGGGCGCCCCCTGCTGGTCGGGGTTTCACGAAAAAGCATGATTGGCCAGGCGTTGGGACGGGAAGTCCACCAACGCTTGTCCGGCGGTCTTGCCCTGGCAGCCCTTGCGGTGGCCAAGGGCGCCTGCATCCTGCGCGTACACGATGTCGCGGAAACCGTGGACGCGGTACGCATGATCGCTGCGGTGCAAGCAGCGGAATAAGAAAACACGGAGCACCTCATGAGCAGAAAGTATTTTGGCACCGACGGTATTCGCGGGCGTGTCGGGCAGTTCCCGATTACTCCGGATTTCATGCTCAAGCTCGGTTGGGCTGCCGGCATGGCGTTCCGCAAGCAGGGCAAGAGCCGCATCCTGATTGGCAAGGACACGCGCATCTCCGGATACATGTTCGAGTCCGCTCTCGAGGCAGGGCTCTTGGCTGCCGGCGCCGACGTGATGTTGCTCGGCCCCATGCCTACCCCTGCCATCGCCTACCTTACTCGTACTTTCCTGGCGGACGCCGGCATCGTCATCAGTGCTTCGCACAACCCGCACCATGACAACGGCATCAAGTTCTTCTCCGGCAAGGGCACCAAGCTCTCGGATGAGGTGGAGCTGATGATCGAAGAGCTGCTGGATCAGCCGATGACCGTTGTGGAGTCGGAGCAGCTCGGCAAGGTGACTCGCATCAACGACGCTGCGGGCCGCTACATCGAGTTCTGCAAGAGCACCACTCCCATCAGCACCGACTTTGCCGGTCTCAAGCTGGTAATCGACTGCGCCCATGGCGCCACCTACAAGGTCGCTCCCAGCGTGTTTCGTGAGCTGGGTGCCCAGGTGCATGTGCTGGCGAACCAGCCCAATGGCCTCAACATCAACGATGATTGTGGTTCGACCCACATGGGCAGGCTGCAGGCTGCAGTGGCCGAGCAGAATGCCGACATCGGCATCGCATTCGATGGCGACGGTGACCGTGTGCTGATGGTGGATCACACCGGCACCGTGGTTGACGGCGACGAACTGATCTATCTGATCGCTCGCGACCTGCATGGCCGTGACAAGCTGCAGGGTGGTGTAGTCGGTACCCTGATGAGCAATCTCGGTATGGAGTTGGCACTGAAGGACCTCGGCATTCCATTCATTCGTGCGAAGGTCGGTGATCGCTACGTGATGAGTGAGCTCCAGTCCAACGGGTGGACCTTGGGCGGTGAAAACTCCGGCCATATCGTTTGCAGTCACTTCACCACCACTGGTGATGCCATCGTCTCCGCCTTGCAGGTGTTGCTCGCGCTGCAGCGAAGCGGCCAGTCGCTGGCAGAAGCGCGCCAGGGCATGCGCAAGTGCCCGCAGGTCCTGATCAACGTGCGCTATGCCGGCAACGGTGTTGATCCGGTCAAGCACCCGGCGGTACAGGACGCATGCGCCCGTGTTACTGAGAAGATGGCCGGTCGCGGTCGCGTCCTGCTGCGCAAGTCCGGCACCGAGCCACTTGTGCGAGTGATGGTCGAAGGCGACGACGAAAAGCTGGTGCGAGGCTATGCCGAAGAGCTGGCGAAAGTCGTGACTGAGGTATGTGCTTGATTTCTCTTGCTAGTTGGAAATCTCTTGGGTAACATCTGCGCCCACTTTGATCGACGAGATAAAGCATGCGCCGACCTCTGGTAGCCGGTAACTGGAAAATGCACGGTACCCGCGCCAGCGTCGCAGAGCTGATCAAAGGCTTGCGCCAATTGGCCTTGCCTGCTGGCGTCGAAGTCGCGGTGATGCCGCCCTGTCTGTACATCAATCAGGTCATTCAAGGCCTGGACGGCAAGTCGATTGTCGTGGGTGCACAGAACTGTGCGGTAGAGCCGGTGCAGGGAGCCCTCACCGGAGAGATCGCGGCAAGCCAGTTGGCAGACGTAGGTTGCAATCTGGTTCTGGTCGGTCATTCGGAGCGTCGCCTGATTCTGGGTGAGAGCGACGAAGTCGTGAGTCGCAAGTTCGCTGCTGCTCAATCCTGTGGTCTGGTTCCGGTGCTGTGCGTCGGCGAGACCCGGGAACAGCGCGAAGCTGGCAGGACGCTTGAGGTTGTCGGGCGTCAGCTGGGTAGCGTGATCGAAGAGCTTGGTGTGGGCGCATTTGCGCGGGCGGTAATTGCCTATGAGCCGGTTTGGGCGATAGGTACGGGGCTGACGGCTTCGCCGCAACAGGCGCAAGAGGTTCATGCGGCGATTCGTTCGCAGCTGTCGGCGGAAAATGCCGAAGTTGCTCGCGGCGTACGGATTCTGTACGGCGGCAGTGTGAAGGCGGCCAGTGCGGCCGACTTGTTCGGCATGCCGGATATCGATGGGGGGCTCGTTGGTGGTGCCTCCCTGAATGCGGATGAGTTCGGTGCGATCTGTCGCGCCGCAGGAAGCTGACAAGATGCTGGAAACTGTCGTTATTGTGGTGCACTTGCTGGTCGCTCTGGGTGTTGTAGGCCTGGTGCTGGTTCAGCAGGGCAAAGGCGCAGATGCTGGTGCCTCGTTCGGTTCTGGTGCTTCGGCAACCGTTTTCGGAAGCCAAGGTTCCGCTACCTTTCTGAGTCGCTTTACTGGTATACTCGCCGCGGTTTTTTTCATTACCAGCCTGGGTTTAGCGTTCTTCGCTAAAGAAAAGGCTGAGGCGCTGAGCAACGTAGGCCTGCCGGATCCGGCGGCTCTCGAAGTTCAACCCGCCAAGCCGGCAGCTGACGATGTGCCGGTGCTCGAAGAGCAGAAGCCAGCCGCCCAGTCGGGTGACGTGCCTCAGGCTCCGGAGCAGAAGTAAGGCAAGTTTTGCCGAGGTGGTGGAATTGGTAGACACGCTACCTTGAGGTGGTAGTGGCCATAGGCTGTAGGGGTTCGAGTCCCCTCCTCGGTACCATATAAAGAGAGGCCCGCAGAGATGCGGGCTTTCTTCTTCGCGGGATGTTCGGTTGACCATGCAAGGTGCTGGCCGTATAATCTCGCACCAGCTTTGACGCGGGGTGGAGCAGTCTGGTAGCTCGTCGGGCTCATAACCCGAAGGTCGTTGGTTCAAATCCAGCCCCCGCAACCAGTAGTCGCGAAGCCCCTTTTTAGGGGCTTTTTGCTAGCTGGACAGTTGGCCTCCGATCAATGATCAGGTGGTTTGAAGGGATGGGCGTTTCGCCCATTTTTTATTTGCACAGCATGCGAGAGGCGATCAGGTGTCGAGCAAGCTAGAACAGTTGCAGGCCTTGTTGGCCCCGGTAGTCGAAGCGCTCGGTTATCAGTGCTGGGGCATCGAGTTCCTGTCTCAAGGGCGGCATTCGCTGCTGCGGATCTATATCGATCACGAAAACGGCATCCTGGTAGACGACTGCGAGAAAGTCAGCCGTCAAATCAGCGGCGTGCTCGATGTCGAGGACCCGATCAGCAGCGAGTACACCCTCGAAGTATCGTCGCCAGGTATGGATCGTCCTCTGTTCACCCTTGAACAGTTCGCGGCCCACGCTGGTGAACTGGTCAAGATCAAGCTGCGTTCGCCCTTTGAAGGTCGACGCAATTTTCAGGGGCTTCTCCGCGGGGTGGAGGAGCAGGACGTCGTGGTTCTCATCGAAGACCGCGAGTTCCTCCTGCCGATCGAACTGATCGACAAGGCCAACATCATTCCCCGTTTTGACTGAGACGCGGATCCCGCGGATCCAATGGATTGCGAAAGGCGAGGCGTACGATGAGCAAAGAAGTACTGCTGGTTGTTGAGTCGGTATCCAACGAAAAAGGTGTACCGGCCGGCGTGATTTTCGAGGCGCTGGAGCTGGCCCTGGCCACCGCTACCAAGAAGCGTTACGAGGACGAGGTCGACCTGCGTGTGTCGATCAATCGTCAGAGCGGTAACTACGACACCTACCGTCGCTGGGCTGTGGTCGAGGAAACTGATTTCGAGGACCCGGCTATCCAGCTGACCCTGGATCAGGCCCAGGAGCGCGATGAGAAAGCCAAGATCGGCGACATCATCGAAGAGAAGATCGAGTCCATCGAGTTCGGTCGCATCGCAGCCCAGACCGCCAAGCAGGTTATCGTGCAGAAGGTGCGCGAAGCCGAGCGCGCTCAAGTTGTCGAAGCCTACCGCGAGAAACTGGGCGACATCATTTCCGGCACCGTGAAGAAGGTCACCCGCGATAACGTGATCGTCGACCTCGGCAACAACGCCGAAGCGCTGCTTGCCCGCGAGGACATCATCGCCCGCGAGACTTTCCGTGTTGGCGCCCGCGTGCGTGCTCTGCTGAAGGAAATCCGCACCGAGAACCGCGGCCCGCAGCTGATCCTGTCGCGCACCGCGCCGCAGATGCTGATCGAACTGTTCCGCATCGAAGTGCCGGAAATCGCCGAAGAGCTGATCGAAGTAATGGCTGCCTCCCGTGATCCGGGTTCCCGCGCCAAGATCGCCGTGCGCTCCAAGGACAAACGTATTGACCCGCAGGGCGCCTGCATCGGCATGCGCGGTTCCCGTGTCCAGGCCGTATCCGGCGAACTGGGTGGCGAGCGCGTCGATATCGTCCTGTGGGACGACAACCCTGCGCAGTTCGTGATCAACGCCATGGCTCCGGCCGAAGTGGTGGCGATCATCGTCGACGAAGATGCCCATGCAATGGACATCGCCGTTGCCGAAGACAACCTGGCCCAGGCCATCGGTCGTGGCGGCCAGAACGTGCGCCTGGCCAGCCAGCTTACCGGCTGGACCCTGAACGTGATGACCGAAGCGGACATCCAGGCCAAGCAGCAAGCCGAAACCGGCGACATCCTGCGTGCCTTCGTCGAAGAACTGGAAGTGGACGAAGAGCTGGCTCAGGTACTGGTGGAAGAAGGTTTCACCAGCCTGGAAGAAATCGCCTACGTACCCATGGAAGAAATGCTCAGCATCGACGGCTTCGACGAGGACATCGTCAACGAGCTGCGTGCTCGTGCGAAGGACCGCCTGCTGACCAAGGCCATCGCGACCGAAGAGAAGCTGGCGGATGCCCAGCCTGCCGAAGACCTGCTTTCTCTGGAAGGCATGGACAAGGACCTGGCTGTTGAACTCGCCGTACGTGGCGTTATTAACCGCGAAGACCTAGCCGAGCAGTCGATTGATGACCTGCTCGACATCGACGGCATGGACGAAGAGCGTGCCGGCAAGCTGATCATGGCCGCCCGAGCCCACTGGTTCGAGTAAGTTTCGCGGCCTAGGAGAGAAGTGCATGACGCAAGTCACGGTGAAAGAACTGGCCCAAGTGGTCGATACACCGGTGGAGCGCCTGCTGCTGCAGATGCGCGAGGCGGGATTGCCGCACACCAGCGCCGAACAGGTTGTAACCGACAATGAGAAGCAGGCCCTGCTGGCCCATCTCAAGAGCAGCCACGGTGAGCGCCTGGAAGAGCCGCGCAAGATTACCCTGCAGCGCAAGACCACTACTACGTTGAGGGTCGCCGGTAGCAAGACCATCAACGTCGAAGTACGCAAGAAGAAAACCTACGTCAAGCGCAGCCCTGACGAGATCGAGGCTGAGCGTCAGCGCGAACTCGAAGAGCAGCGCGCGGCGGAGGAAGCTGCTCGACTGAAGGCCGAGGAAGAAGCTCGTCAGCGTGCCGAAGAGGCTGCTCGTCGTGATGCTGAAGCTCGCGCCAAGGAAGCTGCCCCGACCGCTACGGTCAATGCCGCTCCGGCTGTCGAGCCCGCTGCTGCCGCTCCTGTGGCTGCTGCTGCCGCTGCCACCGCCGCTCCGGCTGTCGGTGCAGCCGCCGGTGCCGCAGCTGCTGGCGCCGAGCGCAAGAAAGAAGAGGTGCGTCGCCCCGAACGTGCTCGCGACGAAGACGATCGCCGCGACCGCAAGCATGCGCAGCACCGTCCTTCGCTCAAGGAAAAAGAAAAGGCTCCTGCCCCCCGCGTTGCTCCGCGCAGCACCGAAGAGGAAAGCGATTCCTTCGGTCGTCGTGGTGGTCGTGGCGGCAAGTCCAAGCTGAAGAAGCGTAACCAGCACGGGTTCCAGAGCCCGACAGGACCTATCGTGCGTGAAGTCAGCATTGGCGAGACCATCACCGTGGCCGAACTGGCTGCCCAGATGTCCGTCAAGGGTGCAGAAGTCGTCAAGTTCATGTTCAAGATGGGCACCCCGGTGACCATCAACCAGGTGCTCGATCGTGAGACCGCCCAACTGATCGCCGAAGAACTCGGCCACAAGGTCAAGCTGGTCAACGAGAACGCCCTGGAAGATCAACTGGCCGAATCCCTGAAGTTCGAAGGCGAGGCCCTGACTCGTGCGCCGGTAGTGACCGTAATGGGTCACGTCGACCACGGTAAGACCTCTCTGCTCGACTACATCCGCCGTACCAAGGTGGCCAGCGGTGAAGCGGGTGGTATCACCCAGCACATCGGTGCCTACCACGTGGAAACCGATCGCGGCATGGTGACCTTCCTGGACACCCCCGGTCACGCGGCGTTCACCGCCATGCGTGCTCGTGGTGCCAAGGCCACTGACATCGTCATCCTGGTGGTGGCGGCCGATGACGGCGTGATGCCGCAGACCGTGGAAGCCGTGCAGCACGCGAAAGCGGCTGGCGTTCCGATCGTGGTCGCGGTCAACAAGATGGACAAGCCCGAAGCCAACCCGGACAACATCAAGAACGGCCTGGCCGCTCTGGATGTGATCCCGGAAGAGTGGGGCGGCGATACTCAGTTCGTACCCGTGTCGGCCAAGGCCGGTACCGGCGTTGACGAACTGCTCGAAGCCGTACTGCTGCAGGCTGAAGTTCTGGAACTCACCGCCACCCCGTCGGCCCCTGGCCGTGGTGTCGTGGTCGAGTCCCGTCTGGACAAGGGTCGTGGTCCGGTCGCTACCGTGCTGGTTCAGGACGGTACCCTGCGTCAGGGCGACATGGTCCTCTGCGGCGTCAACTACGGCCGCGTCCGCGCCATGCTCGACGAGAACGGCAAGCCGGTTAAAGAAGCCGGTCCGTCCATCCCTGTCGAGATCCTCGGCCTGGACGGTACGCCGGACGCCGGTGATGACCTGACCGTGGTCGCCGACGAGAAGAAAGCACGTGAAGTTGCCCTGTTCCGTCAAGGCAAGTTCCGCGAGGTCAAGCTGGCTCGCCAGCAGTCCTCCAAGCTCGAGAACATCTTCGAGAACATGGGCCAGGACGAGAAGAAGACCCTCAACATCGTGCTCAAGTCCGATGTGCGTGGTTCTCTCGAGGCCCTGCAGGGTGCCCTGTCCGACATCGGCAACGAAGAAGTCCAGGTGCGTGTTGTGGGTGGCGGCGTAGGTGGTATCACCGAGAGCGACGCCAACCTGGCGCTGGCGTCCAACGCCGTGCTGTTCGGCTTCAACGTGCGTGCCGATGCCGGTGCGCGCAAGATCGTCGAGCAGGAAGGTCTGGACCTGCGCTACTACAACATCATCTACGACATCATCGAAGACGTTAAGAAAGCACTGTCCGGCATGCTGGGCAGCGAAGTCCGGGAGAACATCCTGGGTATCGCCGAGGTGCGCGACGTGTTCCGTTCGCCGAAGTTCGGTGCGGTCGCCGGCTGCATGGTTACCGAGGGTCTGGTACACCGCAACCGTCCGATCCGCGTACTGCGCGACGATGTAGTGATCTTCGAAGGCGAACTGGAATCCCTGCGCCGCTTCAAGGACGACGTGTCCGAGGTGCGTGCCGGCATGGAGTGCGGTATCGGCGTGAAGAGCTACAACGACGTCAAAGTCGGCGACAAGATCGAAGTCTTCGAGAAGGTCCAGGTGGCGCGCACCCTGTAAGTGTCGCGCTTGCCACAAGCCGGGAGCCAGGAGCTGGAAGCCATCGCTTTCCACTCCTGGCTTTCGTCTTTTAAGCGTTCATGAGTGAAACGAAATGGCTAAAGACTACAGCCGTACCCAACGCATCGGCGACCAGATGCAGCGCGAACTGGCGCTGCTGATCCAGCGTGAGATCAAGGACCCGCGCCTGGGTCTGGTGACCATCACCGCGGTGGACGTGAGCCGCGACCTGTCCCACGCCAAGGTGTTCATCACCGTCATGGGTCAGGACGACAATGTCGAGAAGGTCAAGCTTAACTGCGACATCCTGCAGGACGCCGCCGGCTTCCTGCGCATGCAGCTGGGCAAGGCCATGAAGCTGCGCAGCGTGCCGCAACTGCACTTCCACTACGACGCCAGCATCCGTCGTGGTGCGGAGCTGTCGGCGCTGATCGAGCGTGCCGTGGCGGAAGACCGCAAGCACCAGGCCAGCGACGAGGAGTAATGGCGTGGCCCAGGTGAAACGTATCCGCCGCAACGTCAGCGGCGTGCTGATCCTCGACAAGCCGCGCGGCATGAGTTCCAACGCCGCGCTGCAGAAGGTGCGCTGGCTGCTCAATGCCGAGAAGGCCGGTCATACCGGCAGCCTCGATCCCCTGGCCACCGGCGTGTTGCCGCTGTGCTTTGGCGAGGCGACCAAGTTCTCCCAGTACCTGCTGGACGCCGACAAGGGCTATGAAACCCTGGCCCAGCTTGGCGTCACTACCTCCACGGGTGATGCCGAAGGTGAAGTGACCGAGCGTCGCGAGGTGACCGTTGGTCGCGAGGACATTGAGGCTCTGCTGCCGCGTTTTCGCGGTGAAATCAAGCAGATACCTCCGATGTACTCGGCCCTGAAGAAGGACGGCCAACCCCTCTACAAGCTGGCCCGTGCTGGCGAAGTAGTGGAGCGCGAGGCGCGTTCTGTTACTATTGCGCGCTTGGATTTGCTGGCCTGTGAAAACAGCCAGGCAAGACTGGCGGTAGCCTGCAGCAAGGGCACCTACATCCGGACCCTGGTCGAAGATCTCGGCCAGGCACTGGGATGCGGGGCGCATGTGGCAGAGTTGCGCCGGACCCAGGCGGGACCCTTCGTGCTGGCCCAGGCGATCAGCCTGGAGACCCTGGAGAAGGTTCACGCCGAGGGTGGCAGCGAGGCACTCGACCAGTTCCTCCTGCCGGTCGACAGCGGGCTGGAACACTGGCCACTGATCCAGCTGACCGAGCACAGCGCCTACTACTGGCTTCATGGCCAGCCGGTGCGGGCTCCGGAAGCACCCAAGTTCGGCATGATGCGAGTACAGGATCACACCGGTCGCTTCATCGGAATCGGTGAAGTGAGCGATGACGGGCGCGTTGCGCCGCGTCGACTGATTCGGTCGGAATGACCGATCCGAGGATGGCTGTTAATAGGCACGGTCAATCCTCTTTTTTGAACACGGGGCGAAGGTCCCGGCCTATTACTCTCAGAGGAAGCCCATCATGGCACTGAGCGTTACTGAAAAAGCCCAGATCGTTAACGAGTACAAGCAAGCTGAAGGCGATACCGGTTCTCCGGAAGTGCAGGTTGCCCTGCTGACCGCCAACATCAACAAGCTGCAGGATCACTTCAAGGCCAACGGCAAAGACCACCACTCCCGTCGTGGTCTGATCCGCATGGTTAACCAGCGCCGCAAGCTGCTGGACTACCTGAAGGGTAAGGACACCTCTCGTTACAGCGCCCTGATCGGTCGTCTGGGTCTGCGTCGCTAAGCGACTCAGATGAGCTGGAAGCTGGAAAACCGGAAGCTGGACATCGTTCCAGCTTTCGGCTTTCCAGCTTCTGGTTTTTTAAGGGATTGAAACGGGTCCGACTCCCGCCTCTCCCACGATTTCCCCCAAGGCAACATAGAGAAGGAAAACACCGTGAACCCGGTAATCAAGAAGTTCCAGTTCGGTCAATCGACCGTTACCCTCGAGACTGGCCGTATCGCCCGTCAAGCTTCCGGTGCCGTTCTGGTCACCATGGATGAAGACGTCACCGTTCTGGTGACCGTGGTTGGCGCCAAGCAGGCCGACCCGGGCAAGGGTTTCTTCCCGCTGTCCGTCCACTACCAAGAGAAAACCTACGCCGCTGGCCGTATCCCCGGTGGTTTCTTCAAGCGTGAAGGCCGTCCTTCCGAGAAGGAAACCCTGACCTCGCGCCTGATCGACCGTCCGATCCGCCCGCTGTTCCCGGAAGGTTTCCTGAACGAAGTTCAGGTCATCTGCACCGTGGTTTCCACCAACAAGAAGACCGATCCGGACATCGCTGCCATGATCGGTACCTCCGCAGCCCTGGCCATCTCCGGCATTCCGTTCAGCGGCCCGATCGGTGCCGCGCGCGTGGCCTACCACGAAGAAGCCGGCTACCTGCTGAACCCGAACTATGAGCAGCTGAAAGCCTCCGCCCTGGACATGGTCGTTGCCGGTACCGAAGACGCCGTGCTGATGGTTGAGTCCGAAGCTCAAGAGCTGACCGAAGACCAGATGCTGGGCGCCGTTCTGTTCGCCCACCAGGAATTCCAGTCCGTGATCGCCGCGGTCAAGGAATTCGCTGCCGAAGCCGGCAAGCCGACCTGGAACTGGACCGCCCCGGCTGAAAACACCGCTCTGCTCAGCGCCATCAAGGCCGAGTTCGGCGAGGCCATCTCCCAGGCCTACACCATCACCATCAAGCAGGACCGCTACAACCGTCTGGACGAGCTGCGCGACCAGGTCATCGCCCGCTTCGTTGGCGAGGAAGAAGGTCAGTTCCCGGCTGGTGAAGTGAAAGACGCCTTCGGCCTGCTGGAATACCGCACCGTTCGCGAGAACATCGTTAACGGCAAGCCGCGTATCGACGGCCGTGACACCCGCACCGTGCGTCCGCTGAAGATCGAAGTCGGCGTTCTGGACAAGACCCACGGTTCCGCACTGTTCACCCGTGGCGAAACCCAGGCCCTGGTCGTTGCCACCCTCGGCACCGCCCGTGACGCCCAGCTGCTGGACACCCTGGAAGGCGAGCGCAAGGACGCCTTCATGCTGCACTACAACTTCCCGCCCTTCTCGGTAGGTGAGTGCGGTCGTATGGGCAGCGCCGGCCGCCGCGAAATCGGCCACGGCCGTCTGGCCCGTCGTGGCGTTTCCGCCATGCTGCCGAAAGGTGACGAGTTCCCCTACACCATCCGTGTGGTTTCCGAAATCACCGAGTCCAACGGCTCCAGCTCCATGGCTTCGGTCTGCGGCGCTTCCCTGGCTCTGATGGACGCCGGCGTGCCGATGAAGGCGCCGGTTGCCGGTATCGCCATGGGTCTGGTGAAGGAAGGTGACAAGTTCGCCGTCCTGACCGACATCCTGGGCGACGAAGACCACCTGGGTGACATGGACTTCAAAGTAGCCGGTACCGCCAAGGGCGTGACCGCGCTGCAGATGGACATCAAGATCAACGGCATCACCGAAGAGATCATGGAGATCGCTCTGGAGCAGGCTCTGGAAGCGCGTCTGAACATCCTCGGCCAGATGAACCAGATCATCGCTGAGTCCCGCAGCGAGCTGTCGGCCAACGCTCCGACCATGATCGCGATGAAGATCGACACCGATAAGATCCGCGACGTCATCGGCAAGGGCGGCGCCACCATCCGTTCGATCTGCGAAGAGACCAAGGCCTCCATCGACATCGAAGACGATGGCAGCGTGAAGATCTTCGGCGAGACCAAGGAAGCTGCCGAGGCTGCGCGCCAGCGCGTTCTGGGTATCACCGCTGAAGCTGAAGTCGGCAAGGTGTACGTGGGCAAGGTCGAGCGCATCGTCGATTTCGGCGCCTTCGTCAACATCCTGCCGGGCAAAGACGGTCTGGTGCACATCTCGCAGATCAGCGACAAGCGCATCGACAAGGTCACCGACGTTCTGCAGGAAGGCCAGGAAGTCAAAGTCCTGGTTCTCGACGTCGACAACCGCGGTCGCATCAAGCTGTCGATGAAGGACGTAGAAGCTGCTGAAGCTTCCGGCGTCTGATAATCGTCACGCAATAGAAGAGAGGGCCCCTTGCGGGCCCTCTTTTTTTGCCTGGAGAATGGCAAACCGCCACCGTACCTGGATCAGTCATGGACAAGACGCTCTGCCAGTACCACCCAGCCCAACCCGCGACCTGGCACTGCGTGCCTTGCCAGCGCCATTTCGGCGATTGCTGCATTCCCCTCAACGCTGATGCTCCCGACGATAGCCCTGCCTGTCCTCTGTGCCGCAGCGAGCTCACCTTCCTCGGCGCGGCCAACACCGCCCAGCCGTTCTGGGAACGCCTTCCGCAGTTCTTCGCCTATGGCCTGCAGAGCAGCCCACTGGCCTTCAGTGCCCTATTGGCCCTGGCTGGCCTGTTCATGCCGCGTTCGCTGGTCCTCTGGAGCATCCTGCTGAGCGTGGCTACCAAGTATTTCCACAGCGTGATCGAGTCCAGCAGCGAAGGCGTGCGCGAGGCGCCGAGCCTGGTCAGTGCCTTCGGCGGTGACGGTTTCTCTCTGTTCATCAAACAGGTGCTGGTCTTCGCCATTGCGCTGGGTGCGCTCTGGCTGGCGGCGGACTTCAACAGCGAAACCATCTTCTGGGTGGTCAACATCGCCATCGTCCTGTTGCTGCCCGCCAGCATCATCCGCCTGGCGCTGAGCAAGGAACTGGGCTCTGCCCTGAGCCCCGACCAGGTCGGTGAAGTGATCAAGGCCATGGGCTGGCGTTACCTGATTCTCTGCGCCTTCCTCTTCATCCTCTGGCAGTCCCCGAGCTATGTGGCCTGGATGCTTTCCGGCGGCCTGCCGAGGGTCGTGCTGATGCCCATCGCCACCTTCCTCTTCGGTTATTTCGGCGTCGTGATGTGCTGCATGATGGGCTACGCGGTGTTCCAGTATCAGGGCGCACTGGGCTTTGCCATTGCCGAGGAGGGCGCCCAGCAGGGGATGCCGGAGAATGAATGGCGCCGCCGCAAGGCCCTGGCCGAAGCCGAGATCCGCCTCAAGGAAGGCCAGAGTGATGGTGCGCTGGAAACCCTGGCCAACGCGTTGCGGCGCGATCCGGAGGACTTGCGCCTGAACGAGCGCTACCACCAGCTGCTGTTTGGTTTGGGGGCTCACGAGCGCTGCCTGCGTCATCTGGACCACTACCTGCCCCTGGCCGCCCGCCAGAACCCGGCTTTGGCTGCCACCGCGCTGCTCAACGCCCGCCAGTTCAAGGCCGATTTCCAGCCGGCCGACGCCCTGGTCTGTGAGCAAGTTGCCGGAGCGCTGCTGGATCGGCACAAGGTGCGCGAGGCCCTCAGCCTGCTGCGCAATCTGCATCAGCGTTTCCCTGATTACCCGCACATTCCTCGCGCCTACCTGCTGGCGGCCCGTGGTTTCGCCGAAGGCCTCGGGCAGTTGGAGCCGGCGCAGAAGCTGCTGGCCTACATCCGCACGCGCTATCCGGCCTCGCCGTTGCTGGATCAGGTCAGTGCCCTGGAGGGCACCATCGCGAAGCTGGGTAGCGCCGGCCGCTGAGTCCGTTTTCATCGTGCAGTCTGCAACGCCTCAGTGGCGTGAACATGCAGACTGCATGCAAACGGATGCTTGGCTGTTTTCCTATCTCATTGATCTGGCGGATCTTTTTCTTCGTTGGAAAGCTGGCACAGGCCTTGCGACGTTCCTGCTGAGCCTGCAACCAGGAGCTTGTTGCAGACGTTCCGGAGAAGAGAGGAGACCCACCTCATGAAACAGACTTTCACCAAATGGACCTTTGCCGCTGTCACTGCCGCCGCCATGAGCCTGCCGTTCGCGACCGGCGCCTATGCAGAAACCAGCGGTCACCCGATGCTGGCAGCCAGCGAGACCATGCAGAAAGCCGAAGACGCGGTCTCTGATACCTGGATCACCAGCAAAGTCAAATCCACCTTCCTGGCCGACAAGAACCTCAGCGGGATGGACATCAAGGTTGAAACCAACCAGGGCGTGGTCGCGTTGTCCGGTACGGTACAGAGCGACGCCGAGCGTGACCTGGCCATCGACACCGCCAAGGGCATCAAGGGTGTCACCGCGGTTTCCGCCGACGGTCTGAAGTCCGCCCAGTAACTACCGTCCAGGCAAATGCACAAGGCCCCGCCTATGCGGGGCCTTGTCGTTCGAGGATTCAGCGCGCGAGGTGCTGCTGGTAGAGCGCGAGTTGCCGGGTCTGCTCCGCTTCGGGGAAGGCCCGGCGCAGGTATTGACCGAGTTCGCCCACTCCGCGCAGGTCCTGGCGTTGGCCCAGCTGCTTGGCCAGCTGCAGCGTCAGACCGGGTAGCTGCGGCGGCACCGGGCTTACCTGGCAGAGGCGACGCCACGGCGCCATGGCGCGGGTGCTGTCGCCAGCCTTGATCAGCCGTTGCAGCAAGTGCAACAGCACGGCCGGGTGCTGCAGCAGGCGCTGCTGCGGGTCCGCCACATCGTCTGCGAGCTTCTGCAGCAGGGGCAGGGCGGTGGCCTGTTCCGGCAGGGCGAACAGTTGCTTCAGCACGGCGGCCAACAGGGGCTTGTCCTGGCGGCTCTTGGCCAGTGGATAGAGACGTTCCAGCAGTGCCAGCCGGCCAGGATAGCGTTGCAGCATATCGAGGCCCCGAGGTGCGGCCTGATCAAGGGCGAAACGGCCGATCAACTGGTCCAGGGCGGCCAGTTCGCGCTTGAAGGGAGCGTCCGGGTCTTCCTTGCTGAGGTAGGCCTCGTCCACCTTGAGGAAGCCCACCCGGTGCAGCAGCCAGGTGGCCAGGAAGCCAAAGGCCAGGCCACCGAGGTGCGCGTAGTAGTTCACGTGGTCGTCGGCCAGCAGGACGCCATACAGTTCCTTGCCGAGCCAGGCGGGGAATATCCACAGGGCGGGGGCCTTGAAGTAGCCGATCAGCGGGCCCAGCCAGTAGAAGAAGCGAATCTTGCGCAGCCCGTATACGCCGATGGTCATACCCATCAACCCTGATACCGCGCCGGACGCACCGATGCCTGCCACCCAGGCGGGGTCCAGTGCCCACCAGAGCAGGTGCGACGCCAGCCCGCTGGCCAGGTAGAGGCCGAGATAGACCCAGCGTCCCAGGGCCGCTTCCAGGGCGAAGCCGCAGATGAACAGGAAGATCATGTTGCCCAGCAGGTGATCGAAGCTGCCGTGCAGGAACATGGCGCCGAACAGCCCCTGGACACTGAACTTGTTGGGGATGAAGCCAAAGCGCTGGGAGCTGATCTTGTCTCGCGCCGCCTCGGCCTTCTGTCGTGCCTGTTGCCACGCGGGATCGGCCTGGTACGCAGGGGCGCGGTGCAGCCAGTCCTCGAATTCCAGGTCACGCAGGATGATGGTCGCCAGTTGCTGGCGGCGCATGCCATCGATGGTGTGGCGCTGGTCGGCGTCGAACTTCTCCCGCTCCACCAGGTGGTCGACAAACAGGGCGCGCTCGCGATTGAGCAGGCCGCCGTCCAGATAGAGTTGCTGGGCCTCTTCGATCCGTGCCTGGTCACCGCCCTGATAGACGATGTAGATCAGGGTGTTGAGCAGGATCAGCAGCAGGGTGATGACCGGCGGCCGCCGCCAGTCCAGGGGTTGATCGGCGGGAAGGATGATCATCGCGCGCGGCTCAGTTGCGCTTGCTGTCGATTTCGCTGAGGCGACCGCCGACGAATCTCAGGTAGTGGTACATGCCGTTGGCGGGGCCGTAGACCCACTCTTCCACCTGCATCTCCTGACGCCCGCTGGTGGTCTCCGAATAGCCGATGAAATCGCGGGAGGCGGGCTCGCCGCACTTGCGCTGAACCTCGACGCTGCGATCGCCGATGCTCACGAGATTGCTTTCGCAGCGGAAGGTGCTGGCGTGGGCTGCGAGGGGCAGAAGGAGGGCGGCTGCGAAGAGGCAGGCGAGGGCTTTCATGGGGCGGGCATCCTGTCCGTGGGCTATAAGGCGCAGAGCCTAGCATTCCGCCCGAGAGGCTGTCAGTTGCCGCGTTTGCTGTCGATGTTGCGCAGCCGATTGCCCTCGAAACGGAGGAATTGGTACATGCCATTGCGTGGTCCGTAGACCCATTCCTCGACTCGTACCTCGTTGCGCCGGTAGTACTCGTCCACCACTTCCTTGAAACCCAGATCGGCGCGGCTGATCGGCTCTCCGCACTTGTCCAGCACTTCGCTGGTGGTGTCGTCGAGGCTGATGAGATTGCTGTTGCAGCGCAGGGTGGAAGAGGCCTGGGCATTGCCCACGGCAAGCAGCAGGGACAGGCAGAGGAGTACGCGGCGTTTCACGGGGAGGTCCGAAAGTCGGTGGGAGGTTGCGACAGCCTACACCCGGCGCCCTGGTGCGTCAGGGGCCACGCTTGGTTTCGATTCGAATCAGGCGATTGCCCTCGAAGGTGAGGATGCTGAGCATGCCGTTATTGGGGCCGTACACCCATTCTTCCACAGTGAATTCGCGGTTGTCGTAGGAACCCAGGGTGTAACCGACGAGGTCACGATGCACCGGCTCGCCGCATTTCTGCAGGACTTCGAAGGGGCGGTCGCCGAGGCTGACCAGCTTGCTGCCGCAGCGCATGGTCTCCGCCCCGGCCGGAGTGGCCAGGGCGAGGGTCAGCAGGGCGAACGGCAGCATGCGCATGAGGCCTCCTACTCGCTGTCCAGGTGCAGCGGCGTGATCACCTCTCCGGCCTGGTTGGGGTCCACGAAGCTGACGTCCAGCAGGAAGATGCGTTCGTCGGCAAGGCCGCCTCGGTCAACCAGATAGTCCTTGATGCTGGCGGCGCGGGCCTGGCCCAACTGGCGCAGTAACAGGTCGCTCTGGGCCCAGGAGGCGAGCACCGCTTCGCGCAGCTTGGCAGCGCGCTGCTCGCTTTCCAGGTCCTGCCATTCGGCCGGAGGCTGCTGTTTCAGGCGGGTGCGGTAGATGCCTTCCAGCATAGGCGCTTTCTCGTCCTCCGGAACCTCCAGCTGGCTGGCTTCGGCCGGTACCTTGTCGCCCCGGCGCTGGGCGATCTTGTAGTAGGTGCTCTGGTATTCCCGCTCCAGGCGTTGCTCGGCCAGCGGCGGGCCGTCAGCGGTCTTGGCGCTGGCGCCTTCCACTTCCAGGCGCAGGGTCGGACGCTGTTTCAGCGCCTCGGCCAGGGTATCCAGGGATTTCTGCGCTTCGGCATCCAGCTCGCTGCTGCCGGCCGGGAAGGGCACCTGGCCGAGGTCTTCGCTGCTGCCGCCCACCAGGCCGGCGACGAAGTTGAAGGGCGCCTGCACCGCACGCAACACCAGGTTGCGCAGGGTCTGCCAGACGATGGGCGCGACGCTGAACTGCGGGTCGTTGAGGTTGCCTGCCACCGGCAGCGAGATGTCGATCTTGCCCTGGGTGTCCTTCAGCAGGGCGACCGCCAGGCGTACCGGCAGGTCCACGGCATCGGGGCTGGAAACCTGTTCGCCGAGCTGCAGCTGTTCCAGTACCAGATGGTTCTCGGCCTTCAGCTGGCCCTTCTCGATCTGGTAATGCAGGTCCAGGTTCAGCCGGCCCTTGCGGATGCGGTAGCCGGCGAATTTGCCGGAGTAGGGCGTCAGTGTGGTCAGCTCGACGCGCTTGAAGCTGGTGGCGATGTCCAGGCTGTCCAGCGGATCGAAGGGGTTCAGGCTGCCCTTGATGGTCACCGGCGCGTAGCGGTCGACCTTGCCGTTAACCGCCACCTTGGCCGGCTTGGGATTGCGATTGTCGAGGGTGCCGATTTCACCGTTGAGCTGCTGGATGGCGGTGGCGAAGTTGGGTGTCAGGCTGAAGTCGGCGAAGTTGGCCGAGCCGTCCTTGATCTCGATGCCGCCGATGCGGATGCCCAGGGGCTTGCCGGCGGGTTCCGGCTGGGTGCTGGCGGTCGTCTGGGCATTGGCGTCGGCGGGTTGCTTGATCACCAGCTCGCTGGCGTTGGTGGTCAGGTCCTCGTTGATGATGAAGCGCGCATAGGGCTGGTTCAGGCTCACCTTGTCGATCACCAGGCTGTCGCCGTGCTGGTAGTTGAGCCCATCCACCAGTAGTTGCTGCCATTTGACGAAGTCGCGTTCCTTGATGGTGTCCAGGGTGTGCATCTGGTTGACCAGCGCGCGGCCGGTGATGCCCAGGGCCAGCGGCTCGGTGCTCTTCAAGTCGACGTTGAGATCGCTGTCGAGCAGGCCGCTGCGCAGCTCCAGGCGTATGAAGGGGCTGATGTAGGTCTGGGCCACGCGCAAGTCGATGTCGCGGGTCTGTACCTGCAGCTTTGCCGTGACGGGCTTGAGCTGGACCTGGCCGACCGCCTGTACCTTACCTTGCTTGCCGAGGCCAGTGTCGAGGCTGAGATTGAAGGGCGATTCGCCGCGACTGTCGAAATCCTTGAGGTCCAGGTTGAGCGGGCCCAACTCCAGTTGCACCGGCTCCTTGGGCACCCTGTCGGCCAGGTGCACCTTGTAGCCGCGCAACTGGGTTTCCTTGAGTCGCACGACCCAGGGCTTGCCGGGCTCATCAGCCTTGGCTTCGGACTGCCCGGACGCGGGTTTTTCTTCAGCCTTGGGCGCGGGCTTGGGCTCGCCGGCGAAGAGCTTCTGCCAGTCCAGTTGGCCGTCGGCCTCACGGGCGGCCCAGGTTTCCAGGTTCTGGCTGTGGATCTTGCCCACCAGCACTTCCTGTTTGGCCAGGTCCAAGGAGCTGTCGCTGACTTCCAGTGTCTCCAGCTTGACCAGGGCGCGGTTGTCCGGCGCCTTGATGGCAAAAGGCGCCACCTTGATCCAGATCTTGTCCAGGTTGAGCTGGGTGCCCTTGGACAGGTTCAGCTTGTACTCGGTGGACAGACTGAACACGCCTTGTTCCAGCACCAGGGGCACGGCATCGCGGACGTAGGGCCAGAAGGACTTCATCTTGCCTTCCGTGACCTTCAACTGGCCGCTGGAACTGAAGGGCACCAGGCTGATCTGGCCTTCCCAGTCGATGCGTCCGCCGTAGGGACCGGTGGCCACGAAGGACATCTCGGCATTGTCGTCGGGTAGGGTGCTGAGGTGGTGCAGTTCGAGGTTGAGGGAGTCGTAGACGAACTCGATGGCCTCGCTGGGGCGCAGGTCCTGGAAGTGCAGGCCACCTTCGCTCAGCTTGATGCGGTCGATGCGCACCGGAAAGGGATCGCCCGTCGGCTCCTCCGGCTTGGGTTCGCTGGGGGGCAGCTTGAACAGCTGGGTCAGGTTGAGCGTGCCGTCCTTGGCGAACAGCACCTCGGTGGTCGACTTGTCCAGCTGCACGTCCGCCAGGTGCAGGGCACCGGACCAGAGGCTGTCCAGTTGCAGGTTGGCATAGAGCCGCTCGAATCCCGCCTGCTCGGCCTTGTCGTCACCGAGGTGCAGGCCCCACAGGGTCAGCTCCAGGCTGAAGGGGTTGAGCTGGATGCGCTCCAGCCGCGCGGGGACGGTGGCGTATTGGGCCAATTGCTGGTTGACCACCCGGAGGGCGACTCCCGGGATGATCAGAAAGCCAAGCAGGCTGTAGAGGGCAACGACGATCAGCAGGGCGCAGGCGGCCCGTTTCAATCCTTTGTACATGAGGCGTCAACTATCCCGGCAAAGAGTGCCTTGGATTATGGCACGGCCTCCGGGTTCCGCCTGATGGCTGGATCTCGTTGCTGCGCGGCTTTCAGAGCTGCAGGATCAGGGTCTTGAGCGGTGGGCGTCCGTCCTGCGAAGGGAAGTCGGCGGCAGGAGCGAGCTGCTGCCACTCGCGCACCGGCCGGCCCAGCTTGCTGGCGCAACGCAGCACCTGCTCGCGCCAGTCCTCCATCGCGACCTTGGCGAGGTTGTTATTGCACACCAGCACGCCACCTTCGGCGGTCGCCATGAGCGCGGGCTTGAGCAGGCTCTGGTAGTCGCGCAGCAGGTCCACGGTGCCGAAGGCGCTCTTGGCCCAGGCCGGTGGGTCGAGGAACACCAGGTCGAACTGGCGCTGTTCCAGGCGTGGGTAGCTCGGCAGTTTCTGGCCATGACGGCGGGCGATGGTCAGGCCGGCAAACTGGCGGATGGCCGGGAAGTAGTCGGATTGCACGAAGTGCATGGGCGCAAGCGTCGGGTTCAGCTCACCGTTCTCGCGGCCGACCGCCAGGTTGCCCTCGGCGAAGTCCAGGTTCCACACCTCGCTGGCGCCGCCGGCCGCCGCACAGAGGCCGACGCCGCAGGTGTAGGCGAAGAGGTTGAGCACCGACTTGCCGGCACTGTTGGCCTTCACCCAGCCACGGGTGTTGCGCAGGTCGAGGAAGAGCAGCGGATCCTGGCCGGGGTGACGGCCACGTACCCGGTAGTTCAGGCCCCATTCATGACCCACCAGGTCCTCCAGGGCAGCGGGCTCGGCCTGGTAGACCGGGTCGCGGCGATCGACTCGCGAATTGCCCTGGGAGCGGTCGTTGTAGACCAGCAGCAGCTTCTCGCCGAGGAATTCGTCCACCGCAGCGGCCAGTTCCAGCAGGGGCTCGCGCTCCAGTGCCTGGTGGAAGCTCTGCACCATCAATTGCGCGCCGTAGCGGTCGACGGTCAGGCCGGGAGCGCCTTCCTGGCTGCCGTGGAACAGCCGATAGCAATCGGTGCCCTGGGCATGGAGTTCTGTCAGCAGCGGCTGACGGGCGTCGAGGGCGGCGCGCAGCGCCTGGAGGAGAGCGGGGGACATGCGCGGCGTCTCGCAAAAAGGGGCGCGCAGTTTAACAAAGGTCGAGGTCGGCGCGGCTCCGGCCGGCCTCGGTCGGTCTCACCGGGGCGGTAGCCCCATGCGACGGCGCGCACGATGCACGGCGCCATTGCGCATGGCCCAGCGCAGCAGCGGCGCCACGCGCCAGACCAGATCCCGCACCACGCGGCGCTGCCAGGGGCGCTGGTGCAGGCCGATCATGGCGCTGGCCCACTCCGGCATCAGGTCGATGCCGGCCTGCATCATCAGGATGCCGAAGGGTTTGGCCACGGCGCTGGGCGCCGGCGCGGCGAGGAGGACGCGCACCACTTCCAGGCTGCGTTCGTCGCAGAACAGCTGTGGGCGCATGGCTTCCAGGTAGTCCGCCACCTCCTGGCGGGACTTCGGCACATTGCTCGCGCCGAGCCGTTCGGCCACCAGGGCGATCTCGGCGTAGTAGCGATCCTGGTCTTCACCGCTCAAGTGCGGGTTGAGATAACGCAGGTGGGACTTGAGGAAGCAGCTGACCTCGGCCACGTGCACCCAGGTAAGCAGCGCGGGATCGCTGGCCGCGTAAGGGCGCCCGTCGGGGGCGGTGCCGGTTACCTGCAGGTGGATGGTACGCACCTTGTCGATCAGCCAGTCGGCGTCCTTGCGGGTGCCGTAGGTGGTGCCGGAAATGAACTGGCCGGTGCGACGCAGGCGGCCGAGCATGTCCGCGCGGAAATTGGAGTGGTCCCAGACGCCCGAGAGCGCCAGGGGATGCAGCATCTGCAGGAGCAGGGCGCTGATGCCGCCGATCATCATCGTGGTGAAGTCGCCGTGGACCTTCCAGGTCACCGAGTCCGGACCGAACAGGCCGGGGTCACCCTTGGGGTTCTCGAAGTCGAGTTGGCCGAGGGCGAGGCCAGTCAGGCCGATGATCTGGCTTTCGATACGGCGGCGGATGAATTCCATGGGGCGGGCGATTCCAAAGGAAAGGCGACAGCCCCCAGCGAGGGCTGCCGCCTTGGCAGGTGTTACTGGTTGAGGCGCTTGTCGATCAGGTTCTGCACCACGGACGGGTCGGCCAGGGTGGAGGTATCGCCCAGGTTCTCCAGCTCATTGCAGGCGATCTTGCGCAGGATGCGGCGCATGATCTTGCCCGAACGGGTCTTGGGCAGGCCCGGCGCCCACTGGATCAGCTCCGGCTTGGCGAAGCTGCCGATTTCCTTGCTGACCAGGGCCAGCAGTTCCTTCTTCAGCTCTTCGGAGGGTTCCAGGCCCTTCATCGGCGTGACGAAGGCGTAGATGCCCTGGCCCTTGAGGTCGTGGGGGTAGCCCACCACGGCGGCCTCGGCCACGGAGTCGTGCAACACCAGGGCGCTTTCCACCTCGGCGGTACCGATGCGGTGGCCGGACACGTTGATCACGTCATCGACGCGGCCAGTGATCCAGTAGTAGCCATCCTCGTCGCGGCGGGCGCCGTCGCCGGTGAAGTAGTAGCCGGGGTAGGCGGAGAAGTAGGTGTCGATCATCCGCTTGTGGTCGCCGTAGACGCTGCGGATCTGGCTCGGCCAACTGGCCTTGATCGCCAGTACGCCGGAGCCGGCGCCTTCGATTTCCTTGCCCTTTTCATCCAGCAGTACCGGCTGTACGCCGAAGAACGGGCGGGTGGCCGAACCGGGCTTGAGGGCGGTAGCGCCCGGAAGCGGGGTGATGAGGATGCTGCCGGTCTCGGTCTGCCACCAGGTGTCGACGATGGGGCAGCGGCAGTCGCCCACCACGTTGTAGTACCACTCCCAGGCTTCGGGGTTGATCGGCTCGCCGACGCTGCCGAGCAGGCGCAGGCTGGTGCGGGAGGCTTTCTTCACCGGGTCCTCGCCTTCACGCATCAGGGCGCGGATGGCGGTCGGCGCGGTGTAGAAGATGTTCACCTGGTGCTTGTCGATCACCTGCCAGAAGCGCGAGGAATCCGGGTAGTTGGGCACGCCTTCGAACATCAGGGTAGTGGCGGCGTTGGCCAGCGGGCCGTAGACGATGTAGCTGTGGCCGGTGACCCAGCCCACGTCCGCGGTGCACCAGAAGATTTCGCCGTCCTTGTAGTCGAACACGTACTTGTGGGTCATCGCCGCACCCAGCAGGTAACCGCCGGTGGTGTGCAGTACGCCCTTGGGTTTGCCGGTGGAACCGGAGGTGTAGAGGATGAACAGCGGGTCCTCGGCGTCCATCCATTCTGGCGGGCAGTCCTCGCTGACCCCGTGCAGGGCCTCGTGGTACCAGAGGTCACGCCCGTCCTGCCAGTCGATCTTGCCTTCGGTGCGCTGCACCACCAGCACCGACGAGACGTTCGGGCAGTCCTTCAGCGCCTTGTCGACGTTCTGCTTCAGCGGCACGTACTTGCCGCCGCGCACGCCTTCGTCGGCGGTGATCACGGTACGGCAGTCGGCGTCGAGGATGCGGTCACGCAGGGCGTCCGGGGAGAAGCCGCCGAACACCACCGAATGCACGGCACCGATGCGCGCACAGGCGAGCATCGCGTAGGCCGCTTCGGGGATCATCGGCATGTAGATGCACACGCGGTCGCCCTTTTTCACGCCACGGCTCTTCAGCACGTTGGCCAGGCGGGTGACATGGCTGTGCAGCTTGCGGTAGGTGATCTGCGCGGACTCACTGGGATTGTCGCCTTCCCAGATGATGGCGACCTGCTCGCCGCGCTGCTCCAGATGGCGGTCGATGCAGTTGTAGGCGACGTTCAGCTTGCCGCCCTTGAACCACTCGGCTTCGCCCTTCTTGAGGTCGCTGCGGTGCAGCTGCTCCCAGGGCTGGAACCAGGTGAGGAAACTGGTGGCCTGCTCGCTCCAGAACAGCTCGGGCTGCTCGACGGACTGCTGGTACAGGCGCAGGTAGGCATCGTTATCAATGAGCGCCTGCTTGCGCACGGCGTCTGGCACGGGGTGAAGGCTGATCTCGTACATGGCGGGTCCTTGTTGTTGTCTAGCCGAGATACCCACAAGGGTGCATCCAAGCCATCGCAGGGTTCAAGGGTTGACCATGGAGTTTTGAGCCCCAGGCCCGCCGGATCGTTCAGTGGCGCCGATATTCGAGCTGGGCGGCGACGAAAGCGGCAGTGGCGTCGCCATAGCGCGCGGCGATCCCGGCCAAGGCCTCGTCCAGCACTTTTCCGGGTGACGTCTCCCGGCCGGGGAGCGGCGGCATTCCTTTGGCTGGGGCGTCTGGTAGCAGCGTCAGGCCATTGAGGCTGCGGACCGGGCCGTTGCCGCTGGCCAGCACTTTGGTGCGGAAGCTGCGAGCCCAGGCATCGACGCGCAAGGCGAGGGTCGCTTCGTCCAGGTCCGGCTGCAGGGGCAGGGAGAGGGTTTCGTGGCGCCAGAAGGCAAGGTAATTGCCTGCCGCCGTCAGGTAGCCGCCAGCACCGAATGCGAAGGACTGGCTGTCGTGCGCTGGAGACCAGTCCGTCAACCCGATCTCCCGGCCCAGGGCTTCGGCTTTCAGCGGGCCGGCGATGGCTTCCACCAGCGCCAGGGATACCGGCACGGCGGCACTGACGCCCGAACTGGTCACCAGCTTGCCGTCCACCACATAGCGCCGGTCGGCCTGCCAACGGGTGTCGGGAAAGTCTGTCTCGCGCATTGATTTCGAATACCAGTGGCCGGTGGCTTGGCGGCCGTGGAGCAAGCCGGTGTGGCCCAGGACCAGCACGCCGTCGCAGATGCCGACGATGGTGGCGCCTTTGGCGGCCTGGCCGGCCACGAAGGCGGTGAGCACATGGTCGTCGCTGTAGTGCACGGCGGGCACGATCAAATAGTCGGCACCCTGTGGATAACGCTGCTCGAACTCGCGGGTGGTGGCCTGGGCGTCGATCTTCAGCGCCGGCATCATCTGCAGCGGCCCCTCACGGGTGGACAGGGCGACCACCTTGGCGACCCCAGCACGGCTGAGCAAGCCGAAGGGCACCAGGTAATCCACCAGTTCGGTCATGCGGTTCTCGCCGACCACGGCCACCAGCGGCTGTTCGCGGCCGAAGCGCGGCTGGTAGGGCTCAAGTGCGTCTGCTTGGGCGAGCAGGGGAGCGAAAAGCGTCAGGATCAGGAGCAGCGTGCGCATGGGTTTTCTCCGAAGTAGGGGTTCCAGTCTGGCGCGCGGGCGAATGTCAGGAATGACAGCTATCAGTGAATATCTGCCAACCCTGCTTTCGAGTATTCCCCGATGCCACACCCCCATCGCGTGCTGCTGGTGGTCTTCCCCGATTTCCAACTGCTGGATGCCACCGGCCCGGCGGAAGTGTTTGCCTCTGTCAGCGGCCACCTGTCGAAGGAGGCAGGTCCCGCCTATGTCTTGCAGAGCATCTCCGTCACCGGTGGGCTGGTGCGTTCCAGTACCGGGTTGGAGCTGATGACCGAAGCCCTGCCAGAGCCGGCCAGCCTGGCCGGGTGCACCCTGTTGGTGGCGGGCGGCTATGGCGTGCAACGGGCGATGGCGCAGGGCGTGCTGGCGCGCTGGCTCAAGGACGCGGTGGCCCGGACGGCACGCTGCGGTTCGGTGTGCACCGGGGCCTTCCTGCTGGCCCAGGCGGGTTTGCTCGATGGCCGCCCGGTGGTGACCCACTGGAAGTACGCGACGCTGCTGAAACGGCTGTTCCCGAAGTTGCTGGTGCAGGAAGACGCGCTGTTCGTTCGCGATGGGCGCTTCTACAGCTCGGCCGGGGTAACAGCCGGCATGGACCTTTGCCTGAGCCTGGTGGAGGAAGACCATGGTCGCGCGGTATCGCTGCAGGTGGCCAAGGGGCTGGTGATGTACCTGCGCCGGCCCGGCGGTCAGCGGCAGTTCAGTGCCGAATTGCTGGCGCAGCAGGCACCCCCTGGAGGCGTGATGGAGAAGCTGGTCCAGTGGTTGCGCGGTCGCCTGCACGAGGCATTGGACATCGAGGTGATGGCGGCGGAGATGGCGGTATCACCGCGGACGCTTCACCGGCATTGCCAGGCGGAGCTGGGGGTTACGCCGGCGAAACTGCTGTTCCAATTGAGACTGGAAGAGGCGTGCCGATTGCTGGGGCAGGGCGCGCCGTCACTCAAGCGTACGGCGGAGAACAGCGGATTCGGCAGCGAATACAACCTGCGCCGGGCGTTCATTCAGGCGCTGGGGGTAACGCCGAGCGAGTATCGGCAGCGGTTCTGCCGGTAGTGGCAAAAGGTTGCGAGAGTGTTGTGGCGGCGAATTCATTCGCTGACCGGACCGAAGGTTCGGCCCGGAGATATGCAGGGCGCTACGCGCCCATTGCGAATGAATTCGCCCCCACAGGATCAACCGCGGTGACGCGCGCGGAAGAAGTCGATCAGGCCTTGGGTCGAACCATCCTCGGCCTGGGCTTCGTCCTGGCCAGTCAGGCGCGAATAGACGGTCTTGCCCAGTTCCTTGCCCAGTTCCACGCCCCACTGGTCGAAGGCGTTTACGCCCCAGAGCACGCTCTGCACGTAGACCTTGTGCTCGTACATGGCAATCAGTGCACCCAGGCGGCGCGGGCTGATGCGTTCCATCACCAGGGTGTTGCTCGGACGGTTGCCGGGCACCACCTTGTGCGGCGCCAGACGCTGCACTTCTTCTTCCGGCAGGCCCTTGGCGCGCAGTTCGGCCTCGGCCTCCTCGCGGGACTTGCCGAGCATCAGCGCCTGGCTCTGGGACAGGCAGTTGGCGAACAGCCACTGATGGTGGTCGGCTACCGGGTTGTAGCTGGAGACGGGGACGATGAAGTCCGCCGGAATCAGCTGGGTGCCCTGGTGCAGCAACTGGTGGTAGGCATGCTGGCCGTTGCAGCCGACGCCGCCCCAGATGACCGGGCCGGTTCCGGCGGTGACCGGAGTGCCATCCTGGCGCACGCTCTTGCCGTTGGACTCCATGTCCAGCTGCTGCAGGTGATCGGTGAAGTTACGCAGGTAGTAGTCGTAGGGCAGGATCGCGTGGCTGCGCGCGCCCCAGAAATCACCGTACCAGACGCCGAGCAGGCCGAGGATCACCGGGATGTTGCGGTCGAAAGGCGTGCTCTGGAAGTGCTGGTCCATGCTGTAGGCGCCGGACAGCAGCTCCTTGAAGTTGGAGATGCCGATGGACATGGCGATCGGCAGGCCGATGGCGGACCAGAGGGAGTAACGCCCGCCGACCCAGTCCCACATGGGGAAGATGTTCTCTTCGCGGATGCCAAAGGCCACCGCCGCTTCCTTGTTGCTGGAAACGGCGATGAAGTGCCGGTACAGCTCTTCCTCGCTGCCGCCCTGGGCCAGGTACCAGGCGCGGGCGGCCTGGGCGTTCTTCAGGGTTTCCAGGGTGCCGAAGGACTTGCTGGAGACGATGAACAGGGTGGTTTCGGCGTTCAGGCGGCAAGCCAGTTCGCGGAATTCGCTGCCGTCGATGTTCGCCAGGTAATGGCAGCGCACGCCTTTCTGGGCGAAGGGCAGCAGCGCTTCGGACACCAGTTGCGGGCCGAGGAAGGAGCCGCCGATGCCGATGTTCACGACGTCGGTGATGGGCTTTTCCGTGTAGCCGCGCCACAGGCCGTTGTGTACATAGCCCACCAGCTCGGTCATCTGGTGCAGCACGCGGTGCACCTCGGGCATCACGTCGACGCCCTCTACCCGCACCTTGTCGCCGATGGGGCGGCGCAATGCGGTGTGCAGCACCGGACGGCGCTCCGAGGCGTTGATCACGTCGCCACGGAACATGGCCTTGATGGCATCGTCGAGCTTGGCTTCTTGCGCCAGCCTGACCAGCAGCTTCAGGGTGTCGGCGCGGACCAGGTTCTTGGAGAAGTCCAGCAGCAGGCCGCAAGCGCTCAGGCTGAACTGCTTGAAGCGCTCCGGGTCCTCGGCGAAGGCCTGGCGCAGGCTGAAGCCGGCAAGGTCCTGGCGATGCTGGTGGAGCTCCTTCCAGGTGGGCAGTTGGGTGACATCGAGCGGCGTCAGGTGGTGGTCCATGGCGTACCTGTGTGCGACTTATGAAAAAGCCCGGAAAGGTCCGGGCTTCGGGTCATGCAGCTTTCCGGTCTCAGGCGACCTGTACCGGAATCGCGTTGCTGGTGTGGCTGAGTTCGTTGCCCGGAGCCATGTACAGCATACGCGGTTTGAAATTGGCGAGTTCCGATTCGCTGTAGTGAGCGTAAGCGCAGATGATCACGCGATCACCCACCTTGGCCTTGTGCGCCGCGGCGCCGTTCACCGAGATCATCCGCGAGCCGTTTTCGGCGCGGATGGCGTAGGTGGTGAAACGCTCGCCATTGTCGACGTTGTAGATCTGGATCTGTTCGTACTCGCGGATACCGGCGAGGTCGAGCCAATCACCATCGATGGCGCAGGAGCCTTCGTAGTCGAGCACGGCGTGGGTGACTTCGGCGCGGTGCAGTTTGGCCTTGAGCATGATGGCGTGCATGGCTTTTCCTCGTCAGGATGCGGGCGGCGGCAGAGTTTGCCCGAACCCCCGAGGGGGTTCAAGGCTGCGACTGGCGTTGATCAGTGCGCTTCGAGGTTGAAGGCAAGGTTGTCGATCAGGCGGGTGTTGCCCATGAAGGCGGCACCCAGGATCACCAACTGCTGGTCCTTGTCGCCTGCGGGGCGCAGATTCAGCGCTTCGCGGACTTCCAGGTAGTCCGGGCGGAAACCGGCCTTGGCCAGTTCGGCCTGGCCTTCCTGTTCCAGCGTGGTGAAGTCACGACGGCCTGCGCGGATGGCAGAGGCCATCTGCTGCAGGGTGCGGTACAGAGCGGGAGCGGCGGCGCGCTGGGCGTCGTCCAGGTAGCCATTGCGCGAGGACAGGGCCAGGCCATCTTCGGCGCGAACGGTGGGCTCGCCCATGACCTGGATCGGCATGTTCAGATCGCGCACCAGCTTGCGGATGACCGCCAACTGCTGGAAATCCTTCTCGCCGAATATCGCGAGGTCGGGCTGCACCATGTTGAACAGCTTGCTGACCACAGTGGCCACGCCTTCGAAATGGCCTGGGCGGCTGCCGCCGCAGAGACCTTCGGAAACCAGCGGGACGTTGACGCGGGTCTGGCCGTTCATGCCGTCCGGGTACATCTCTTCCACGTCCGGGTGGAACAGGAGGTGGCAGCCGGCGGCTACCAGCTTCTCCTGGTCGGCCACCAGGGTGCGCGGGTAAGTGGCCAGGTCTTCGCTGGGACCGAACTGCAGCGGGTTGACGAAGATGCTGGCGACCACGAAATCGGCGCGCTGGCTGGCCTTCTCCACCAGGGCGACGTGCCCGGAGTGGAGGTTGCCCATGGTGGGCACGAAGCCGATGCGCTTGCCTTCGCTGCGTGCGCGGGCGACGGCTGCACGCAGTTCGCGGACGGTCTTGACGGTGATCATGCGGAGAATCCGTGTTCGGCTGCGGGGAAGGTCACGTCCTTGACGGCCTGGACGTAGGCCGACAGGGCAGCCTGGATGCTGGCCTGGCCTTCCATGAAGTTCTTCACGAACTTGGGCGCACGGCCGGTGAGGGACAGGCCGAGCATGTCGTGCAGGACCAGTACCTGGCCATCGGTGGCGCTACCGGCGCCAATGCCGATCACCGGGATCTTCACCGACTGGGTGATTTCGGCGGCCAGCTCGCTGGGCACGCATTCGAGCAGCAGCATGGCGGCGCCAGCCTGTTCCAGGGCCATGGCGTCGGCGCGCAGCTGGCGGGCCTGGGCTTCCTGGCGGCCCTGGACCTTGTAGCCACCGAGGATGTTCACGGCTTGCGGAGTCAGGCCCAGGTGGGCGCAGACCGGCACGCCGCGTTCGGCCAGCAGGCGGATGGGCTCGGCCAGCCAGGCGGCGCCTTCCAGCTTCACCATGTGCGCGCCGGCCTGCATCAGGGCGGCGCTGTTGGCGAAGGTCTGCTCGAGGTTGGCGTAGGCCATGAACGGCAGGTCGGTGATGATCAGCGCACCCTGGTTACCGCGTTTAACGGCGGCGGTGTGGTAGGCCATATCGGCCATGCTGACCGGCAGGGTGCTGTCATGGCCCTGCAGGACCATGCCAAGGGAGTCGCCCACCAGCAGCACATCCACGCCAGCCTGGCAGGCTGCCTGGGCAAAGGTGGCGTCGTAGGCTGTCAGCATGGCGATCTTCTCGCCTTTCAGCTTGAGCTCTTGCAGGGTGGTCAGGGTCACATCGGGCATGAAAACGTCCTCATCGGCGCCGGTTTGCACCGGCGCGGGGCAACGGGACGCTTATAGTCCCGATGGGGGGGCATGAAGTCAATTGCAGGTGTTACCGACCTGTTACGGCGTTACCGCCAGGTCGGGCAGGCGCTCGAGGCCTTCGAATGGGCAGGCGGTCAACAGGGCCTGCAGCGGGCGCCCATCGGGCAGTTGCAGGTCCTCGGCGATCTCGGCCAGGGGATAGAGCACGAAGGCGCGGGCGTGCATGTGGTAGTGAGGAACCTGTAACCGCGGCTCATCGAGTTGGCGCTGGCCGAACAGCAGGATGTCCAGGTCCAGGGTGCGCGGACCCCAGCGTTCGTCCTTGCGTACACGCCCTTGCGCCAGCTCGATGGCTTGCAGGGCGTCGAGCAGTTCCAGCGGCGCCAGCTCGGTATCCAGGGCGGCCACGGCATTTACATAGCGGGGCTGGTCCGGTGGGCCGAGGGGATCGCTGGCGTAGAGCGAGGAAACTGCCGCGAGACGTGTTCCGGGCAGCTCGCCCAGGGCTGCAAGGGCCCCGCGCAATTGGCTGACAGGCTCGGCGAGATTGCTGCCGAGGCCGATGTACACGCGCTCCATGATCATTCGCCCGAGTTGTCAGGCGCGCCATCGCTGCGAGGGCCGCGACGGCGGCGGCTGCCACCGCGGCGGCGGCGCTGGCCGCTGGGCTGTTGCTCGTCCTTGGTATTGAGCTCGCGAATCATGTTGCGGCGCTGGCTGTCGCTGGCGTCCTGGTAGTCCGTCCACCAGTCCCCCAGGCCATCGGTTTTCTCGCCGGCGCTTTCACGCAGCAGGAGGAAATCGTAACCGGCGCGGAATCGCGGATTTTCCAGCAGCAGGTCGGCACGCTTGCCATTGCGGCGCGGCAGGCGCTCCTGCATGTCCCAGATTTCACGGATCGGGATGCTGAAACGCTTGGGAATGGCGGTGCGCTGGACCTGTTCCATGATCAGGACATGGGCCGCTTCCTGCATTGCCGGGATCGGCGGCATGCCGCGTTCCTGCAATTGCGCGGCGCGGGCGGGCAGGGCCGGCCAGAGCAGGGCGGCGAAGAGGAAGGCCGGGGTAACGGGTTTGCCCTGGCGAATGCGCTCGTCGGTGTTGATCAGCGCCTGGCGAATCAGGCGGCCGGTGTATTCGGGGTTGCGTTCCAGGGCTGCGGCGCTGGCCGGGAACAGCGGGGCGAACAGGTCGTACTCCACCAGCAGTTCGAAGGTGCGCTCGGCCTTGCCGCCGAGGAACAGCTTGAGCACTTCGTCGAACAGGCGTGCCGAGGGGATTTCCCGCAGCATCGGCGCCAGGCGGCGAATGGGCGCGGCACTGTGCTTCTCGATCTCGAAGTCCAGCTTGGCGGCGAAACGCGCGGCGCGGAGCATGCGTACCGGGTCTTCCTGGTAACGCTGCTCGGGAATGCCGATCAGGCGCACCAGGCGGTTACGGATGTCGTGCACGCCGTGGGCGTAATCGAGGATGCGCTCGGTGGTGGGGTCGTAGTACAGCGCGTTGATGGTGAAGTCGCGACGCTGGGCGTCGTCTTCCAGGCTGCCGTAGACGTTGTCGCGCAGGATGCGGCCGCTTTCGTTGCGAGAGGCCTGGTTGCTGTCTTCCTCTTCCTCACCCTGCGGGTGGTTGGCGCGGAAAGTGGCAACCTCGATGATTTCACGGCCGAACTGCACGTGGGCCAGCTTGAAGCGACGACCGATCACCCGGGCGTTGCGGAACTCGGCGCGCACCTGCTCGGGGGTGGCGTTGGTGGCCACGTCGAAGTCCTTGGGGCGCAGATTCAGCAGCAGGTCACGGACGCAACCGCCGACGACGTAGGCCTGGTAGCCAGCCTTTTGCAGGCGATCGACGACCAGTACGGCATTGCGACTGATGCCCGAACGGTGCAGCGAATGCTGATTATTGCCCAGTACTTCGGGAGTGCTGCGCGGATGCTGCGCGCGGCGAAGGGGCGAACGGAAAGACTGGAACAGCTTCTTCAGCATGGGATGCACTGTTTTGCGGAATGGACGGCCAGAAAAGGATATGGGCGCACGATGGCCGCGGATTCTAGCACTGGGAGGGGGGATGGAGAAGAAAAGGTCTGAAAGGAGCCAAAGCTACTGGGGGAGCCGAAGCTCCCCCCCAAATTGGTGCGTGCTTTGTTTTTATTGTATCGGGCTTGGTGTTTTTGTTGTTCGACCCGTTCCAGCAGGCATTTCACCTCTGGATATGCCCTCCAATCGAGGGTTAGTAGCAAACGGATTGCTTTGGACGCTGATGGTGCCGTGATCATTCCGTGACCCAACCAGTACTGGCGCTGCTTTGGAAGCAGTTTTTGTTGTTCTCTGCCTGGCTGTGGGGCAAGCCCCAATGGCAACTCCTCTCCAAAAGAATCAGTTAGCTGCGCCTCCGCTGTCTTGTTTTTATTGTGCTGGAGTCGATACGTCTTGTTTTTATTGTGGGGTTCAGCGTTTGTTATTGTTGTTGTGCCGCAGATAAAGCAGATGCCGTGCCAACTTTTGAGATTCCTTGTAAATCAAGGGTTTGCGAAGGGTGGTGGCTGAGCGGTGGGCAAAAAAAAGCCGGGTTTTCGTTACCTTTAAACCCGGCTTTGTTACGTGATGTTAGGCGGGGTAACAGCGCAGGGAACCCTTTGTGTTCCCCCGGTGTCACCCACGCCGGGTGCTCAAGGCCCGGCTGCGGCGCCCGATTTGCGGCGCGGAATCCCCAGGCGCTGACGGCGTTCCCACAGGCATTTGCGGCTGATGCCCAGCTTGCGGGCCAGCTCGGTCTCGGTCATGTGGTCCTGATGCTCCAGCACGAAGTGCTGGAAGTAGTCTTCCAGCGACAGGTCTTCGGTGGGCTCGTGGGCGGTGTTGTTGGCCTGGGACGGAGCGGCGGTTTCGTTGAAGTCCTCTTCGTCCAGGTCGTCCAGTTCGATGTCGATGCCCAGCAGGTCCGCCGAGATGTCCGGGCTCTCGCACAGGATCACCGCACGCTCGATGGCGTTTTCCAGCTCGCGCACGTTACCCGGCCAGTTGTAGTGGCGGATGGCCTGTTCGGCATCTGTCGCGAAGCGCAGGCTGTCACGCCCCATCTGGGCGCACTGGCGCGCCAGGAAGGAGCGGGCGATTTCCAGTACGTCGTTACCGCGCTCGCGCAGGGCGGGCAGCTTCAACGAAATGACGTGCAGGCGGTAATAGAGGTCCTCGCGGAACTGGCCGGTCTTGGCCAGGGTCTTGAGGTCGCGGTGGGTCGCCGCGATCAGGCGTACGTCGACCTTCTGCGACTGAACGGAGCCCACGCGGCGGATTTCGCCTTCCTGCAGGACGCGCAGCAGACGCGCCTGGGCTTCCAGGGGCAGTTCGCCGATCTCGTCGAGGAACAGGGTGCCACCGTCGGCGGCTTCCACCAGGCCGGCGCGGCCAGCGGTGGCGCCGGTGAACGCGCCTTTCTCGTGGCCGAAGAGTTCGGACTCGATCAGGGTTTCCGGGATGGCGGCGCAGTTCACCGAAATCAGCGGTGCCTTGGCGCGGCGGGAGAGGTTGTGCAGCGCGCGGGCCACCAGTTCCTTGCCGGTGCCGGACTCGCCCTGGATGAGCACGGTCGAGTCGGTCGGGGACACTTTGCGGATCTTGCTGTAGAGCTCGAGCATCGGCGGGCAGGAACCGATGATGCCGATCTCGCCGTCGGCGTTGGCGGCTGCCGCCTTGTCGCCGCCACGGCTGGCGCCGGGGCGCTCGCTCGGGGCCGATTTGGCGTCCTGGCGCTCCTTGAGGATGCGAGAGACCGCCTGGAGCATTTCGTCATGGTCGAAGGGCTTGGCGATGTAGTCCACCGCGCCCATCTTCATCGAATCCACTGCCGAGCGCAGGCTGGCGTAGCTGGTCATGATCAGCACCGGGGTGCCCTGGGCCAGCTTGATCAGTTCGGTACCGGGAGCGCCGGGAAGGCGGAGGTCGCTGATGATGAGGTCGAAACCGGGAATGCTGTAGCGCTCCTGGGCTTCCTGGACGGAGCCGGCCTCGCTGACCTGGTACTGGTTACGTTCCAGCAGGCGGCGCAAGGCAGAGCGAATGATGGTTTCGTCTTCGACGATCAGAATATGTGGCATTAATTCGGCTCTCTAGACGGTCTCAGCTCACGGCGGATGTCGCTTCGACAAAACGAGGCAGCGTCACCCGGATTCGGGTGCCGCGCTGGTGCTCGGAGTCGGCCGGGCTTTCGATGGTTATCTGTCCATAATGCTCTTCCACGATCGAATAGACCAGTGCAAGGCCAAGGCCGGTCCCTTTCCCTGGGTCCTTGGTGGTGAAGAAGGGTTCGAACAGGCGATCCATGATCGCCTTCGGAATACCGCTGCCTTCGTCCTCGACGACGAGGTCGACGGTATGTTCCGAAGCTTCGCTGCGCACACGGATGGCGCTGCCCACGGGAGAAGCGTCGCGGGCGTTGGACAGCAGGTTGATCAGCACCTGGGCGAGGCGCTGCGGATCGCCTTCGACGACATGATGCGGATCGCAGAGGTTGAAGAAGTTCACCTCGATGCTGCGCTTGTTCAGTGATAGCAGGCCGATGGCATCCTGAGCCACCTCGGCCAGGCACACCGGCTCGCTTGCCTGCTGGCGGCCGCCGGCATGGGCGAAACTCATCAGCGATTGGACGATACGGGTGACGCGCTTGGTCTGTTCGAGGATCTGGCTGCTGAGTTCCTTGATCTCCGAATCGCCCTCACGCTCTTCTCGCAGGTTCTGCGCCAGGCAGGCGATACCGGTGATGGGGTTGCCGATCTCATGGGCGACGCCGGCGGCCAGGCGGCCGATGGAGGCCAGGCGCTCGGAGTGCACCAGCTTGTCTTCCAGCAACTGGGTGTCGGTCACATCTTCCACCAGCAGCACCAGGCCGCTGCTGCCGGGGGCCAGGGGTTCTTCGATCGCCGCTTTGTGCAGGTTCAGTGCGCGGACCTGGCCATCCAGCGTCAGGCGCTGCTTGTGCAGGTGTTCGTCGGGCAGGTTGATGAAGCCTTCCAGCAAGCCCTTCCAGGGTTCGGTGATGGTGGACAGGCGCGATCCCACGACGCGCTGCGCCGGAATCTCGGTCAGTTCCTCCATGGCACGGTTCCACATGAGGATTTCCTGATCCTTGGCCAGGGAGCAGACGCCCATTGGCAACTCCTGCAGCGTCTGGCGATGGTAGCGGCGCAGGGCGTCCAGTTCGGCGGCCAGGCCCGTGAGGCGCGAGTGGTAGTCCTCGAGGCGGCTTTCGATGAAGTGGATGTCTTCGGTGACGTAGCCCTCGCTGCCGGATTTGTAGGGCAGGAAGGTTTCCACCATGTCCTGGGCCACGCTGGGGCCCATCAGGCCGGAAAGGTTGGCCTCGATCCGGTCGCGCAGGCGGCGCAGGGCGTAAGGGCGGCGTTCGTCGAAGGGCAGGTGGAGGTCGCGTAGCGCCTGTTCCACTTCCTTCTGTGCAGTCTTGGCGCCCAGGGGCTTGGCCAACTGGGTGGCGAACTCCTGGGGCGAGCTGGCCAGCAGCTCACGGCGCTGCGGTCGGCGTACGTTGTCCACGGTGCAAGCTTCGGCGGCGCTGCATTCTTCCGGGCTGGCTTCGGTGAAGAGCGAAACCAGGGTGAAGATCAGCACGTTGGCCGCCAGGGAGGCGATGGCCGCGATGTGCCAGCTGGTGTCGTCGAGTACGTAGATGGCGTTGAACAGCGGCAGGTAGATGCCCTGCAGGTTGCCCACCAGCGGCAGCAGCATGGCGAACAGCCAGACGAGGAAACCCGCCAGCAGGCCGGCAATGAAGCCGCGGCGGTTGGCGGTCGGCCAGTAGAGCACCGAGAGCGCGCCCGGCAGGAATTGCAGGGTGGCGACGAAGGCGACTATGCCGAGGTTGGACAGGTCCTGCTCGGCCCCCAGCAGCAGGTAGAAGCCGTAGCCCGCCATGATGATGAAGGCGATCAGCGCGCGGCGGGTCCATTTCAGCCAGCGGTAGATGTTGCCCTCGGCCGGTGGCTGGTAGAGCGGCAGCACCAGGTGGTTGAGAGCCATGCCGGAGAGCGCCAGCGTCAGCACGATGATCAGGCCGCTGGCAGCAGAGAGGCCGCCGACGTACGCGAGCAGGGCCAGTACCGGGTTATTCACGGCGATGCCGAGGCCCAGGGTGAAGTATTCCGGATTGGTGGTGGCGCCCAGCTTGAGACCTGCCCAGAGAATCAGCGGGATAGCCAGGCTCATCAGCAGCAGGAACAGCGGCAGGCCCCAGCTCGCGCTGACCATGGCGCGCGGATTGAGGTTCTCGGTGAAGGTCATGTGGTACATGTGCGGCATGACGATCGCCGAAGCGAAGAACACCAGCAGCAGGGTCCGCCAGGGGCCTTCCTGTAGCGGGGTGTGCAGGGTGGACAGCGCAGCCTGGTTTTGCAGCAGCCAGAGTTCCAGCTCGCGCGGGCCGCCAAACACTCCATAGAGCGCGTAGAGGCCGATGGCACCCAGGGCTACCAGCTTGACCACCGACTCGAAGGCGATGGCGAACACCAGACCGGCGTGCTTCTCGCGGGTGGCGATATGGCGGGCGCCGAAGAGGATGGTGAAGAGGGTAATGAGCGCGCAGAAACTCAGGGCGACGCGGTTGTGCACCGGCTCGCGGGTGAGGATGCCGATGGAGTCGGCCACCGCCTGGATCTGCAAGGCCAGCAGCGGCAGGACGCCGATGATCATGATCACCGTGGTCAACGCGCCGGCCCAGGTGCTGCGGAAGCGGAAGGCGAAGAGGTCGGCCAGGGACGAGAGCTGATAGGTGCGGGTGATGCGCAATATCGGATAGAGCAGCACCGGCGCCAGTAGGAAGGCACCTGATACCCCGAGGTAGCTGGCGAGGAATCCGTAGCCGTATTGGTAGGCCAGGCCGACCGTGCCGTAGAACGCCCAGGCGCTGGCGTAGACGCCCAGTGACAGGGTGTAGGTCAGCGGATGGCGGATGATCCAGCGAGGGACGAAGCCCCGGTCACTGAGCCAGGCCACGCCGAATAGGGCCAGAAGGTAGGCAGCGCTGATCAGGATCAGCTGGGTGAGGCTAAAGCTCATCAGCATCGCGTTGACTCTGCAGAATGAAGGTCACCACGATCAGGATCAGCCACAGCAGGTAGGGGCGGTACCAGGCGCCGTTGGGGTCGATCCACCAATCCATGATGGCGGGGGAGAACAGGTAGATTCCCACCACCAGGAGCAGGACCAGTCGATAGATGTACATGCCACAAAATCTCGTCGTGTCTGCCGCGATGGTAGCGAATGCACCACCGGCGGGCGAGAGGCTAGCGAAGCTGCGCTTCGGCCAGGGTCCTGGCCCGCGGTATTCGCCCTGCATCCCAGTGGGTGATTCCCCATTCCAGTACTTCGCGAGGGCTGTAACCGGCCAGCTCGACTGGTGGCTCCTGGCCCAGGGCGCGCAGGGCGCGCGTCAGCAGCGGTCCGGCGTTGTCAGCCGGTAATGGCGGCGAGCGGTAGGACTTGCCGAGCTTGTGGCCATCCGGCTGGATGATCAGCGGAACATGTAGATAGCGCGGCTGGCTGAACCCCAGCAATTCCTGAAGATAGAGCTGGCGCGGCGTGGAATCCAGCAGGTCGGCGCCACGGACGATGTCGGTCACTCCCTGCCAGGCATCGTCCAGCACCACGGCCAGTTGATAGGCGTAGAGACCGTCTCGACGGCGGATGACGAAGTCGCCGACTTCCCGCCCCAGGTGCTGGCGGTACTCACCCTGGACGCGGTCGACAAAGTGATATTCCAGCTCCGGCACGCGGATGCGGATGGCCGCGTCGTGCTGCGGGTGCTGGGCATTGCGGCAGATCCCGGGATAGACACCCTGATGGCCTTCCAGTTGTTTGCGCGAGCAGGTGCAGGCGTAGGCGAGCCCCATCTCGTGGAGACGGTCGATCACCTTGGCGTAGACCTCATGGCGATCGCTCTGGCGGACCAATTCGCCGTCCCATTCGAAACCGTAATTCTCCAGGGTATGGAGGATCGCCGCTTGGGCGCCTTCGACTTCCCGTGGCGGGTCGAGGTCTTCCATGCGCAGCAGCCAGCGTCCACCCTTTGCGCGGGCGTCGAGGTAGGAGGCGAGGGCGGCGACCAGCGAGCCGAAATGCAGATAGCCGCTGGGCGTGGGGGCGAAACGCCCGATATAGGCAGGGGACGTCATTGGGGGGCAGGGCCCTATAAAGCGACGGGGCGCCGTTGGCGCCCCGTTTCGGCATCAGGAGCCGAGCTGCTTTTCCTTGATCTCCGCCAGGGTCTTGCAGTCGATGCAGAGGGTGGCGGTGGGGCGGGCTTCCAGGCGGCGGATGCCGATCTCGACGCCGCAGGAGTCGCACCAGCCGTAATCGTTGTCTTCGATCAGCTGGAGGGTCTCGTCGATCTTCTTGATCAGCTTGCGCTCGCGGTCGCGGGCACGCAGTTCCAGGCTGAATTCTTCTTCCTGGCTGGCGCGGTCGGCCGGGTCGGGGAAGTTGGCAGCTTCGTCCTGCATGTGGTGCACGGTACGGTCCACCTCTTCCATCAACTCCTGCTTCCATTTGTTGAGGATGTTGGTGAAGTGAGCGCGCATGCGGTCGCTCATGTACTCCTCGCCCTTGGTCTCTTGGTAGGGCACGAAGCCACGAATCAACTGGCTGTTCTGTTGTTTTGCATTGGTGGGCATGGATGGCCGCCTCTCACTTTCTCTAATCCATTGCGCAGGATTATGGTCCATCGCCGGTCGTACCGGCCCTGCGGCTGCAAGCGGGCGAACTTACCAGATCAAATCCGGGTACGCTACTCCCCGCGTCGCACATGCTGCAGCGTCCAGGGACCATTGGTTAGAATCCTCTCTTTGCCTTAATAAAGGAAGGCCAATGGCCCAGTCCTACAGTGCGCGCAGCCGCGCCATCGAACCCTTCCACGTCATGGCCCTGCTGGCTCGCGCCAACGAACTCCAGGCAGCGGGTCACGACGTGATCCACCTGGAAATCGGCGAGCCGGACTTCACTACTGCCGAGCCTATCGTCCAGGCCGGGCAGGCAGCCCTGGCCGCCGGGCATACCCGTTACACCGCCGCTCGCGGCGTGCCGCAGTTGCGCGAAGCCATCGCCGGCTTCTACGCATCGCGCTATCGGTTGAACATAGACCCAGATCGCATTCTCATCACCCCCGGTGGTTCCGGCGCCCTGCTGCTGGCCAGCAGCCTGCTGGTGGACCCGGGCAAGCACTGGCTGCTGGCCGACCCCGGCTATCCCTGCAATCGCCACTTCCTGCGCCTGGTGGAAGGCGCTGCACAGCTGGTGCCGGTCGGCCCCGAAACCCGTTACCAGCTGACCCCGCAACTGGTCGAACGGTACTGGGATTCCGACAGCGTGGGGGCATTGGTCGCCTCGCCGGCCAACCCTACCGGCACGGTGCTGCACGCCGACGAGCTGGCGGCCCTGTCGCAGGCTCTCAAGGCACGCGGCGGTCACCTGGTGGTGGACGAGATCTACCACGGCCTGACCTACGGGATGGAAGCCAGCAGCGTGCTGGAGGTGGATGACGAGGCGTTCGTGCTGAACAGCTTCTCCAAATATTTCGGCATGACCGGCTGGCGCCTGGGCTGGCTGGTGGCGCCGGCCGATGCGGTGCCCGAACTGGAGAAGCTGGCGCAGAACCTCTATATCAGTGCGCCCTCGATGGCGCAGTACGCGGCTCTGGCCTGCTTCCAGCCGCAAACCCTGGAAATCCTCGAAGAACGCCGCGAAGAGTTCGCTCGCCGTCGCGACTACCTGCTGCCGGCCCTGCGTGAACTGGGTTTCCGCATCGCGGTCGAGCCGGAGGGCGCCTTCTACCTTTATGCAGATATTTCCGCCTTTGGTGGCGATGCCTACGCCTTCTGCCGGCACTTCATCGAAACCGAGTACCTGGCCTTCACGCCGGGCCTGGATTTCGGCCGCCATCAGGCGGGCCACCATGTACGCTTTGCCTACACCCAGGGCCTGCCGCGCCTGGAAGAGGCGGTGCAGCGCCTGGCTCGTGGTCTGAAAACCTGGGCGAGCCGATGAGGTTCTCCCCGGCCTTGGAAGAGGGCAGGCTGCTCAAGCGCTACAAGCGCTTCCTCGCAGATATCGAGACGGCCTCGGGCGAGTTGCTGACCATCCACTGCCCCAATACCGGGTCGATGCTGAACTGCATGAGCGAGGGATGCCGGGTCTGGTTCAGTCGCTCCGATGATCCCAAGCGCAAGCTGCCGGGAACCTGGGAAATCGTCGAGACGCCCCAGGGCCGGCTGGCCTGTGTCAACACGGCGCGTGCCAATGCCCTGGTGGAAGAAGCGCTGCGGGCGGGTGTGATCGCCGAACTGGCGGGCTTCGACAACCTGAAGCGCGAAGTGGCCTACGGGTTGGAAAACAGCCGCGCCGACTTCCGCCTGGATTTCGCCGGCGGTCCGGCCTTCATCGAAGTGAAGAGCGTGACCCTGGGCTTCGACGACACGCCGGTGGCAGCCTTCCCGGACGCCGTGACCCAGCGCGGCAGCAAGCACCTGCGTGAACTGGCCGCGCTGGCCCGTGACGGCGTGCGGGCCGTGCAGCTCTATTGCGTCAATCTTTCGGGTATCGACGCCGTGCGTCCGGCTGAGGAAATCGACCCGGCCTACGCGGCTGCATTGCGTGAGGCAGTCGCCGCAGGTGTAGAAGTGCTGGCCTATGGCGTGGAGCTGACGCCGGAAACCGTGCGCGTCAGCCGTCGCCTCGATGTGAGGCTCTGAGTCTCAGGCTTCGCTCAGGAGCCAGATGCCGTCGGCGTCTTCGCGGCAGTCCAGTGGCTGCAGGACATCGCCGACGCAGGGGCCGGTCACGCATTCGCCCGACTCGATCAGGAACAGTGCGCCATGGGCGGCGCACTGGATCAGGCTGCCGCTGTGGTCGAGGAACTGGTCCGGTAGCCACTCCAGTGGAATGCCTCGGTGCGGGCAACGGTTTTCATAGGCATGGACCTGCCCATGCCGGCGCACCAGCATGAGTTTCAGGTCATCAACGACAAAGCCCCGGCTCTGGCCTTCGGCCAGTTCATCGGGGCGGCAAAGCAGGATCATCGGCATCTCCACGACAGGCGCGCATTATCGCGCGCCGCCGTGGCTTGCCCAAGAGGGGCACGTCCCTGTGCTGAAAGCTGAACGGGGTCAGATCTCCCAGACCAGGTTGACCGAGGCGTTGCGGCCCGGCTGGGTGTAACGGCCCAGGCTGCGGCTGCTGGCGTCCAGCCCCTGGACGTCGCCCCATTGCCAGTACTGCTTGTCGGTCAGGTTGAACAGGCCGGCGTTCACCGAGAGGGCATCGGTGACCTGCCACCAGGTATTGAGGTCGAGGGTGCCGTAACCCGGGGTGGCGAACTGCTCGCTGATGCGCAGGCTGGCGTTGTTCGACTGGTCGATGCGGTCCTTGGCCTTGACCAGGGTCCAGGCCAGGTCACCGCCGAACTTGCCGGAGGGTTCCGCGTAGGCGAGGCCGATCACCGACTTGAGCGGGTCGATGCTATTGATCGGCGCCCCGGTTTCCTCGTTCTTGCCGCGTGCATAGGCGATCGTGCCGAGGAGGCGGGTGCCGGTCGGCAGGCCGAAACTGTCGAGGAAGAGTTCGCCTCGGGCCTCGGCGCCGCGGATGGTCACCTTGTTCAGGTTTTGCGACTGGAAGGTGAGCAGGTTGTTGCCGGTCGGATCGGGGACGGTCACCTGCTCGATGAAGTCTTCATAGCGGTTGTAGAACAGCGCCACGCCGAAGCTGCCAGTGTCGTACTTGCCGCGCAGGCCGATTTCGTAGCTGTCGCTGGTTTCCGGCTTCAGATTGGTGTTGGCGATGGTCTGGTAGCCCATGCCGGCGTTGACGAACTCCCCGAAGATATCCACAGGCTCCGGCGCCTTGAAGCCGGCGGCGTACTGGCCGTAGAGGCTGTGGGCGTCGTCCAGGCGATAGGTGGCGCCGAGCTTGGGCGACAGCTGGTGATCGCTGAAGTTGGAAGGGTTGCGGTCCACCGGGTTGCTGTTCAGGTATTCCGGTGTCACGTCAGGCCTGAGTTCGTAGTAGTCGTAGCGCAGGCCGGGCAGCAGGGTCCAGCGGCCGATCTCGATGCTGTCCTGGGCGAACAGGGCGTACTCGTGGGTAACGGGGTCGGGGAAGTCGCTCAGCGGGAAGGTTTCCGCGCCGAACGCGGGCGGCAGGGGTTGCCCGGTGCTGACGCGGATCTCGTTGCCCTTGCGCAGGTCGCTGCTCTCCAGGCGCTTGAGGTCGACGCCATAGATCAGGTGGTGCTGGGTATCACCCAGGGCGAAGTGCTTGTCCAGCTGGCTATTGAACGACCAGAGCTTCTCTTCGTAGACCGAGTCGCGGGTGCGCAGGCGCTCGAAGGCTGAAGCCGGCGGCACCGGGTTGCGGTTGAAGGCCACCCAGCTGTAGCGGTTTTGGTCGGTCTGCTGGCGAATCTGGCTGTCCTGGTGGTTGAGCTGCCATTTCAGCTGATCGGCAAAGGCCGTGTTCAATTCCAGTTGGTGCTCAAGGCTGATGCGTTCGCGATCGGTGCTGTCCTTGGCGTTGCTGGCGGCGATCAGGGCATTGCTGAACATGCCGCCGCCGAGGGAAGTGGAGGTCAGGCTGGAGGCCTCGCTCAGCACGCGGGTATCGACGTCGTCCTGGAAGCGCTCGTAGGTCAGTTGCAGGCGGTCGTTGCCGGCGTAGTTCCAGCCGATCTTGGCCAGCATGTTGTCGGTGGTGAAGTCCTGCGGGTTGGCTTCCTCGCGGCCGCTGCCCAAGCCGCCACGGCCGCCGAAGGTTTCGGTTTCGTCGCCGGTTCGGCGGCCGAGGTGGAGCACGCCATCCACGACGCCCTGGCGGGCGGCGAAGGTGGCGCTGCGCAGCCAGCTGTTGTCGGCACTGCTGTAGCCGGTCTTGAGGCGGGCATAGGCGTCGTCACCTTCATCCAGGTAGTCGGCGGCATCCTTGGTCAGGAAGCTCACCGCGCCACCGATGGCGTCGCTGCCGTACAGCGAGGACGCCGGGCCACGGATGATTTCCACCTGTTTGACGATGTCCGGGTCGATGTAATTGCGCTGGGCGTTGAGGAACGGGCCGAAGTTGAACGCGTCCGGGACGGACACGCCGTCCACCTGGGTCAGCACCCGATTCCCGCCGATGCCGCGAATGGTGAAGCCGGAGAGGCCGAATCGGCTGCCGGTGCCGCTCACCGAAACGCCCGGTTCATAGCGCACCAGGTCGCGGATGTTGTTCACGTTCTTCTGGTCGATATCGCGCTCGGATTGCACGGTCACCGTGTTCGGCACCTCGTCGAGGCGCTGCTCGCTGCGGGTGGCGGTCACCGTCATGGTGTCGAACTGGGTTGCCGTCTTTTCGGCGGCCAGTGCGAGGGAAGGGCAGAGCAACAGCAGGGCAAGCCCGGATCGACGGGCAAAGGGCGGACGCAGCGCCATGGGGAGGCTCCCGGTAACAAGGGCGTACCAGCAGCCGACATGGGTTCGCCGGAGACTTTCCGGCGTCCTGGCATCCGTTTCCAGCGATATGTCCGCTTTTTCCGGGGCTTTTCCGTCAGGTCTTACTGGTGATCGCAGGTTGATATCGGCGCAGAACCATAATGACGTTGACAGTTAAATGCAAATAATAATCAAATGAATTCGTATTAATAATTGGTCGATCTCGATGCCGCGCTTCCTGCTCAGCTTCGCGCTTGTCCTGGCCCTGCACTTTGGTGTGGGCTGGCTGCTGCATGGGCTCCGAGCAGAGCCAGGCGTGGCCGTGCGAGCTCCCGAGGCGATGCTGATTCAACTGGTGAGCCCGGAACCGGCGCCCGTCCCGAGAGCAGCTCCGAAACCTGTGGCGCGCCCGTTGCCAGCCGCCAGGCCGGCGCAGTCGGTGAAGGCGCCGAGACCCGAGCCCAGGCCCATGGTGACGAGTAAGCCGCAGCCCGCGCCTGCCCGCCCGATGGCGAAGGCAGAGCCTGTGGAGCCGCGCTCCGGAGAAGCAGCAAGTGCGCCGCCAACGAAGGCTGCCGATGCTGTCCCAAGCCACCGCGAGCCGCCGGCGCTCGCCAGTACGCCGGCGACCAGGGCGGCGGACATGGAAGTCTTCAGTCGTGAGCCTGAATTCCTCACACCGCCCAAGCCGCCCATCTATCCGGCCCAGGCGCGCCGTCGCAACCAGCAAGGCCTCGTCCTGGTGGAGGCGCGGCTGGACGCAGATGGCCATCTGCGGGAGCTGAGGCTGCTTCGCTCCTCTGGCGTGGAAAGCCTGGATAGATCGGCCATGGATGCGGTCGCCAACTGGCGCTTCCGCCCTGAAACCCAGAACGGCCTGCCTGTGCCTAGCCGCGTGCACATCCCCATTGAGTTCGCCCTTTCGGCGAGTCGCTGAATCACAAGGAGCTTCAGATGAACCTGCAATCTTCGACCCCCAGCCCGGTTTCACCTCTGTACCAGGCCTGGCAAACCTTGCGTTCCGAGCAGCCGCGCCTGCGCGCGCGGGATGCCGCCCAGCACCTGTCCGTCAGTGAGGCTGAGCTGACCGCCAGCCGCCTGGGCGTCGATACCGTGCGCCTGCGACCGGACTGGGCCAGCCTGCTGCCCGCGCTGGGCGAGCTGGGTTACATCATGGCGCTGACCCGCAACGAGCATTGCGTGCACGAGCGCAAGGGCTATTACCGGGAGGTCTCCGTGGCGGCCAACGGCCAGATGGGCCTGGTGGTGTCAGCCGATATCGACCTGCGCCTGTTCATGGGCGGCTGGGCCAGCGTATTCGCCGTGGCCGAGGAAACCCCGCGCGGTATCCTGCGCAGCATCCAGATCTTCGACCAGCAGGGCACTGCGGTGCACAAGGTGTTCTTGACCGGAGACAGCGAGCTCGCCGCCTGGGAACCCCTGGTGGAGCGCTTCCGCGCCGAGGAACAGAGCGACGAGCTCGAGCTCCGGCCTCAGTCTGACCCCGTCCCGATCCGTCCCGATGCAGAAATCGATGTCGATTCCCTGCGTGAAGGCTGGGCAACGCTGAAGGACACCCACCACTTCTTCGCCCTGCTGAAGAAGCACGGTGCTGAACGCACCCAGGCGCTACGCCTGGCCGGCAGACAGTGGGCCGAGAAGCTGGATACCGCCGAACTGCCGCGCCTGATGGAAGAGGCCGGGGCGCGCGAGGTGCCGATCATGGTGTTCGTCGGCAACCGTCATTGCATCCAGATCCACAGCGGTACCGTCAGCAACCTGAAGTGGCTGGACACCTGGTTCAACGTGCTTGACCCGGAGTTCAACCTGCACCTGCAGACTGCCGGCGTGACCGAGCTGTGGCGCGTACGCAAGCCCAGCACCGATGGAGTGATCACTAGTTGGGAAGCGTTCGATGCTGAAGGTCAGCTCGTCGTGCAATTGTTCGGTGCCCGCAAACCCGGTATTCCTGAGCGGGAAGACTGGCGGGCCCTAGCGGAAAGTGCCCCGGCACTCTGAGTTCGAGCCGCCAAGGGACCATTCGCGTCCCTATCCAGGCCCGCGCCCTGTCAGCACAGGGCGTTGGCTTTCCCGCATTCAGCGATGGAGTTGTTTTCGATGCATCTAGTGGTCAGGCTGGCCAGCCTCTGTGCCGGCATTCTGTTCTTCCACCCGGCTGCTCTGGCGGAGTCCCTGCCCCAGCGCTGGGTCAGCGCCGGCGGTTCGGTCAGTGAATGGGTGGTTGCCCTCGGCGGGCAGGACAAGCTGGTGGGCGTGGATACCACCAGCCAGCACCCCGAGTCATTGAAGGCCCTGCCCAGCATTGGCTACCAGCGACAGCTGGCGGCGGAAGGCATACTCACGCTGCGCCCTGACATCCTGGTCGGGACCGAAGAGATGGGGCCGCCGCCGGTGCTGGCGCAAATCGGCGCGGCCGGGGTGCGGATCGAGCGCCTGGCATCCACCCCTGATCTGCCCACCCTGGAAAAGAACCTCAAGCTGATCGGCGCCATGCTCGGTGCCGAGGCACGTGCCGACCAGGTCTTCGCCGAGTATGGCCAGCGCCTGAAGCGCCAGGCCGAGTGGGTGGCCAAGGTGCAGCAGACGCAGAAGGCACCCAGGGTACTGTTCCTGCTCGGCCACTCCGGCAGCAGCCCGCTGGCGGCTGGCAAGGACACGGCGGCTGCCTGGCTGATCAAGCGCGCCGGCGGGCACAACCTGACCGATCACCAGGGCTACAAGGCCATTTCCAATGAAGCGCTGGCGGCGCTCGACCCCGATGTGGTGGTCATTGCCGATCGCCGCCTGGAAGGTGACGCCGCGCGCGAGGCGTTGCTCAAGCAGAACCCGGCCCTGGCCGCTACCCGTGCCGCCCGCGAGGGGCGCCTGCTCAGCCTGGACCCGACCCTGTTGGTGGGCGGGCTGGGGCCGCGTGTGCCTGACGGCATGGCCGAGCTGTCCGCCGGCCTCTATCCTTCGGCTCCGGCCCTGATCGAGAAAGCCCCGAGCCAGCCATGACTGCTTCCCTTCATTCGCGCCCGCTGTTCATCTTCCTGGGCGTCCTTCTGCTGCTGGCGCTCTGGCTGTCCCTGGCGCTGGGGCCGGTGAGCCTGCCGCTGGGCGAGACCCTTCGCGCGGCGCTACGGCTGGCTGGCTTGCCGTTTTCTGGAGAGGGGCTGGAGCAAGCCGAGCTGATCCTCGGGCAGATCCGCCTGCCGCGCACCCTGCTCGGGCTGGCGGTGGGAGCGGTGCTGGCGCTGTCCGGCGTCGCCATGCAGGGGCTGTTCCGCAATCCCCTGGCCGATCCGGGCCTGGTAGGCGTGTCCAGTGGCGCCGCCCTGGGTGGTGCTGCGGCCATTGTCGGTGGAGCCGCACTGGGCGGCCTGCCGGATGCGTTCGCTCCTTATCTGTTGTCCGTCTGCGCCTTTGCCGGCGGCCTGGGGGTGACCTTGCTGGTCTATCGCCTCGGGCGTCGTGACGGCCAGACCAGCGTGGCCACCATGTTGCTCGCCGGCATTGCCCTGACTGCGTTGGCCGGCTCGGTAATTGGCCTGTTCACCTACCTCGCCGACGACGCCACCCTGCGCAGCCTGACCTTCTGGAACATGGGCAGCCTCAATGGCGCGAGCTATTCGCGGCTCTGGCCGCTGCTGATCGTCACGCTGTTCGTGGTCTTCTGGCTGCCGCGCCGGGCCAAGGCGCTGAACGCCTTGTTGCTGGGCGAATCCGAAGCCCGTCACCTGGGGTTCGATGTGGAACGCCTGAAACGTGAATTGGTGTTCTGCACGGCGCTCGGCGTGGGCGCGGCGGTGGCGGCGGCGGGGCTGATCGGTTTCATCGGCCTGGTGGTGCCGCACCTGGTGCGCCTGGTCGCCGGGCCGGATCACCGGGTCCTGCTGCCGGCTTCGGCCCTGGCCGGGGCCAGCCTGATGCTGCTGGCGGATCTGGCGGCGCGTCTGGTGCTGGCGCCGGCCGAACTGCCCATCGGTATCGTCACGGCGCTGATTGGTGCGCCGTTCTTCCTTTATCTGCTGGTGCGAGGTCGCCCCTGATGCTGCGCGTGGAACAACTGGACGTGCTGCGGGGTGGCAAGCGGGTGCTTGCGGGCGTCGATCTGGAGCTGCAGCCCGGGGAAGTGCTCGGCGTGCTCGGCCCCAATGGCGCGGGCAAGAGCACACTGCTCGGTGCGCTTTGCGGCGAGGTGTCGGCGGCAGCCGGGCAGGTCAGTCTGGATGGACGGGCGCTGGCCGACTGGAGTGGTCCGCAACGCGCGCGGCTTCTGGCGGTGCTGCCGCAAAGCTCAACCCTGAACTTCGCGTTCCGCGTCGAAGAAGTCGTGGCCATGGGGCGCATGCCTCACGATACCGGCCGGGAACGGGATGCCGAAGTGGTCGCCGAGTCCCTCCAGGCAGCGGACGCCAGCCACCTGGCGGGCCGCAGCTATCTGGCGCTCTCCGGTGGCGAGCGCCAGCGGGTACATCTGGCGCGGGTGCTGGCGCAGCTTTGGCCGGGTAGTGCGGGACAGATACTGTTGCTGGACGAGCCCACCTCGGCGCTCGATCCATTGCACCAGCACACTACCTTGCAGGCCGTGCGCGCTTTCGCTGATCGCGGTGTGGCGGTGCTGGTGATCCTCCATGACCTGAACCTCGCGGCGCGTTACTGCGATCGCCTGCTGTTGCTCGCCGATGGCCGGCCACATCTGTTGGGTTCGCCGGAGCAGGTGCTCCAGGCTGAACCCCTCAAGGCGGTTTTCGGCCTGGAGGTGCTGGTGCAGCGCCATCCGGAGCGGGGTCATCCCCTGATCGTCGCTCGCTGAATCGAACAAGGAACCTTCATGCGCGTTTTCCTGCTTTTCATCTGTGGCTTGCTGGCCGCCTGCCAGAGCCTGCCGTCGGTACCTGCCTGGCAAAGCCCCGAGGGCCGCGATAGCGCGGACCTGGGCGTAATCCGTGACCTGCGCACCGGCGAACGACTGACGCCGGAGCAACTGGTCGACCGGCTCGCTGTCCAGCCACGGGTGCTGGTCGGCGAGCAGCACGACAACCCGGACCACCATGCCTTGCAGCTGTGGTTGCTGGAGGCACTGGAGTCCCGTCGCGACCAGGGCAGCCTGCTGCTGGAAATGCTCGATCCCGAGCAGCAGGCAAAGGTGGATGCCGTGCGCCAGGGGGCGCTGCCGGCGGACCTGCCACAGTCGCTGGCCTGGCAGGAGAACTGGGATTGGGACCTGTACGGCCCGATCGTCCGTCATGCGCTGGTGCAGCCGTACCCGCTGCTGGCTGCCAACCTCGACCGCAGCGAGATAAAGCGCATCTACAAGGAGCGTCCGGTGTTACAGGGCAAGCGCTCCACCGCCGATGCGGTACGCGGGCCGTTGCTGGAACAGATTCGTGAATCCCACTGCGGAATGTTGCCGGAGTCCCAGATGCCGGCGATGCTGGCGGTGCAGCAGCAACGTGACCGGCGCATGGCCGAGCGGCTGCTGGCGGCACCCGGCCCGGCCATGCTGTTCGCTGGCGCCTACCATGTGCGTCGCGACCTGGGCGTGCCCCTGCATCTGGCGGACCTTGGCAAATCTGATGGCAGCGCGGTACTGATCCTGTCGGAAGTGGGCAAGACGGTGGAGCGGGGCGCGGCTGACTTCGTCTGGTACACCGCGGCGCTTCCGCCCATCGATCATTGCGCCGACATGCTCAAGCAGATGGCGCCGGCGCGCTGAGGTTCGAAATCAGAAATCGTGGGCAAAAAAAGACCCGGCAAACTGCCGGGTCCAAAACCGTGATTAGCCTGATGAGGAGATAATCTGAAGAGCCCGACTGCTTGGTCTCCCAGCTTACCGGCTGATCTCGCGACCAGTTGCGTGAATAATAACAATTCTCATTTTCAAGTCAAGCGTTGATTCGGGGAATTTCTTCATGCCCTGTCGCGCGATGCCCTGAAAGCAGAAACCCCGGCCTTGTGCCGGGGTTTCCTTTATCGGGTTTGGTGGCGGGGTCAGGCCCGCTCGGGCGACAGGCGCAACTGGGTGACTTCCTTGTTCAGCAGATCGATGCGGCGCGCCATGCTCTCGATGAGGCTGTGGGCGATGCGCGGGTTGCTCTGCATCAGGCTGAGGAACTGCTCCTTGGGGATCACCATCACGGTGCAGGCCTCGCTGGCCACCACCGTGGCGCTGCGCCGCTCCCGGGTGAACACGGCCATGGCGCCGAATATCTCGTCCTTCTGCACGTCGCCCACCTTCTGCCCATCGACGTACGCCTCGGCGTGACCCTCGATGATGATGAACACGTGGTCGGCTTCGTCGCCCTGGTGAATCAGCTCTTCGCCTGCGGAGAAGTGCTGGAAACCGGTAGAGGGACGAACGTCAGGCTGCTTCAGTCGGGCCACGGCGTCCGACAGCAGGGCGGTATGGCCCACCAGGTACTGGATGAACAGTTCCTGGCGCTTTTCGTTGCCATAGATGTGCTTGAACACTTCACTGCGGCTGAATGGCAGCAGGCTGATGGGTTCGTCGCTGCTGTAGCGGCAGGAGGGCAGGTCGATGCCTTGGCGCAGCCCGATCAGGTCGCCTTCCTGCAGATAGAAGAGGGGGCGTTCGTCGACTAGGGCGTGGATCAGGCCATTCTCGATCAGGAACAACTGGTTGCCCGGCAGCATCGGCGACAGGTCCTCGACCTGCTCCAATCGCAGCGCGGGGCCGCTCGGTTCCAGCCCGTCGAGCAACTGCCCGGGGATGCTCTGCAGTCTGTTGATCAGCTGGTCGGCGTAGGCCGGTTGCTCCCCGAGTAGGTACATGGCAGAAATTCCTTGAACTGACTGGAATGGCGTCGCACACGAAGGTCCCTGAAACAATAAGGACCTTCGCCTAGCTCGTAAATCTCTCTTGGCGGAGGTTGTGAGCTAGCTCTTGTTGTTGGCGCCTGGAGTGTCCAGTTGATGGTTCAGCTCTGCCTTGTGGCCGGGGGGCAGGTCATTCCAGTGAATATCCAGAAGGGCCCCCTCGATGGCGTAGAGCAGTACTTTCGAGGCCCTGAAGCCCCTGGCCCGAACAGCCTTGTAGGCGCCGACCGCACCGAGCCGGCGCAGGTCGGAGGCACTGTGGATGCCGACGGCATGCAGCCACTGTGCTGAAGTCTTGCCCAGGTTCTTCATGTGTTGCAGTTCGTCGTTCATCGAGCCTCCTTGCGATGGATTGGGCGCGAGAGGGGCAGGGCTGTGGATAAGTGTAGCGGCCATTCGTAGTGCGTGGCCTTGTGCTATCGCTCAATCCTCGTGCGCTTCCTGCACGGATAACGATCACTGCTGACGATAGGGCGGGTCGCTTCGTTCGGGCAGAGGTGCCAACCGCCGGCGGGGATGTCGGCAATTGGAGGGAGAAGATCCTGCTGCACGGCTGAGGGCGACTCAGCCGGCAGTATAGAAGCCGCGCCGGATGTTGCCCGACGCGGCGTAGGAGGGTCAGACGCCCGGCAGATGCTGGCGGATGAGCTCCACCAGACCGTCGAGGCTGGCGGCCTGATCGGTGTCGATGCGCTTGCTTTGCGCTTGCTCGTTCGCATCCAGTGGTTCGCGGCTGGCCAGTTGAGCGCGTACCACTTCCATGGTGGCGTCGGACGGGTCGCTGCCTTCGGCCTGGCGCTGGATCAGCCAGGATTCAATCACCGCCTCCGGTGCATGGCAGTCGAGGATCAGGAACGGCGTACCGGTTTCCTCAGCGACCTGGCGTGCGGCCTTGCGTTGGTCCTGCTTGAGGAAGGTGGCGTCGATAACCACGGGGAAGCCGGCGTGCAGGGCGACACGCGCCAACTGGTTCAGGTGCTCGTAGGTGGCGGAACTGGCATCGGTGCTATAGATGCCGCTTTGCAGGCCGTCGCTACCTTGCTGCTGTTCACCGAACAGGCGCTTGCGTTCGACGTCCGAACGCAGGCGGATGGCGCCGAGGGCTTCCACCAGACGCAGCGCCACGTGGCTCTTGCCCGAGGCGGATACGCCACTGGTAATGGCCAGGAACGGCGAGGGGATGGCGCTGTAGCTTTCCGCCAGCCCGGCGTAGTTGCGGTACTGGCGAAGCGTAGCGGCCTTCTGCACCGCGTCGGGCTGGTGGGCCAGGCTGAACAGCGCGATCTTGGCGCGGACCAGAGCGCGATAGGCCTTGTAGAAGTTGAGCAGCTCCAGGCCCTCATAGTCGCCGGTGTGCTCCAGGTACTGGCTGACCAGGCGGCGGGAGAGAGACTTGAGGCCGCGATCTTCCAGGTCCATGGCGATGAAGGCGGTATCGGCGTAGACGTCGGTGAAGCGGAAAGGCTCGTTGAACTCGATGCAGTCGAAGATCACGACCTCGCCATCGATCAGCGTGGCGTTGCCCAGGTGGATATCACCGTGGCATTCGCGGATGAAGCCTTCCTGCTTGCGGCGCGCCAGCAGCGGTTTGAGTCGCTCGTGGCTGCTTTCGGCCCAGGCTTCCAGGGCGTCCAGTTGTTGCAGGTCGGCCTTATCGCTCAGCATCGGGCGGATCTGCTCGAAGTTCTGGCGCACTGGCATCATCACCGCATCAGGAGTGCCCAGCGGGTGCTCGACGGCCACTTTCGGGGCGGCCAGGTGGAAGCTGGCGATCTGCCCGGCGAGGGCGTCGATATGAGCGGGGGTCAGTTCGCCGCGGGCCTGCATGGCGCTGAGCAGGTTTTCCTGGGGGAACTGGCGCATCTTCAGTACGTACTCGATGGCCGGACCTTCGCCGCCGATCTGCGGGGCCTCGGTGCTGCCGGTGATCGGCAGGACTTCGAGGTAGAGGCCGCGGGTCAGGCGCTGATTGAGGCGCAGCTCCTCCTCGCAGAAGTGCTTACGATCATCGAGGTTGGTGAAATCGAGGAAGCCGAAGTTCACGGGCTTCTTCACCTTATATACGTAGCTGCCGGTCAGCAGCACCCAGGAGATGTGCGTCTCGATCACCTGGAACCCGTCTACCGCATGGGGGTAGAGGGCGGGGTTCTGCAGGGCGGCTATCAGGGACTGGCTCACGGGCGTTCCTTGTTCGGTAGCTGTGGAAGCCCGGCATTATCGCCTCTGAGCGACGCCCTGCAAACCGTCAGGGCGTGCCTGTTGGCTGTGGATAAAGTGCGTATAATGCGCCGCCATGACACGTCCCCGCTCTCCCAAATCCCGCTCAAAACGCCGTTCCAGCAGCCTTCGCCCATGGTTGGGCTGGGCTTTCAAACTGGGCCTGGTAGGCCTGGTGATTCTGGCCGGTTTCGCCATCTATCTCGACGCCGTGGTGCAGGAGAAATTCTCCGGCAAGCGCTGGACGGTGCCGGCCAAGGTCTACGCGCGTCCGCTGGAGCTGTTCGTCGGCCTGAAACTGTCCAAGGACGACTTCCTGAAGGAACTGGACGCCCTTGGCTATCGGCGCGAAAGCGTTTCCAACGGTCCAGGTGCCGCTTCGGTGTCGGGCAGTACCGTCGAGCTGAATACCCGCGGCTTCCAGTTCTATGAGGGCGCCGAGCCGGCCCAGCGCGTACGCGTGCGTTTCTCCGGCGACTTCGTGGCCGGGCTGAACCAGGCCAGCGGCGCGGACCTGGCGGTTGCGCGCCTGGAACCCCTGCTGATCGGTGGCCTCTATCCCGCTCATCATGAAGACCGTGTGCTGATCAAGCTGGATCAGGTGCCGGCTTACCTCGTGGAAACCCTGGTGGCGACCGAAGACCGTGAGTTCTTCAATCACCACGGCGTGTCCATCAAGTCCATCGCTCGTGCGTTCTGGGTCAACGCCACCGCCGGTGAACTGCGCCAGGGCGGCAGTACGCTGACGCAGCAGTTGGTGAAGAACTTCTACCTGACCAGCGAGCGCAGCATCTCCCGCAAGGCCACCGAAGCCATGATGGCGGTATTGCTGGAGCTGCATTACGACAAGCGTGAAATCCTCGAGGCTTACCTCAACGAGGTATTCCTCGGCCAGGACGGCCAGCGCGCCATTCACGGCTTCGGCCTCGCCAGCCAGTACTTCTTCAGTCAGCCCCTGGCTGAATTGAAGGTAGATCAGATCGCGTTGCTGGTGGGCATGGTCAAGGGGCCCTCCTACTACAACCCCCGCCGATTCCCGGAGCGTGCGCTGGAGCGTCGCAACCTGGTGATCGATCTGCTCGCCGAGCAGAACGTGATCACGCCAGCCGAAGCCGTCGCAGCCAAGGCAAAGCCCCTCGGCGTGAGCAAGCGCGGCAGCCTGGCGGACAGCTCCTACCCGGCCTTCCTCGATCTGGTTAAGCGCCAGTTGCGCGAGGATTACCGCGAAGAAGACCTGACTGAGGAAGGTCTGCGCATCTTCACCAGCTTCGATCCCATCCTGCAGTCCAAGGCGGAAACCTCGCTGAACGAGACCCTGAAACGCCTGGAAGGGCGCAAGGGTGTCGATCAGGTGGAATCGGCCATGGTCGTAAGCAACCCGGAAACCGGCGAAATCCAGGCGCTGATCGGCAGCCGACAGCCGCGCTTCGCCGGCTTCAACCGTGCGGTGGACGCCGTTCGCCCCATTGGTTCGCTGATCAAACCGGCGGTCTACCTCACCGCCCTCGAGCGTCCGAGCCAATACACCCTGACCAGTTGGGTCGCAGACGAACCCTTCTCGGTGAAGGGGCAGGACGGCCAGGTATGGCGTCCGCAGAACTATGATCGCCGCGCCCACGGCACCATCTACCTGTACCAGGGGCTGGCGAACTCCTACAACCTGTCGACTGCCAAGCTCGGTCTGGAACTGGGCGTACCCAATGTGCTCAAAACCCTCGAGAGGCTGGGTGTTTCCCGCGAGTGGCCGGCTTACCCCTCGATGCTCCTCGGTGCAGGTGCGCTGAGCCCGATGGAAGTGGCGACCATGTACCAGACCCTGGCCAACGGCGGATTCAACACACCGCTTCGGGCAATTCGCAGTGTGCTGACGGCCGAGGGTGAACCGCTCAAGCGCTACCCCTTCCAGATTCAGCAACGCTTCGATCCGGGCGCCATCTACCTGGTGCAGAACGCGATGCAGCGTGTGATGCGCGAAGGCACTGCGCGGTCGGTGTACAGCCAGTTGCCGTCGTCCCTGACCCTGGCGGGCAAGACCGGTACCACCAACGATTCGCGGGACAGCTGGTTTGCCGGCTTCAGCCAGGATCTGCTGGCGGTGGTCTGGCTGGGGCGCGATGATAACGGCAAGACGCCGCTGACCGGGGCAACCGGCGCGCTGCAGGTCTGGACCGCCTTCATGCGCAAGGCTGACCCGCTGCCGCTGGACATGCCGATGCCGGACAACGTGGTGCAGGCGTGGATTGATCCGCACAGCGGCCAGGGCTCCGATGCGAGCTGCCCCGGTGCGGTCCAGATGCCCTACATTCGTGGCAGCGAACCTGTCCCGGGCGCACCTTGCGGCCTGGGAGCTCCCGTGGACTCGGTGATGGACTGGGTTCGCGGTTGGATGCAATGAACCGAGAGGATGAAACGTGAGTAAAGCCTGGATTCCCGCCCTTGCGGCAGCCGCTCTGCTGGCCGGTTGCGCCTCCCCGCAGCGGGGCGCCATTCCCGTGGTCGATTCCGGCGCGCCCTTGTCCGAACTTGAGCAGGGCAGTTCCAACCGCGGTGGCTACAATCCGGCGCCAGCTGCTCCGCGCAGCATTCCCGAGGACGCCGGTGTGGTGGTGATGGTGCCTGGCGCCAATTCCGGCGCTCCCATCGCGGCTCCCGCTCCCAGCGCGCCCATCAGTGGCAGCATCACCAGCGGTGGGATCACCCCGGGCCCCATCACTACTGGTCCGGCAGCGAGCGCACCCAGCGTGCCGAGCTATGGCGCACCCAGTGCCAGCTACGGCTCGCCGAGCTATAGCGCTCCGGCACCCAGCGCCCCGACGGGTATTCCCGGCAACACGGGTGGCCTGGCGGCTGACGAGCAACTCGATGGCCCGGTTCTGGCGCTGCTGACCACTGCTCAGCAACAGCAGGGGGGCGGTGATCTCAATGGTGCGGCAGCCAGCCTGGAGCGCGCTCAGCGCATCGCGCCGCGCGAACCCCAGGTGCTTTATCGCCTGGCCGAAGTGCGCATGGCCCAGGGCGATGCGGCCCAGGCCGAGCAGTTCGCACGTCGCGCGCTGACTTACTCCAGCGGCCGTCCGGCTCTGCAGGCCAGCTTGTGGGATCTGATCGCACGCTCCCGAGACCGCCAGGGCGATCCGTCCGGTGCTGCACTGGCTCGTGATAAAGCCAAGGTCAACCTGTAATGGACCCGCGCTGCGTCAACATCGCCGACCAACTCCTGCTCATCGAGCAGGAGCTGCGCAGTCTTGGCTGGTGGGATGAGGTATCGCCCAGTGATGATGCCCTAGCCAGCCAGGCGCCTTTCTGTGTGGACACCCTGGCCTTCGAGCAGTGGCTGCAGTGGATCTTCCTGCCGCGTATGAAGGTCATCCTGGAGAACGACCTGGAGCTGCCTCACGCGTCGGGCATCCGTGCCATGGCGGAAGAGGCCTACCGGGAGCGGCTGACCGAAGCGGGCAGGCTGCTCGACGCCCTGGGAGCGTTCGACCGGTTGATAGGCGGGGCGAACTGAGGCGACGCCTCAGTTGCAGTTCTCGCTGATCGCCTTTTCGGCATCCTTGATTCGGGACTGCCGCTCTTCTTCGCTCAGGCGGCGCATTTCACCGTTCACTTCTGTGCGCAGTCGCGGGTTGTTCTGCAACTGCGCCAGGTTGGTACGGATGCTGTCGCAGTACTTGCGGCGCTCCGCTTCCTGAGTTGCAACTTCCGCCTTCACTTTTTCGTCGATGGCTTTCTGGTCGCCTACCGGCTGGCTCTCGGATTGCGGTGCCTGCTGCTGTTGAATCTCACTGTCCAGGAGCGGCAGGCTGGGGCGCGGCTTCGGTACCGAAGTATTCACGCTCGTGGCTTGCTGGCCGTCTGGCGGCTGCGCGCCGAAGTGGGTAACGCCCTGGGCATCGACCCATTTGTAGACTTGGCCGGCCATGGCAGACGTGGCCAGTGCCAGCAACAGGCTGCCGGCGAAAATCATGCGATGCATGCTGTTTCCTTCAAGTGGCGGTGAGTCCTCGGCTAACTATAACCAAAAGCCGGCGACCTTGATCCTGCGTCGCGTCACAGCAATCCATGCAAGATTCCTCAACGGATTACTTGACTTGTCTCGTGCTTATCCGAAGAATCCAGGGTTCGCTATTCCAGTGGGCCGGCCGCAAGTCGGAAGCTGTAGTAGACGATGAGGTGCACACCCGCGCCGACCTGTAACACCCGCAACGCGTTACCTCGCGCTGGGTGGGAAAGCCCCGCAACAACTCTCAGGGGCCGACCCGATGCTTGTTCAGTCAGTAGCTGACGTAGTCGGCGACCACCAGTCGCTCACGCGCTGATTGCAGGCAAACCTAATCAGGCTGTCCGGTCGCGGGCGGTTATCTGGCGTTCTAGAGGTGAAAAACGTGGAGCTTTTATCTGGCGCTGAAATGGTCGTCCGCTCGCTGCGTGACGAAGGCGTTAAGTACATCTATGGGTACCCGGGTGGTGCCCTCCTGCATATCTACGATGCCCTGTTCAAAGAAAATGAAGTGACCCATATCCTGGTCCGTCATGAACAGGCTGCTACCCATATGGCTGACGGCTACGCCCGCGCCACCGGCAAACCCGGTGTTGTGCTGGTGACGTCCGGTCCGGGTGCGACCAACGCCGTTACCGGCATCGCCACCGCCTACATGGACTCCATTCCGATGGTGATCCTGTCCGGCCAGGTGCCGAGCAACATGGTCGGCACCGATGCCTTCCAGGAAACCGACATGGTCGGTATCTCCCGCCCGATCGTGAAGCACAGCTTCATCATCAAACATCCCTCGGAAATCCCCGAGGTGATCAAGAAGGCGTTCTACATCGCCCAGTCCGGCCGTCCCGGCCCGGTTGTCGTCGACATTCCGAAGGACATGGGCGACCCGACCCAGAAGTTCGAATACAGCTACCCGAAGAAGGTCAAGCTGCGTTCTTACAGCCCTGCGGTCCGTGGCCACTCCGGTCAGATCCGCAAGGCCGCCGAGATGCTGCTGGCCGCCAAGCGTCCGATCATGTACTCCGGTGGTGGCGTGATCATGGGCAACGCATCCGAGCAGCTCACCGAGCTGGCCAAGATGCTCAACCTGCCGGTCACCAACACCCTGATGGGCCTTGGCGCCTTCCCGGGCACTGATCGCCAGTTCGTCGGCATGCTCGGCATGCACGGCAGCTACACCGCCAACCTGGCGATGCACCATTGCGACGTCATACTGGCCGTCGGCGCACGCTTCGATGACCGCGTCATCAACGGCGCTGCCAAGTTCTGCCCGAACGCCAAGATCATCCACATCGACATCGACCCCGCGTCGATCTCCAAGACCATCAAGGCCGACATCCCGATCGTTGGCCCGGTAGACAGCGTGCTGTCCGAGATGGTCGCCATCCTCAAGGAAATCGGCGAGACACCGAACAAGGAAACCGTCGCGGCCTGGTGGAAGCAGATCGATGAGTGGCGCGCTGGTGGCGACCTGTTCCCCTACGACAAGGGCGACGGCAGCATCATCAAACCGCAGAGCGTGATCGAGACCCTCTGGGAAGTGACCAAGGGCGATGCCTACATCACCTCCGACGTGGGTCAGCACCAGATGTTCGCGGCGCAGTACTACCGCTTCAACAAGCCCAATCGCTGGATCAACTCCGGCGGCCTGGGCACCATGGGCTTCGGTTTCCCCGCGGCTATGGGCATCAAGCTGAGCTTCCCGGAAGTCGACGTCGCTTGCGTGACCGGCGAGGGCAGTATCCAGATGAACATCCAGGAGCTGTCCACCTGCCTCCAGTACGACCTGCCGGTGAAGATCATCAACCTGAACAACGGTGCGCTGGGCATGGTCCGCCAATGGCAGGACATGCAGTACAACAGCCGTTACTCGCACTCCTACATGGAATCGCTGCCTGATTTCGTCAAGCTGGCCGAGGCCTATGGCCACGTTGGCATTCGCGTGACCGATCCGAAGGATCTGAAGGCGAAGATGGAAGAGGCGTTCTCGCTGAAGAACCGTCTGGTGTTCCTCGATATCCAGGTCGACTCCAGCGAACACGTCTACCCGATGCAGATTCGGGATGGCGCCATGCGCGACATGTGGCTGAGCAAGACGGAGCGGACCTGAACATGCGACACATCATTTCCCTGCTGCTGGAAAACGAGCCGGGCGCACTGTCCCGCGTCGTCGGCCTGTTCTCTCAGCGCAACTACAACATCGAAAGCCTGACCGTGGCTCCGACCGAGGACCCGACCCTGTCGCGTCTGACGCTGACCACCATCGGCCACGATGAAGTGATCGAGCAGATCACCAAGAACCTCAACAAGCTGATCGAAGTGGTGAAGCTGGTGAACCTGTCGGAGAGCGCTCACATCGAGCGTGAACTGATGCTGGTCAAAGTGAAGGCCACCGGCGCCCAGCGCGCCGAGGTCAAGCGCACCACCGACATCTTCCGCGGCCAGATCGTCGACGTGACTTCCAGCGTCTATACGATCCAGCTGGCGGGCACTAGCGACAAGCTGGACAGCTTCATCCAGGCCATCGGCACCAGCTCGATCCTGGAAACTGTACGCAGTGGCGTCACCGGGATTTCCCGTGGCGACAAAGTGCTGACTATCTGATCGCAGTCATGAAAAACCCCGCCTGGTGCGGGGTTTTTTATTGCCTGGATTTTACTGGCGGCGATTCCAGAATGCTGCGATCAGCGGGTCCTTGAGGCGTTTTTCCAGGGCGAACAGACCGATGTCGTAGGGGGCCAATGGCGGCTGGATATCGTAGATTCGAATGCGTGCGGTCAGTGGGCTGTTGTCGAGCACGATTTGCGGAACTACGCCAATACCGAACCCCAGGCTCACCATGCTGACGATGGCCTCGTTGCCGCTCACCTGGGCATAGATGCGCGGCTTGATGCCGTGGCTTTTCAGCCAGCGGTCGGTCCGGGTCCGGGCAAGGCCTTCTTCCGAGAGAATCATTGGTACGTCCTTCCAGCTCTGCGCCGTGGGCTGCCTCCGTTGTTCTTCGGTCAGCAGTTGAGGTGACTGTGGGCCGATGAAGCGCAGCTCCGAGCGGGTAATCGACTGGAATTCGACGCCGGCTGGCAGGTTGTCGGGTCGGGCACCGATGGCAAGATCCTCCAGCCCCTGCTGCACCCGCTCGACGGCCTTTGCGGGGTCGCCGGTGTGCAGCTTCATTTCGATGCGGGGGTAGTCCAGGCGGAAGCTGCTCAGGATGTCGTAGAGGAAGCTGTAGCTCGCCGTCACCGAGCAATAGAGGGAGAGTTCGCCGTTCAGGTCCAATTGGTCCTGCATGAGTCGTTGGCGGATGGCATGCCAGCCGTTCATGGCCTCGCTCGCGTATTCGCGGAACTGCTGCCCCTCGCGGGTCAGCTGAACCGAGCGACTGTCGCGCACGAACAGTGGTGCGCCGAGTTCGTCCTCGAGTTGCTTGATGCTGCGACTGAGCGCGGAGGGGCTGACATGCTGCTCACGGCTGGTTTTGCCGAAGTGCAGGTTGTCTGCCAGGGAAAGAAAGAGCTTGAGGGAGTGGCTGTCCACGAGCGTTTCTCATATCGGCACATTGCGTTGCGAATATATCATTTTACGCAATGGAGCAGATCGCTTAATGTGCCCTTGTCGCGGTGTGCGCACCCCATCCCTTTCGTTATAAGAGTCAAGAACATGAAAGTTTATTACGACAAAGACTGTGACCTCTCGATCATCCAGGGCAAGAAAGTTGCCATCATCGGTTACGGTTCCCAGGGCCACGCCCACGCGTGCAACCTGAAAGATTCCGGTGTGGACGTGACCGTTGGCCTGCGCCCGGGTTCCGCCACCGTTGCCAAGGCCCAGGCCCATGGCCTGACCGTCAAGAGCGTGCCGGAAGCCGTTGCTGCTGCTGACCTGGTAATGATCCTGACTCCGGACGAGTTCCAGTCCAAGCTGTACAAGGAAGAAGTCGAGCCGAACCTGAAGAAGGGTGCCACCCTGGCCTTCGCCCACGGCTTCGCCATCCACTACAACCAGGTCGTACCGCGCGCTGACCTCGATGTGATCATGATCGCGCCGAAAGCTCCGGGCCACACCGTTCGCTCCGAGTTCGTAAAGGGCGGCGGCATCCCTGACCTGGTAGCTATTTACCAGGACGCTTCCGGCAACGCCAAGAACGTAGCCCTGTCCTACGCCTGCGGCGTGGGCGGCGGCCGTACCGGCATCATCGAAACCACCTTCAAGGACGAAACCGAAACCGACCTGTTCGGTGAGCAGGCTGTTCTGTGCGGCGGTTGCGTTGAGCTGGTGAAAGCCGGTTTCGAAACCCTGGTCGAAGCTGGCTACGCGCCGGAAATGGCCTACTTCGAGTGCCTGCACGAGCTGAAGCTGATCGTCGACCTCATGTACGAAGGCGGCATCGCCAACATGAACTACTCGATCTCCAACAACGCCGAGTACGGTGAGTACGTAACCGGTCCGGAAGTCATCAACGCCGAATCCCGTCAGGCCATGCGTAACGCTCTGAAGCGCATCCAGGACGGCGAATACGCCAAGATGTTCATTCAGGAAGGTGCTTCGAACTACGCTTCGATGACCGCCTACCGCCGCAACAACGCTGCTCACCCGATCGAGCAGGTTGGCGAGCGTCTGCGCGCGATGATGCCGTGGATCTCCGCCAACAAGATCGTCGACAAGACCAAGAACTAAGGTCTTTTCCGATCCAGAAAGAACGCGGCCTTGGCCGCGTTCTTTCGTTATGGCGATAGGGTTCTGGTATAAAGCCTGTTTGCCGGGCGCTGCATCCCGCGTGTCGCCCACCACAAACCGTATTCGTTGCAAGGATGTAGTTCATGAGTGAACGTCCCGAAGAGCCGAATCAGCCCACCGAGGGCGAGAGCCTGCTGCCCATCGACGAGCATGTCGAGGAAGGGCAGGACGCCGATGGGCGCAAGGTTCGCCACCGCGGTATCTATCTGCTGCCCAATCTCTTCACCACCGCCAACCTGTTCGCCGGCTTCTACGCCATCGTCAATGCCATGAACGGCAACTTCTCGGTGGCTGCCGCTACCGTTTTCGTCGCCATGGTGCTGGATAGCCTCGATGGCCGCGTTGCGCGACTCACCAATACCCAGAGTGCTTTCGGTGCCGAGTACGACTCGCTGTCGGACATGGTCGCCTTCGGTGTTGCGCCGGCATTGCTGGCTTTTGAATGGGCCTTGAGTGGGCTGGGGAGCGTCGGTCTGACGGTTGCCTTCATCTATGTGGCCGGCGCGGCGCTGCGTCTGGCGCGTTTCAATACCCAAATTGGCAAGGTGGACAAGCGCTACTTCATCGGTCTTGCCAGTCCGGCTGCGGCAGGCGTAGTGGCCGGTACCGTCTGGGCATTCAGCGACTTCGGTATCAAGGGCTCGAACATGTCGTTCATCGTTGCCCTGCTGGTCGCCCTGGCTGGCATGCTGATGGTCAGCAACATCAAGTTCTACAGCTTCAAGGACCTGGACCTGAAAGGACGTGTGCCCTTCGTGGCCATTCTCGTGGTCGTGCTGGTCTTCGCTGTAGTGTTCAGCGACCCGCCGCGCATCCTTCTGCTGATCTTCCTGGCTTACGCCGCTTCCGGCCCGGTGCAATACTTGCTCCAACTGCGTCGCCGCAAGCAGGTCGAGTGATGTAATTTCCTCGCGGCTCCGCAGTCTACTGGGCATCCCTGCCCAAGTTGCGGAGCCGCCATGCTGATCCAGATTCCCTCTTCCTCCGCGTGTCGCGAGAGCGAAGTCACCTCCGAGTCCATCTACCTCTCCCGTCGCCAGCTGCTTGGTGCGGCCGGTGCCCTGGCGGCCATGGCTGCGATGCCTGGCCGTGCCCAGGATGCATCGGCCTATCCGGATGTTGAGCCAGCGCCGGCGCCAACGTGGTTCAGTGAGAAGCTCGCCAGTACCCGATGGCAGGCGGTAACGCCGGGGAACGAGTCGACCACCCCGTTTCAGGACGCGACCCACTACAACAACTTCTACGAGTTCGGGACTAACAAGGGCGACCCGGCGCGTTATGCGGAGAAGATGCAGGTCGAACCCTGGACGGTGCGAATCGATGGAGAAGTGGGCAAGCCGGGCACTTATTCAGTAGAGGATCTGGTCCGGCCACACGGGCTTGAAGAGCGCATCTACAGGCTGCGTTGTGTCGAGGCCTGGTCCATGGTCATTCCCTGGCTGGGTTTCCCCTTGGCTGAATTGCTCAAGCGAGTGGAGCCTACGAGCAAAGCCAAGTACGTCAGCTTCGAGACCCGCCTTGCGCCGGAAGAGATGGCTGGTGTGCGGTCCGGGTTCTCCCTGATCGATTGGCCTTATGTGGAAGGGCTGAGGCTGGACGAGGCCATGCATCCGCTGACGATTCTTGCCGTGGGTATGTATGGTCGCGTGCTGCCGAACCAGAACGGAGCGCCGTTGCGCCTGGTGGTGCCCTGGAAGTATGGTTTCAAGGGCATCAAGTCCATCGTGCGAATCAGCCTGGTCAGTGAGCAGCCACCCACGACATGGCAATCCATCGCCCCTGAGGAATATGGCTTCTATTCGAACGTCAATCCTGAGGTGGACCATCCCCGCTGGAGCCAGGCCCATGAGCGGCGCCTCCCCAGTGGCCTGTTCAGCCCGAATATCGTGCCGACGCGTATGTTCAACGGCTATGACGAAGTGGCCAGCCTCTATGCCGGGCTGGATCTGAGGAAGTACTACTGATGCGGTTCAGACTCTGGAGACTGTTCGTGTTCCTCGTGGCGCCGATCCCGGTCGGTCTGTGGTTCTATCAAGCCTGGATATTTGCCCTTGGGCCGGACCCGGGCAAGGTTCTTGTAGATCGTCTGGGGCTGGGAGCGCTCTGGTTGCTGCTCATCACCCTGTCCATGACGCCGCTGCAGAAGCTGACTGGCTGGGGAGGCTGGATTGCGGTGCGCAGGCAAGTGGGGCTTTGGTGCTTCACTTATGTGGTGCTGCATATCACGGGGTATGCCGTGTTCCTGCTCGGCTTGGATATGCAGCAATTACTGATTGACCTGGGCAAGCGTCCCTACATATTCGTAGGCGCCCTTGGGTTCTGTGGGTTGCTGGCACTGGCGGTAACGTCCAACCGCTTCAGCATCCGGCGCCTGGGTAAGCGCTGGAAGCAATTGCATCGGCTGGTATATGCGATTCTGGCGATTGCTCTACTGCATATGCTCTGGGTTGTGCGAGCGGATATGGCCGAATGGTCCGGCTATGCCGTTACAGGTATTGGGTTGCTGCTGTTGCGAGTTCCAATCGTGGAGCGCTACCTGACTAGGGTTTTCGCGCTATTCAGGCGGGATGACAAAAAAGTATCAATTTAGTGTTGACGGCAGATTTTGCATCCCTATAATGCGCCCCACTTCCGGCGCAGTCGCCAAGCAAAACTCCTTGTAGATCAATGAGTTAAATGTTTGGAGAGGGTGCTGGAAGGGTTCGCTTCAAACAGTTCGTCACTGACGAATGAAGCTGAATCGGAGGTGTTGACAGCGAGTTTGAACGCTGTAGAATGCGCCTCCCGCTGACGAGAAGAGTGAATCGGATCGGAAGCGCA
>NZ_SSOH01000029.1:0-229170 GCF_029873155.1 Pseudomonas sp. BN515 | reverse complement strand
CTGTAGAGCCAGACATCCTTTACATATTGAACCGGGGACATCCTTTACACCGATAGGCGTTGGACCTGGGAGGAGCCAGGTCCAAGCCGGCCTAAGGGATACTGGCCGAAGCGCAGCTCCCACACATCCGTCTCGACTTCGCGTAGCGCGACCCACTCGTCGATCAGGGCCTCGGACAGAAACACCGAGCGCCCTTGCCACTTGATGCAACCGTTGCTGTGCACCCGCCGGAGTTGCAGCCCTGTCGGGTACTCGATCGCCGGTAGACGGGCCGGATAGGGGCGCGGCGAGGGCCCATAGCGCTCGGCCGGGACCGCCATCCCGAGTCCTTCATGCGGCCGTATGGTGTTGAACTCCTGGCGGAACCGTTCAAACGCCATCTGCTGCTGGGCCAGATTGGGAGCGGGGGGCTTCAGGACGGCCGCTTTCAGGCTGCGGTGCATCCGCTCGTGTCGGCCATTCTGATCGGGACGGCCCGGCGCGATGCGCTCCGGGTGAATACCCAGGTGAATCCACCACACCGCCAAGCGCGAGAGACCGCCCACGCCCACCGAGGCGAACGGGCTGCCGTTGTCCGTGCGGATAGCCTCCGGCAGGCCGTATTCGCGGAAGGCCCACTCGAACCAGGGTCGACTCAGCCCGCCGCCGGGACGCGGCAAGCCCCGGCAGCACAGCAGATACCGGCTGGCCTGATCGGTCAGGGTCAAGGGATAGCACCAGCGACCATCCCCGGTCCGAAACTGCCCCTTGAAATCAGCACACCAGACGTGGTTAGGCTGCAGGCCGGCGCGCAAGGGCGTGACGGACGCCGGGGTGCTCCGCGGACGTCGGCGCGACTGCACCAACCCTGCCCGTTTCAACCATTCTCCCGCTGTGCTAGGGGCTGGCCAGGGCAATTCCGGATCCTGCTTGCGCAGACGCACCAGCAGCTTCTTCGGCCCCCAATCCAGATGCCGCAGCTTCTCTTCGATCAACCGCTCAATCAGCGCCGTCGCGGTCTGTTGCGGGCTGCTGAGCGGTCGCCGGGACTGCTCCAGAAGGCCAGCCTCACCGTGTTCCGCATAGCGCTGCAGCCACTTGTCGAGCGTCGGCCGGCTGATGCCATAGCTGCGCGCCAGCTCGCTCTTGCTGTAGTCACCGCTGCTCCAGGCGTGGATCAGCTCGATACGTTGGTCCATGGGCGACACTCTTTTCCAGGGCATGGCAGCTACCTCCTGCCATGCGAATTACCTGTAAAGGATGTGTCCGGTCCAACCTGTAAAGGATCTATCCGGTCTGTACCCCCCCCAGCCCCTCTCCCAAGGGGAGAGGGGTGAATCACGCCTGGCACGCATTGACCATCCTGCACGGTCAGCCCCCTCTCCCTCCGGGAGAGGGTTGGGGTGAGGGGCGGGAGGAAACTCAGCGCTTCTTCGCGATCAGGAACAACCCGATCAACACCGCCACGCCACACAGCGCCGCCACGTAATAGGCGGGGCCGAGGCTGTCCCACTTCAGCAGCAGCGACACCACCATCGGCGTCAGGCCACCGAAGATGGCGTACGCCAGGTTGTAGGAGAACGACAGGCCGGAGAAACGCACCACCGGCGGGAACGCCTTGACCATCACATAGGGCACGGCGCCGATGGTGCCGACGAACAGACCGGTCGCCGCGTAGAGCGGGAACAGCCAATCCGGATGGGCCTTGAGGCTGGTGTAGAAGGTCCAGGAGCTGATCGCCAGCAACAGGCCGCCCACCAGGAAAGTGCGGCCCGCGCCGATGCGGTCGGCGATGGCGCCGGAGGCCACGCAGCCGATGGACAACAGCACAATGGCCAGGCTGTTGGCCTTGAGCGCGGTAGCCGCCTCGAAGCCGTAGACGGTCTGCAACAGGGTCGGGGTCATCAGGATCACGACAACGATGCCCGCCGACAGCACCCAGGTCAGCAGCATGGACAGCACCACGGCGCCACGATGCTCGCGCAGCACGGTCTTCAGCGGGACCTCTGCCGCCAGCGCCTTGCGCTGCTGCATCTCGGCGAACACCGGTGTCTCGTGCAGCCAGCGGCGCAGGTACATGGCGAACAGACCGAAGACCCCGCCCACCAGGAATGGCAGACGCCAGGCCCAGTCCAGTACCTCGGCAGGGGTGTAGATGGTGTTGATCAGGGTGGCCATCAGCGAGCCCAGGAGGATGCCCGCGGTCAGACCGGAGGTCAGGGTGCCGCAGGCATAGCCCACATAGCGGGACGGCACATGCTCGGCAACGAAGACCCAGGCACCCGGAACCTCACCGCCGATCGCAGCGCCCTGCACCACACGCATCAGCAGCAGCGCCAGCGGGGCCCAGATGCCGATCTGCTCATAGGTGGGCAGCAGGCCCATCACCAGGGTCGGGATCGCCATCAGGAAAATGCTCAGGGTGAACATCCGCTTGCGCCCCAGCAGGTCGCCGAAGTGCGCCATGACGATGCCGCCCAGAGGGCGCGCCAGGTAGCCGGCGGCGAAGATGCCGAAGGTCTGCAGCTGGCGCAGCCATTCCGGCATCTCGGCAGGGAAGAACAGCTTGCCCACCACGGCGGCGAAGAACACAAAGATGATGAAGTCGTAGAACTCCAGCGCGCCGCCGAGGGCAGAGAGCGACAGGGTCTTGTAGTCGCTGCGGGTCAGCGGACGCGAGGCGGACGCCTCGGAGGCGAGCACGGAAGACATGTGGGGAGATTCTCGTCTGGGGGTGCGGAGCGTTTACCGCTGCTTGGGCGGCAAATCGCCAGGCAACATATCAAAAACGACCAAATGTACACAGTCCGAGCCACAAAACCGCCTCTGGCGCGTCACAGCGGTCGTCTGGCGCCACCTCATGGCTATATACTGCGCGCTGTTCAGCGCAGGTCGGCATGCAGTGGGTCGGCTGGCGCATTGGGAAGGAGAAGGGCCCACCCCTCTCCGGCATTGGCGCCACACACGAAACAGGCAGTTCCGGCATGATCGATATCGAAGAAGAAGAGAACCTCACCCCGCAAGGCGACCTCGCCCTGCAAATCACCGCGCTCCCGCGGGAAACCAACGGCTTTGGCGACATCTACGGTGGCTGGCTGGTTTCCCAGATGGACCTGGCCGGCACCGCCATGGCCAGCAAGGTGGCCGCAGGCCGCGTGGCCACCGTGGCCATCGACCGCATGGCCTTCCTGGTTCCGGTGGCCGTGGGCGCCCAGCTCTCCTTCTATACCCAGACCCTGGAAATCGGCCGCAGCTCGATCCAGATGCTGGTCGAAGTCTGGAGCGACGACCCGCTCTCCAGCGAATGGCGCAAGGTCACCGAGGCGGTGTTCGTCTTCGTCGCCATCGACGGCAGCGGCCGCACCCGCCCGGTCCCGCCGCGCCGGGGCTGAAGCCATCGCACAAAGGGCCGCATCAGCGGCCCTTTTTCATTGGCGGACACCTTGTGGGAGCGATTTCAATCGCGAATGAATTCGCTCCCACGGCCAGCCGAAACACCGCCCGGCCTTCATTCCAGACGCAAGGCATCCACTGGATGCAATCTCGCCGCGCGACGGGCCGGCGCCAGGCCCGCGCCCATCCCCACCAGCACTGACAGCAGCAGCGCCAGCAGCACCAGCGGCGGGCTCAGGCTCAGCGGCAGCCCGGGCAGCATCAGGTGCAGCAGCCCAAGCAGGACGCCCACCATCACCAGCCCCAGCACCCCGCCCAGCAGCGACAGCAGGGTCGCCTCGGCGAGGAACAGCGCCAGCACCTGGCGCGGCGCGGCGCCGACGGCGCGGAGCAGGCCGATCTCGGCGGTCCGTTCGCCAACGGTGGTGGTCATGATGGTAAGGATGCCCACCGCCCCCACGAACAGGGAGATCCCGCCGAGCGCCGCAACACCGAGGGTGATGGTGGCAAGGATGCGATTCAGGCTGCCCAGCAGGTCGCCCTGGGAGGTCATGCGGAAGTCCTCACGGCCGTGGCGCTCCACCAGCAACTGGCGCACCGCGTCGGCGAAGGGGGCGGCCGGCACGCTGTCGTCGAACAGCACGTGGATCTTCACCAGGCCCTCGCGGTTGAACAGGCTCTCCGCCCAGTCCACCGGGATGTAGGCGATGTCGTCGAGGTCGAAGCCCAGCAGGTTGCCCTTGCTCGCCATCACCCCGATCACCCGGAAGCTCATGCCACCCACCCGCACCCGCTGGCCCACTGGGCTGGCCGCACCGAACAGTTCCGTCGCCAGCTTCGCACCGAGCACTGCATAGGGTGGCGTACGGCCGTCCCGCGAGGGCGGCAGGAACTGCCCCAGGGCCATGTGCACGCGCCAGGCCTCCGCCAGTTGGGAGCCGGTGCCGAGGATGTCCACACGCCGCTGTCGGCCTTCCGCCTGGATATCGCCATTGCCCTGGATGATCGGCACCACGGCTTCGGCGTGGGGCAGACGACCCAGGGCGTCGGCATCGGCGATGGTCAACGGCCGCGCGCTGGCGAGAATGCCGCCGATGCCGCCCGTGGGCAGGGTGCCCGGACGCACCGTGACGACCCGCGTACCGAACTGGGCGAAGCTGTCCAGCACGCGGTTGCGCATACCCTCGCCCATGGCGGTGAGCAGTGCCACGGCGGCGATGCCGATGGCCACGCCGAGCAGGGTCAGCAAGCTGCGCAGAGGCTGGCTGGAGAGCGCCGAGCCGCACAGGCCGAAGCCATCGCGCCAGCGCATCAATGACTCCCTTGCGGCTGCAACGCCTGCACCGGCACCTGGGCCGCAGCGTGCCGGGCCGGCAGCCAGGCGAACAACAATGCCGCCGCCACCGCCAGCGACGGCGCGCCCAAGCGCGCCCACCAGGGCGCATGCAGCGGCAGGTCGGTGGCCAGCCGTCCGACCCAGAGCAGCAACTCACCCAGCGCCAATCCGGTACCGGCTCCCAGCAACGCCAGCAGCGCCGCTTCGCCGAGGAACAGCAGCCGCACCTGCGCCGAGCTGGCGCCCACCGCCTTGAGCAGGCCGATCTCGGCGGTGCGTTGCAGCACGGCGATCCAGGTGACATTCATGATCAGGATGCCGGCCACCAACAGGCTGATGGCCGCGATGCCGGCCAAGGCCAGCGTCAGCCCATTGAGGATGCCGTCGAAGGCCGCGAGCATGGAGTCCTGGCTGAGCAGGGTGACGTCTTCCTCGCCCTGGTGGCGCTCGGTCAGGGTCGCCAGGACCTGCCGCCGCGCACTTTCGAGATAACTGGGGCCACGGGCTTCGACGAACACGCGGAACAGTGCCTCACGATTGAACAGCGCCTCGGCACTGGCCACCGGGACGATCAGCGCCTCCGAGAAATCCATCCCCAGGGATTCGCCCCGCTCGTCCAGCACCCCGATCACCCGGAAGCGCCGGTCGCCGGCCCGCAGCCACTGGCCCAGGACCGGGGCACTGCCGAACAACTCCTGACGCAGGCGGCTGCCGATCACGCAAACCTCGCCCCCCTGCCCCAGTTCCAGCACCGGCAGCGGTTGCCCCTGGGCGAGGCGCAGTTGGCGGATGGCGAAAAAATCGCGGGTGGTGCCCAGGGTCAGGGCCTCGCGATTGCGGTTGTCGTGGCTGATTTCCACCTGGCCGGCATGCAGCGGCGCCACGCGGTGCACCGCCGGCAGGCGGCCGAGGGCGGCGGCATCCGCCTGGGTAAGGGGCCGGGGCGCCATACCGGTGATGGGCGGCATGCCACCTGTGGTTTCATTGCGGCCTGGCAGGACAATGAGAATGTCGCGCCCGAGCAGGGAGAACTCCCCCAGCACGTAGGCCCGCGCGCCCTCCCCCAGGCCGCCCAGCAGGGTCACGAAAAACACCCCCACGGCCATCGCCAGCAGGAGCATGGCGCTGCGCGATCCATGCCCGCGCATCGCGCCGAACCAGAAGCGACAGGCGTCCAGCGGGTCCATCAGTGCAGCGCCCCCTGGCGCCGGTCGCTGAGGATGCAGCCGTCGCGCATCTGGATCTGGCGATGGGCGCGGGCGGCGTGCTGGGCGTCGTGGGTGACGAGGATCAGGGTCAGGCCCTCGGCGTTCAGCTCCTCAAGCAGCTCCACCACCTCGGCGCCGGACTGGCTGTCGAGGTTGCCAGTCGGTTCATCGGCCAGCAGCAGGCGCGGCCGCATCACCATGGCGCGGGCGATAGCGACCCGCTGGCGCTGGCCGCCGGACAGCTCGGCCGGATGATGCCGCAGCCGCTCGGCCAGGCCGAGGCGTTCAGCCAGTTGCAGGCTGCGGCGGTGACGCTCGGCGGGCTCGATACCGGCCAGCAGCATGGGAAGCTCGATGTTCTCCAGCGCGGTCAGGCGCGGAATCAGGTGGAAGGACTGGAACACGAAGCCGATCAACCGGCTGCGCAGGGCCGCACGGCGCGCTTCGTCGAGGCAGGCGGTGGGCTCCTCGTCCAGCCAGAATTCGCCGCTGTCCGGCGCATCCAGCAGCCCGAGGATATTCAGCAGGGTGGACTTGCCCGAACCGGACGCGCCGGTAATGGCCAGGTACTCGCCATCGGCCACGTCCAGGTCGAGATGGTCGACGCCGCGCACCCGCTCCTGCCCCAACTGGAAGCAGCGGCTGACCTGGTGCATGAGAATCATGGCGCCGCCTCTGTGGAACCGGCACTGGGGCTGACCACGCTGCCGTCGGCCAGGCCCTCATGCTGCAGGCTGGGCAGGATGCGATCGCCAGCGACCAGCCCGCCCTTCACCTCGCTCCAGCGCCAGTTGGCCAGGCCGATTTCCACCTTCTGCTCCCGCAGGTGGCCGTTGCTCGGGTCGTAACGCAGCACCTTGCCGCCTTCCAGCAGGCTTTCCGTGGGCACCCGCAGGGTCTGTGCGCGCTGAGCCAGGAGGATTTCCACATCGGCGCTGTAGCCGCTGAGCAGCATCAGGTCCGCCGGAACCTGTTCGAACTTCACTTCCACATCCACCGTGCGCGCCTGCTTTTCCAGCTCACGCACGAAGGGCGCGATGCGGCTCACCCGACCCTCGAAGCTGCGCCCACGGAAGGCGTCCAGGGTGATGCGCACCGGCATGCCCGGACGCACCAGGGCGGCGTCCACTTCGTCGATGGGCGCTTCCACATAGAGACATTGGTCGTCGATCAGGTCCACCGCAGGCGGCGTGGGGATGCCCGGTGGCGAGGGCGTCACCACCTCGCCCAGCTCGCCGTTGATCTCCGCGACTATGCCGGCGAAGGGCGCCCGCAGGGTGGCCTGGTCCAGTTGCGCCAGTTGCAGGTCGAGGTTGGCTTCGGCCTCGCGGATCTTCGCCTCGCCGCCGCTGCACAGCAGCTGCGAGAGCCGCGCGCGGGTGACGCTCTGGTCCAACAGGTCCTCGGAGGCCAGCTTGCGCTCAGCCAGGCGTTCGAGGCGCTGCTGGTCGCGGCTGTCCTGGCTGGCCTGGCGGCAGCTCTGCTCACGCAGGTTGCGCTGGGCATCGAGGCGCGCGCGGGCTTCCTCCACCCGCGCCTGCAGATCGTCCTGGCGCAGGCGCATCAGCACGTCGCCCGCCTGCACCCGCTGTCCGGCATGGATCAGCAGTTCGCTGACCTGCCCGCCGGTCTTGAACGACAAGTGCGCACGCCGGCACGCCTTCACCGTACCCGCTCGGGTGTTGGCCACCAGGGTTTCCACTTCACCTTTACCTACTTCCACCAGTTGCACGGGCACGGGATCAGGCCGCGCCCAGAGCCCCAGCAACATCGCCAGGGAGGCGAAAATAGGAATAATTATCAGTAGCTTGCGCATGGCACCGACTCCACTTGCGAGCGGATTAAGCTGAGTCTAGGTGCGCTGTTACGGGCCCTTTCCGGCACCTGCGTGCCGCTATTCCCCGGTTTCGGGGAAGGACCGCCCATAAATGAAGAGCTTAGCGATGGGTCCGGCCAACCCGCGCCAATCGGGGCTCGGACCATCCATGTCAAATTGCCGACAAGTGGAACACCACTTACGAGCGCCCGATGAGAACTCGTCAAAATCAGATCACCAGCAACCTCAACGCCCTGTCTCTGGTCGAATCCCGGGAAAGCCCTTGCCGCCTCTGCCATGCTGTTTCGAAATAGCAGATGGCGCCCTGGCGGCCCGACAGCACAGCAAGCGGAGATTGCGATGTACGACGAAACCCTGCCCACCGTGGAACAGCTGGAGGTGGATGAACTGGTCTGCTGGCGGGTGCATACCCGTCACGGGGAATTGTTGATGGCCCAGCAGGGCGCGCAGGTCCTGAGCTACCAGCCCCACGGCGAGGAGCCGGTGATCTGGCTCAGCGGCCAGGCCGCCTACCAGAAGGGCAAGGCAGTGCGCGGTGGCGTACCGGTGTGCTGGCCCTGGTTCGGCGACCTGCGGCGCAACCCCGCCGAGATCCAGGGCATGCACCAGGGCGGGCCGATCTGCCCAGCCCATGGCCTGGTACGCGAACGCGACTGGACGCTGCTGGGTATCGACAGCGAAGGCCCGGCAGTGCGCCTGGACTTCGCCCTCGACACCGCCGCCGAACCGCTGCCCGGCTGGCCCCATGCCGCCGAACTGAAGCTGTCCATCCTGATGGACGAGCAACTGCGGATGACCCTGTCCACCCGCAATACCGGCGACCGCCCCCTGGCCATCAGCCAGGCCCTGCACAGCTACTTCGCCGTCAGCGATATCCAGGGCGTGGAAGTGGAAGGCCTGGACGACTGCCGCTACATAGAGACCCTGGAGGACTGGCAGGAGCGCAAGCAGAAGGGTTCTGTCGCCTTCCGCGGCGAAACCGACCGTATCTACCTGGAAACGCCACGACGCATGGCCATCGTCGACCGCGCCTGGAAGCGCCGCATCCTGCTGGAAGCCGACGGTTCCGCGTCTGCCGTGGTGTGGAACCCCTGGATCGACAAGTCCCGGCGGCTGTCCCAGTTCGCCGAAGATGCCTGGAAAGGGATGCTCTGCATCGAAACCGCCCGGGTGATGGACGACTTCCTGGTGCTGCGGCCCGGCGAAGAACAGCAGATGGTGCTCAACATCAGCAGCACGCCGCTTTGATGCCGGTGGTGGGCTGAAGCGGAACGCCGTCCGGCCCACCCTTGGTCTCTATTCATACCTGTAGGGTGCGCCATGCGCACCGATTACAAGGTCAGCCGACACGTCGCACCCAACTCCTGGTGCGCGCGGCGCACCCTACGGTCAGACTCGCGGTACCGACTGCTACAGATCCCCCTCCTCCACCAGCCGCACGCTGCCGGCATCCATGGCATAGGCGGCGTCGGCCAGGTCGTTGCTGACCTGCTCCACCTTGAGGGTGCCGTCGACCCAGATGGGCGCGTAGATGTCGTCGAGCTGGATGCCCTTGGGGTAGCGAACCAGCACGATCTGGTTCGGTGGCGGCGGCGGGACGTGGATGCAGGCGCCGGGATACGGCACCAGGAAGAACAGCGTGCTGCGGCCCTTGGCATCGCTTTCCAGCGGCACCGGGTAGCCGCCGATATGGATCGTCTTGCCGTTCAGCGCCGCTACCGTCTTCGCGGAATACATCACCGCCGGCAGGTTCTTGTCCTGCTGCTTCAGGCCACCTTGCTGGCCGAAGGTGCCGTCGGCCTCGGGCGAGTCGTGGCTGATGTCCGGCATTTCCTCGAGGGCCTTGCGGTCCTCAGGCGGCATCAGTTCCAGCCAGTCGGTTTCGGGGAGTTCGGCGCGGGCGAGGGTGCAGCAGAACAGCAGGAGGAGGCAGGCGAGACGGCGCATGGAAGGACTCTTCAACGCATGGGGCGGGAACATCAGGCGCTAAGACTAACCGCGCGGGAAGTCGGTTCCCAGCCCCACGGAAAAGCGGTCAGCTAACTCTTCCTCACCAGCCCGTAGATCACCAGCAGCACCACCGCGCCTACCACCGCGCCAATGAAGCCAGCGGCCTGCCCGGCCTGGTAGATGCCCACAGCCTGGCCGCCATAGGTGGCCAGCAGCGAACCACCGACACCGAGCAGGATCGTCATGATCCAGCCCATGCTGTCGTCGCCGGGTTTGATGAAACGTGCGATCAGGCCAACGATCAGCCCGATGATGATGGTGCCGATGATGCCCATGTCATGCCCTCCGAAGGTAGTTGAGGCATGCCTGAGCCTAGATGCAGTTGAGAACGCTTGCCATCGACCGCCCCGCAGGGCGGCCGGATGGACGTCAGGGCTTGACGATCAGCGCTTCGACCGCGGCGATCTGGCGATCGAGGGTGGCGCGATCCGCGCAGCGCAGGGTGGCGTGGCCCACCTTGCGGCCGGCCTTGAAGGCCTTGCCGTAGTGGTGCAGGTGGCAGTCGTCGACAGCGATCACTTTATCCACGGCCGGTACTTCGCCGATGAAGTTGAGCATCGCGCTCTCGCCCAGCTTGGCGGTCGAGCCCAGCGGCAGGCCGGCGACGGCACGCAGGTGGTTCTCGAACTGGCTGCACTCGGCGCCTTCGATGGTCCAGTGACCGGAGTTGTGCACGCGCGGGGCGATCTCGTTGGCCTTCAGGCCGCCGTCCACTTCGAAGAACTCGAAGGCCAGCACGCCGACGTAATCGAGCTTGGTCAGCACGCGGCCGACATAGTCCTCGGCCAGGGCCTGGAGCGGATGGTCGGTGCTGGCGATGGACAGGCGCAGGATGCCGTTCTCGTGGGTGTTGTGCACCAGCGGGTAGAAGCGGGTTTCGCCGTCGCGCGCACGCACCGCCACCAGCGAGACTTCGCCGGTGAAGGGCACGAAACCTTCGAGGATGCACGGCACGCTGCCCAGTTCAGCGAAGGCGCCAGTCACGTCTTCCGGCTTGCGCAGGACCTTCTGGCCCTTGCCGTCGTAACCCAGGGTGCGGGTCTTGAGCACGGCAGGCAGGCCGATGCTGGCGGCTGCGGCGTCGAGGTCGGCCTGGGACTGGATATCGGCGAAATCCGGGGTCGGAATGCCGAGGTCCTTGAACATCGACTTCTCGAACCAGCGGTCACGGGCGATGCGCAGGGCTTCGGCGCTCGGGTAGACCGGCACGAACTGCGAGAGGAAGGCCACGGTCTCGGCCGGCACGCTCTCGAACTCGAAGGTCACCAGGTCCACTTCATCGGCCAGTTGGCGCAGGTGGTCCTGGTCGCCGTAGTCGGCGCGGATGTGCTCGCCAAGGGCCTGGGCGCAGGCGTCCGGCGCCGGGTCGAGGAACGCGAAATTCATGCCCAGCGGGGTGCCCGCCAGGGCCATCATGCGGCCGAGCTGGCCGCCACCGATTACGCCGATCTTCATGACTCAGGCCTCACGCGGGTCCGGGTTGTCCAGGACCATGTCGGTCTGCTCGCGGCGGAAATCCTTCAGCGCCACGTGGTATTTCGGGTATTTGCCACCGAGGATGCTCGCAGCCAGCAGGGCGGCGTTGATCGCACCGGCCTTGCCGATGGCCAGGGTGGCGACCGGGATGCCGGCGGGCATCTGCACGATGGACAGCAGGGAGTCGACACCCGAGAGCATGGACGACTGCACCGGCACGCCAAGCACCGGCAAGTGGGTCTTGGCCGCACACATGCCCGGCAGGTGGGCAGCACCGCCGGCACCGGCAATGATCACCTCGATGCCACGGCCTTCGGCTTCTTCGGCGTACTGGAACAGCAGGTCCGGAGTGCGGTGGGCGGAAACCACCTTCACTTCATAGGGAATGCCCAGCTTTTCCAGCATGTCGGTGGTGTGGCTGAGGGTGCTCCAATCGGACTTGGAGCCCATGATCACGCCTACCAGTGCGCTCATCGTCGTGCCTCATCAAAGTGCGCCAGTTGGCGCGACCAAAAAACAACAAGCCACGCAATGGCGTGGCTTGTCTGCAATGTGGGGCCGTGCTGCGGGACGCGCTGCCGGCCGAAGGCCGCGCAGTATAACGCAAAGCCGCGCCTGGCGTGCATTTGCGCTTACCGCTCGTCCAGAGCTGGCGCCGCAGGGCGCGGACGCGGCTAAACCTTGCTCCAGCGCAATGCCCGCAAGAGGTAGCGGCGCAGAATCGGAGGTCTCTTCCAAGGAGGTGCATGCCATGAACCAGACCATGAAAGCTGCGGTTGTCCACGCCTTTGGCGAGCCGCTACGGATCGAGGAAGTGAAGGTTCCCCTGCCCGGCCCGGGGCAGATTCTGGTGAAGATCGAAGCCTCGGGCGTGTGCCACACCGACCTGCACGCCGCCGAAGGCGACTGGCCGGTGAAACCGAGCCTGCCCTTCATTCCCGGCCACGAGGGCGTGGGCTATGTCGCGGCAGTGGGTGCCGGCGTTACCCGCGTGAAGGAAGGCGACCGCGTCGGCGTGCCCTGGCTCTACACCGCCTGCGGCTGCTGCGAGCACTGCCTGACCGGCTGGGAAACCCTCTGCGAAAGCCAGCAGAACACCGGCTACTCGGTGAACGGCGGCTATGCCGAATATGTGCTGGCGGACCCTAACTTCGTCGGTATCCTGCCGAAAAACGTCGAATTCGCCGAGATCGCGCCAATTCTTTGCGCAGGCGTCACCGTCTACAAGGGCCTGAAGGTGACCGGTGCGCGGCCCGGCCAATGGGTGGCGATTTCCGGCATCGGCGGCCTTGGCCATGTGGCTGTGCAATACGCCCGCGCCATGGGGCTGCACGTCGCCGCCGTGGATGTGGATGACACCAAGCTCGAACTGGCGCGCAAGCTCGGCGCCAGCCTGACCATCAACGCACTCGACGAGAACCCTGCCGAGGTGATCCAGCGGGACATCGGCGGCGCCCACGGCGTGCTGGTCACGGCCGTCTCCAACAGCGCCTTCGGCCAGGGCATCGGCATGGCCCGACGCGGCGGCACCGTGGCCCTGGTCGGCCTGCCACCGGGCGACTTCCCGACGCCGATCTTCGACGTGGTGCTGAAGGCCATCAGCATCACCGGCTCCATCGTCGGCACCCGCGCCGACCTGCAGGAAGCCCTGGACTTCGCCGGGGAAGGCCTGGTGAAAGCCACCATCCACCGCGACAAGCTGGACAACATCAACGGCATCTTCGAGCAGATGCGCGCCGGGAAGATCGAAGGGCGCATCGTCGTCGAAATCTGACCCCTCTCCTCTCTCAATGACCCATTACAGCGTGCGGCCCAGCCGCGCACCGTAATGGGTCTACTTCGCAAGCCTTTCCCCGGACAAGTGCAAGTCCCCCTCCTGGCATAGCGCACCTTACATCCATCTCAGAATTTGCTTACTCCCACAACATACGCCCGCCGACATAAAAACTTTCCTGGGAACTTAATACTCCCCGCGTTCGTTTACCTCTAATTCCAGACAGTTGAGAAGTCCAAGCCTGGCACCGCACATACCGAGAGCAATAATTAATCTGTATTCAGGCCTTGAACGTATCAAACACCATATAAGTTCAGAGCCGCAGAAAATGAGACCAACCAAAACCATTTCTTCTAGATTCGTCGCCGCTTTCTTCGCATTACTGAGCAATAGCGCCTGGGCAGACATCAGCTTTGACGGATATACACGCTTCATTTTTGAGAGCAGCCATAAACTACTGACTTTCAATGTCGTCAATGAAGCCAATGAGGCGGCGCTGGTTCAAGTCACACTTGATTGGGGGGAAAATCGAAACTCGGCCTACGTTCCCATGGCCTTATCTCGACCATTGTTGGTAATCCCAGCCAATGGCAAAGCCTCTGTGGATATTCTTTACGAAGGCACGGGCCTGCCCGACAACCAGGAATCCTTCTTCCTATTGAGTGTCCTGGAAGTTCCGAAAGAACCAACAGAGCGAAATACTGCCCAGATTACGCTGCAACATAACCTGAAGCTGTTCTACCGCCCTCACTTCAGCCAATCCCGTGAAGAGGCAGTCGAGAAACTTCGCTGGACTCGGAAAAACCGCGCCACCGGGCAATGGCAGGCGGACAATAACTCGCCGTACTACATGACTCTGACCGACGTCGAGTTACTTGACGAACAGGGGCAACACTGTGGAACTCCGGTCAATCATCTGATGGTGGCGCCATTCAGCACCTTCGACCTCGCCATCCCTGACTGCACCGAGACGCCGAGCCAGCTCGCTTATCGCGTTATCAGCGATGGGGGTGTTGCACACGAGCGAAAGTACGACCTCACGCCAAATCAAGCCAATCAACAACAATGACCTAAATCAATGCTGGATTCTAATAACGCCACGACGGAAGTCTGACCTCATGAAAATCAAACAATTGCCACTAATTTTCCTGACTTTTTTCCTGAGCACCCGCTATAGCTACGCTTTGATATGTCAAGGGGCTTCTTCCGGCAGAATCGACGAGTCGATCACGATCTATACGACTACGGCAATTCCCAGCACACTACCTGAAGGTACGATTCTTTGGCGGCAACCTACAAAGACCATCAAAGTAGAGTGTTGGGTAGATATAAATGGACAACCTAGCGAAAAAATTTACTTCTACCCAAACCCAAATAAGAAAGATTTGGGCGACGATATCGAGGTAGGCGTAACTTTCCAGGGCAAGGATTATCTTTATTCATCGCTTCCAGGTGGAAAGCTGGATATCGGCTGGTATGTCAGGGGCTGCCCCAATGAGTCCGTCTGTGGCATTCAGAAGGAGCGCAAAACCCTGACTTATTCAATCTTTTTCTCGAAGAAATCCCCTGCCAGTGAAAACAAGGAAGGAGCGCTTGCATCCTTACCTAGTTACCGGGCATTCCAATTGGATGGCAAAGGCGGGGTTCGCCCAGGCAAAAGCTACAACCTCACCGTCCGCGGGCTCGGCGGTTTCAGATACGTGCCTTGTGCGTCGACCGTCAGCATATCGCCAAGCACTATCAACTTCGGGCAGATCAGCACCCACGGAGCCGCGACCGGCGCCACGATCAAGGAGACTCCCTTCACCGTCACTGAGAAGCGGTCATGTAACGCTGTTTACGGCGTGAGCGGCTATCTGGAACCCTTGAACGCAACGTTGTCGTATGACGAGAAAACCCTGATACCAACCGACAACAACTCCGTGGGCATCGCTATCCTCGACCCCCGCGACCAGACGGTGATCCCCTTCAAGCAGGAGTTCGTTCTGACCCCTGAAGGCGCCAGCTCTCAGTACAATTCGCGGGAATTCCTGGCACGCCTGAAGTGGATGGTCGGAACGCCCAAACTTGGCGAGTTCAATGCGGGTGCGACGTTGAACATCTTCTACAAGTAGCCTGCGTCGCGCAGCAGTGGTCAGGCCTCCCCGCCCACGCCACCTTCCAGCTTGCGCCACAGCAGGCGGATTGCTGCCTTGCGCACCAGGGCACAGCGGTACAGGCGAATTTCCAGCGGCACGTGCCATTGGCTGCCGCCACAGATCACCAGGTCACCACGGGCCAGCTCGGCCTGGGCGCTGAAGCGCGGCACCCAGGCCACCCCCAACCCTTGCAGCGCCATGCTCTTCAGGCTGTCGGCCATGGCGGTTTCATACACCGTGGTCGAACGCAATGCGCGCTGGCGGAGCAAGATGTTCACGGAACGGCCGAGGAAGGCACCGGCGCTATAGGCCAGCAGCGGCACGCTCTGGCCGCTGTCCAGTTCGAAGAGCGGTTTGCCGCTGGCGTCCACCGCGCAGACCGGCAGCATTTCGGTTCGTCCGAGGTTCATCGAGGGGAAGATTTCCGGGTCCATCTGCAGCGCCGCGTCCGGGTCGTAGAAGGCCAGGATCAAGTCGCAACCCCCTTCACGCAGCGAGTGCACGGCCTCACCGACGTTGGTGGCGATCAGGCGGCTGGCGATGTTCAGCCCATCGGCCCGCAGCCGGGCGATCCACTGCGGGAAAAAGCCCAGCGCCAGGGAGTGCGCGGCGGCGAACTGCAGCACCTCGCCCTGCTGGCCTTCCAGGTGATGCAGGTGACGCACCACCTCGCCCAACTGGTCCACCATGCTGCGCGCGGTCACCAGGAACAGCTGCCCGGACTCCGTCAGCTCGATGGGGGTGCGCGAGCGGTTGACCAGCGTCAGCCCCAGCGCCGCCTCCAGGCTGCGGATGCGTCGGCTGAAGGCCGGCTGGGTCACGAAACGCCGCTCGGCGGCCTGGGAAAAGCTGCGGGTGTTGGCCAGGGCGACAAAGTCTTCCAGCCATTTGGTTTCCAGGTTCATCTGCGTCTTCCGGAATGCTCGATTTTGGTGCACACGCTCGCGGTGCAACCCGCGTCACGCGGGCATTATGCCGATTGTGCATGACCTAGCGAATAACAGCATTGGCCGACAAATGGCTACAGGCCTAGATTATTGGGCATCGCGGCACTGGCCGTGTTCCCCCAGAGATGAATCGCATCATGTCCTCCGCTGCATCCTTCCGCATCGAAAAAGACCTGCTCGGCACCCTCGAAGTACCCGCTGACGCTTACTACGGCATCCAGACACTGCGCGCGGTTCACAACTTCCGCCTGTCCGGCGTACCGCTGTCGCACTACCCGAAGCTGGTCATCGCCCTGGCTATGGTCAAGCAGGCCGCCGCCGATGCCAACAAGCAGCTCGGTCACCTCAGCGCCGACAAGCACGCCGCCATCAGCGAAGCCTGTGCACGTCTGATCCGCGGTGACTTCCACGACCAGTTCGTGGTGGACATGATCCAGGGTGGCGCCGGTACCTCCACCAACATGAACGCCAACGAGGTGATCGCCAACATCGCCCTGGAGGCCATGGGCAAGCAGAAGGGCGAGTACAAGCACCTGCACCCGAACAACGACGTGAACATGGCGCAGTCGACCAACGACGCCTACCCCACCGCCATTCGCCTCGGCCTGCTGCTGGGCCACGACGCCCTGCTGGCCAGCCTCGACAGCCTGATCCAGGCCTTCGCCGCCAAGGGTAAAGAGTTCGCCGACGTACTGAAGATGGGCCGTACCCAGCTGCAGGACGCCGTGCCGATGACCCTCGGCCAGGAATTCCACGCCTTCGCCACCACTCTGGGCGAAGACCTCGACCGCCTGCGTCGCCTGGCGCCCGAGCTGCTGACCGAAGTGAACCTCGGCGGCACCGCCATCGGCACCGGCATCAACGCCGACCCGGGCTATCAGAAGCTGGCCGTCGAGCGCCTGGCAGCCATCAGCGGCCACCCGGTCGTCCCGGCCGCCGACCTGATCGAAGCCACCTCCGACATGGGCGCCTTCGTGCTGTTCTCCGGCATGCTCAAGCGCACCGCGGTCAAGCTGTCGAAGATCTGCAACGACCTGCGCCTGCTCTCCAGCGGTCCGCGTACCGGCATCAACGAGATCAACCTCCCGCCGCGCCAGCCGGGCAGCTCGATCATGCCGGGCAAGGTCAACCCGGTTATCCCGGAAGCCGTCAACCAGGTGGCCTTCGAAGTCATCGGTAACGACCTGGCCCTGACCCTGGCAGCCGAAGGCGGCCAGCTGCAGCTGAACGTGATGGAGCCGCTGATCGCCTACAAGATCTTCGACTCGATCCGCCTGCTCCAGCGCGCCATGGACATGCTGCGCGAGCACTGCATCGTCGGCATCACCGCCAACGTCGAGCACTGCCGCCGCCTGATGGAAAACTCCATCGGCCTGATCACCGCGCTGAACCCGTACATCGGTTACGAGAACGCCACCCGCATCGCCAAGGAAGCCCTGGAAAGTGGCCGCGGCGTGCTGGAACTGGTGCGTGAAGAGAAGCTGCTGGACGAGTCCATGCTGGCCGACATCCTCCGCCCGGAAAACATGATCGCCCCGCGCCTCGTGCCGCTGAAGGGCTGATCAGGCAAACGAACTCACCAGGAGGGGCCTCGCCCCTTCATCCTTCGAGGATGGCGCCAGCCATCCTTTTTTTTGCCCAGTAGGAGCGAATTCATTCGCGAAGGGCATCGATCGCGATTGAAATCGCTCCCACAATTGCGCCCCCCGGATTAGCCAGCGTCGGAACAGTGGATTCACAGGAGCGAGCTCTGCTCGCGAATGGCGGACAAACCGTTACCCATGTCTCCCGACAGAAAGCTTCGCGAGCAAGCTCGCTCCTACAGGTGCCACGCCTTGCGGAGGGTACGGATTGCCTCGGCGATCTGCGCTTCCGGCACGGCGGCAAAGCCCAGCACCAGCCCGGCGCGGTTATCCACAGGCTCCGCGCTGTTCTCCAGCCAGTATTCGCTCAGGCCGTTCAGCTCCACCCCGGCCGCTCGTGCGCTATTCACGAGCTCCCGCTCGCGGGCCAGGCTGTCCACCCGCACGCACAGGTGCAGGCCGGCATCCACCGGCGGCATGGGCGCGCAGCCGGGAATGAATTCGGGCCAGTCACGCAGCAGCGCATCACGGCGGGCGCGGGCGGCCAGGCGCATGCGCCGCACGTGGCGCTGGAAATGCCCGGCGGCGATGAACTCGGCCATCACCGCCTGGGTGCCGATTTCCGAGTGACGCATATCCAGGGCGCGGCGCCGGGCGAAGGATTCGGCCAGGGCTGGCGGCAGCACCAGATAGCCCAGGCGCAGCGCGGGGAAGGTGATCTTGCAGAAGGTGCCCACGTAGATCACCCGCCCCTGCCGATCCAGCGCAGCCAGGGGCGCCAGCGGGGTTCCGCTGTAGCGGTACTCGCCGTCGTAGTCGTCCTCGACTATCCAGCCGTCGCGGCGTTCGGCCCACTCCAGCAGTTCCAGGCGCCGCGCCAGGGACAGGGTCACGCCTGTGGGGTACTGATGCGAAGGGGTGACGTAGGCCAGCCGGCAATCCTCCACCCGCGCCAGCGCGGCGCAGTCCAGGCCGTCGTTATCCACAGGCACGCCGCACAGCTCGGCACCGGCCACGGCGAAGGCATGGCCGGCGGCGCGATAGCCGGGGTTCTCGATAGCCACACGATCGCCGGGCTGCACCAGCAACTGGGCGCAGAGGCTGATGGCCTGCTGGGCGCCGCAGGTGATCACCACCTGCGCCGGGTCGCAGGACATCCCGCGACTGCTGCGCAGGTAAGCGGCCACCAGCTCGCGCAGGCCCCAGTCCCCCGCCGGGTCGCCATAGCCCAGTCGCGCCGGCGATGGCTTGCGCCAGAAGCGGGCCTGCAGCCGCGCCCAGGTTTCGAAGGGGAACAGATCGAAGGCCGGCACGCCGATGCGGAACGCCCTTGGCGCGCCCGTGACCGGCGGCGGCAAGTGGTGCTCCTGCAAGCGCTGCAACGCTGGGCCGGGCGCAGGCCCCGCCGGTGGCTGGGGCACGGGGCGCGCTGTGGATAACTCGGCGACATAGGTGCCGTCGCCCACCCGGCCTTCCACATAGCCTTCGGCGTAGAGCTGGTCGAAGGCGCGGGTCACGGTGTTGCGGGAAATCCCCAGCAGCGCTGCCAGGTCGCGCGTCGCCGGCAGGCGCGTGCGACTGCCCAAACGGCCGTCGAGGATGCGTTCACGCAGGGCCTGGTAGAGCTGGCGCGACAAGCCCTGGCCGGGGTCCAGGCGAATGCCGGAAAGGTCGACGGGAAGCGGTGGCGTGGCAGGCATGCTCGGGCCTCGGATTGGCTCTATCGAACTGGCGGTAAATGGCTCTTACAACAGTCCAATATCCTGCCTAGCATGGAGCCATTCCGCCAGGAGAAGCCTTCATGTACGTCCCCTCCGCCTTCCGCCAGAACGACCTCGCCCAGCTCCATGCACAGATGCAGGCCACCGGCCTCGCCGTGCTGACCAGCGCCGGCAGCCAGGGCCTGCTGGCCAGCCACCTGCCGCTGCTGCTGGAGCCCGGTGAAGGGGAGTACGGCACGCTCTATGGCCACTTCGCCCGCGCCAATCCGCACTGGCGCGACCTCGCCGAAGGCACCGAAGCGCTGGTGGTATTCGCCGGCCCGGACGCCTACGTCACGCCCACCTGGTACCCGGCCAAGGCCGATCACGGCAAGGTGGTGCCCACCTGGAACTACATCGCCGTGCATGCCTGGGGCCAGGCCGAGGTATTCGACGACCCCGAGCGGCTGCTGCAGGTGGTCAGCCGCCTCAGCAACCGCCACGAAGCCGGCCGGCCGCAACCCTGGGCCGTGGACGAGGCACCCCACGAATACCTCGACAGCATGCTCCGCGCCATCGTCGGCTTCGCCCTGCCCATCCGCCGCCTGGAAGGCAAATGGAAGCTCGGCCAGAACCGCTCCGCCGCCGACCAGGCCGGCGTTCGCGAGGGCCTGGCCGGATCCGCCAACCCGCGCGACCGTGAACTGGCCGAGCGGATGTCCCTGATCGACTGACCCCAACAAGGAAGAAACCCATGTCCGCCGCACCGCTTGAAATCCGCCCGGTCAGCGCCGCCGACCACGCCGCCTGGCTGCCGCTCTGGCAGGGCTACCAGCGCTTCTACAAGACTGAAATCCCCGCCGAGACCACCGCCGTGACCTGGCAGCGCTTCCTCGATCCGGCCGAGCCGATGAACGCCGCCCTGGCCTGGCGCAATGGCGAGGCCGTGGGCCTGGTGCACTTCATCTATCACCGCAGCTGCTGGACCGTGGGCGACTACTGCTACCTGCAGGACCTGTACGTCGCCGAAGGCGTGCGCGGCGGCGGCATCGGCCGCCAGCTGATCGAACACGTCTACGCCGAGGCCCGCGCCGCCGGCGCCTCGCGGGTGCACTGGCTGACCCACGAAACCAACACCGACGCCATGCAGTTGTATGACCGCATCGCCGACCGTTCCGGCTTCGTCCAGTACCGCAAGATCCTCTGACCGGAGAGCAGCATGAGCAACCAGGACCTGAGCCACTGGCAGCCACGCCCTGCCCCAGCCCACACACCGCTGCCGGGGCGCTTCGTGCGACTCGAGCCGCTGGACGCCGCGCGCCACGGCGATGACCTCTGGCACGCCCTGCAGGGTCCGGACCCGGCGCTGTGGGACTACCTGCCCTACGGCCCCTTCGCCAGCCGCGAACCCTTCGACGCCTGGCTGGAGGGCAACGCCGCCAGCCGCGATCCGCTTTTCTATACGGTCGTTGACCTCGCCAGCGGCCGCGCCCTAGGCGTGCTCAGCTACCTGCGCATCGCCCCGAAGGACGGCGTCATCGAGATCGGCCATATCGCCTTCGGCAAAGCCATGCAGCGCACGCCAGGCTCCACCGAAGCGGTCTGGTTGCTGGCCCGCCACGCCTTCGACGACCTCGGCTACCGCCGCCTGGAATGGAAGTGCAACGCGCAGAACGCCCGCTCCATGCGCGCCGCCGAGCGCCTGGGCTTCAGCTATGAAGGGCTGTTCCGCCAGCACATGATCGTCAAGGGCCAGAACCGCGACACCGCGTGGTTCTCCATCATCGATGGCGAATGGCCGAAATGCCGGGAAGCCTTCGAGCGCTGGCTGTCTGTGGATAACTTCGATGGGGAGGGACGGCAGCACCAATCGCTGGAAGGGCTCAGGCGTTGAGCCAGGGGACCGCTGCGCGGTCCTTTCGCGACTGAAGTCGCTCCCACAGGTGAAGCACGCACCCGAATCGTGGGAGCGAATTCATTCGCGATGCCCTTGCACCCAGCTCACTCGATCTCGAACAGCCCGTTCTTGAGCGGCGCCACATCCAGGCGCTGGCGCACGTCGTCGTCGATGCGCGGATCGTCGGGGCGGTAGAGCTTCACCTGGCGGTAGGCAGCGACACGGTTGATCTCCGGGCCGAGGAATTCCCAGACCACGCGGGTGCAGGCCGGATTGCGCCGGTCGCCGCTGGAGACGCCGGTCTTCAGACCGTTGAGGCGCGTGATGCGGCTTTTGTAACTGGGAATGAGGATGGTCTGGCTCATCTCGTTCAAGGTGAGCGATTCGTAGTCCACCAGGAACAGGCGATCCTGCAGCTGGAAGGCCGCGCCCAGGTAGCGGCAGCGCACCCAGTCCTCGGCCCCCACGTCCGGGCTGCTGGATCGCTCCTGACGCTCCTGCCGCTCGAAGAGGAAGTTGCCGTCCTCCTCCCACAGGTGCACCAGCGACAGCAGCACCGTGCCCGGCACGGACATGCAGTTGGAGTATTCGAAGTAGTAGCCGCAGTAGCGCGACAGGTTGCCGGAATGCTCGCGCAAGGGCTGCAGCAGGCTGAGCAGCGGGTCATTGGCGCGGGCGAGACTTTCCGACTGGCGGACGCCGATCAGCCGGGCGAACTGCTCGGTGGGCAGGGCCAGTTCGTAGTCCTCGACGCCGAAAAAATCACCGATGCGCTTGAGGTTGTAGGCGGTCGGGTGGCTCTGCCCGCTCAGGTACTTGTTGAACTGGGCGCGGTTGATCGCCAGCTTGCGGCAAACCTCCGAGATAGAGCGGTAGTGGCTGCACAGTAGCTTGAGGTTTTCGCCCAGATTGTCCGACACCGCCCATTACCCCCTGTTGCGAGTGGCGCGACTATAGCATCAAGTCGCATCACGTCGAATAAAGCCGCGAAATTGTCTGATATGTCGCATTCCCCAACCATGCGCGGCAACGGCAGAGGCGTGTCCGCCCGAAGCCTTCGTCCATCACGCGAACAAAATAAGAATCGAGGTCTCACTCATGCTTGAAGTGATCAACGACTTCCTCTCGGGGAAAGTGCTCATCGTGCTCATCGTCGGGCTCGGCACCTATTTCACCCTCCGCTCCCGCTTCGTCCAGTTCCGCCATTTCGGCCACATGTTCAGCGTGTTCAAGGAATCCATCCGTGGCCAGGCCGGCCAGCTGAGCTCCTTCCAGGCCCTGATGCTGAGCCTCGCCGGCCGCGTTGGCGCCGGTAACATCGCCGGTGTCGGCCTGGCCGTGACCCTCGGCGGCCCCGGCGCCGTGTTCTGGATGTGGGTCACCGCGCTGGTCGGCATGTCCAGCAGCTTCTTCGAGTGCACCCTGGCCCAGGTCTACAAGCGCGCCGATGGCGACGGCCTGTACCGTGGCGGCCCGTCCTACTACATCCAGCATGGCCTGAAGCTGCGCTGGATGGCGCTGACCTTCGCCGTGCTGCTGCTGGTGACCTACGGCTTCGCCTTCAACGGCCTGCAAGCCTTCACCGTGACCCACTCCCTGGAAAACGCCTTCGGTCTGCCGGTGCAGTACACCGGTATCGGCCTGGCCGTGCTCCTGGGCCTGGTGTTCATCGGCGGCATCAAGCGCATCGCCTCGGTGTCCGACCTGCTGGTACCGGTCAAGACCCTGGCCTACATCGCCGTCACCTGCTACGTGATCATTTCCCAGATCGAGCTGGTGCCGGACATGCTGGTCACCATCGTGAAGAGCGCCTTCGGCCTTGAGCCGGCCTTCGCCGGCCTGCTGGGCAGCGCCATCGTAATGGGCGTGAAGCGCGGCGTGTTCGCCAACGAAGCGGGCCTGGGCAGCGCGCCCAACGTCGCCGCCGTGGCTGCCGTGAAGCACCCGGCCGCCCAGGGCGTGGTGCAGGCGTTCAGCGTGTTCCTCGACACCTTCGTGATCTGCACCTGCACCGCGCTGCTGATCCTGCTGTCCGGCTTCTATACCCCAGGCTTCGAAGGCGACGGCATCGTGCTGACCCAGAACTCCCTGGCCGCCGTGGTCGGTGAGTGGGGCCGCGTGTTCATCAGCGTCGCGCTGAGCCTCTTCGTCTTCACCTGCATCCTGTACAACTACTACCTCGGCGAGAACGCCCTGCAGTTCCTGGCCGGCCGCAGCCGCGCCGCCCTGCTGACCTACCGTGGCCTGGTGCTGGCACTGATCTGCTGGGGCTCCATGCAGAACCTGGGCACCGTGTTCGCCTTCGCCGACATCACCATGACCTGCCTCGCCTTCGTCAACCTGCTGGCCCTGGCCATGCTGATCAAGGTCGGCCTGCGGGTGATGCGCGACTACGACGAGCAACGCAAGGCAGGCATCAACCAGCCGGTGTTCGACTCCGCCAAGTTCGCTGACCTGGACCTGGACCGCGACGCCTGGCCGGCCAACCCGGCGCCGAGCGAGGACACCATCCCCGTCGCTCACGGCCTGGCGCAAAGCCACCGCTGATCGAGCGTTCCGGTAGTACCTGGTGCCGCTCCTCCGCTGATGCGGGGAGCGGCACTGTCGTTTCTGCATCCTGCTTTTTTCGAGTTTTCCCGACCCATGAATGCTGTGAAGAACCTTTTCGTGCTCTACACCGGCGGCACCATCGGCATGCTGCAGACTCCCGAAGGCCTGGCCCCGGCCAGCGGCTTCGAGGCACGCATGCGCGAGCAGCTGGACGGCCAGGGAGTGGCACTGGATTGGCACTTCCAGGAACTGCTGCCGCTGATCGATAGCGCCAACATGCGCCAGACCAACTGGCTGGCCATGCGCGATGCGATAGTCGACGCGGTGGAACGCGGTCACGACGGCGTGCTGCTGCTGCACGGCACCGACACCCTGGCCTACAGCGCGGCGGCCCTGGGCTTCCTGATGCTGGGCCTGCCGGTACCCGTGGTGCTGACCGGCGCCATGCTGCCGGCTGGTAGCGACGGCAGCGATGCCTGGCCGAACCTGCTGGGCGCCATCCGTGCGCTGCAGGCGGGAGTCGCACCCGGCGTGCATCTCTTCTTCAATGGCGAGCTGCTGCACGGCGCCCGCGCCAGCAAGCTGCGCTCGGAGGCCTTCGACGCCTTCGCCGTACTGCCGCGCCCACGGGAGGGCGAACGCGCCGGCCGGATTCCCGCCGGACTGGATTACCGCAGCCCGCGCCAGCCGGTGAACCTCGCGGTGCTGCCGCTCTTCCCCGGTGTGGCGGCGAGCCATGTGGAGGCACTGCTGGGCAGCGGCGTGCAGGGCCTCTTGCTGGAGTGCTACGGCAGCGGCACCGGCCCGTCCGACGACAAGGCGCTACTCGACGTCCTGCGCGCCGCCCACCAGCGTGGCGTGGTGCTGGCCGCCATCAGCCAGTGCCCGGCCGGGCATATGCAGGCGGGCGTGTACGCCGCCGGCAGCCAGTTGCTGGCCACCGGCCTGGTGCCGGCCGGCGGCATGACCCGCGAGGCCGCGCTGGGCAAGCTGTTCGCCCTGCTCGGCGTCGGCATGCGCCAGGAAGAAGTGGAGCAGTGGTTTGCCGTGGATCTGTGCGGGGAGATGGTGGAGTGAGCGCCACACGACACTGATGGGTAGGAGCGAGCTTGCTCGCGAAACGGCCGAGCACGATCCTTCGCGAGCAAGCTCGCTCCTACAGAAACCACCCAATGGCTCCGCTTGATGGGTTTCGCTCCGCTCTACCGCATCCTACGGGCGCTGACTCCTCAAAACGGCCACCAGCCTCGTCCGTCCTCCAGCGCTTCGCGGCACTGAGCCAGTTGCCGTCCATAGGCTCTCGACTGCTGGTCCACCTTGCGCGCCACTTGCATCAGCCAGGGTTTCTGGCGGTAGCTGCCGCGCCGGAATCCGCCCCGCCCTTCGTGATAGGCCAGGTACTGGTTGTAGGCATCCCACTTCGAGAGTCCCAGGTGGCGGCTGCTGGCGTCGGTGTACCAGCCGATGAAATCGGTGGCGTCGTCGAAATCGCTCCGTGAACCGCCGTCTCCTGTCGCCCGCTCGTAGTCGTCCCAGGTGCCATCGAGCGCCTGGGCGTAGCCGTAGGCGGAGGTGACCCGTCCCCAGGGAATGAACCCCAGGACGTAGTTGCGCGGCGGGAGGGCATCATGCCGATAGCTGCTTTCCTGGTCGATGAAGGCCATCGCCACGTGGATGGGCGTGCCCCAGCGCTGCTCCATTTCCCGCGCGCCCTCGTACCAGTCGGGGTACTGGCGGAAGATCGCGCACAGGTCGTCCGGTGCACGCGGCGGCGCCGTGGCGCAGCCGGCGAGCAGGAGAACGATCAGCAGAATCGGGGCGATTCGACGCCCCCGCCCAGCAGTCAGACTCGCTCCGGCCGGCCAAGCCGGTAGCCCTGGAACAGCTTGAACGGGAGCCCCTTGACCAGATCGTATTGCCAGTCGGTCTCGACCTTTTCGGCGACCAGCTCGACGGGGTAGCGGTGGATGAACTGGTAGAGCCTTTCCATGAGGCGCGCGTAATGGTCCGACATGAAGGCCTCGTCACCGCGACAGGCGATGCCCAGGTCGAAGAGATCAAGCTTCACCACATCGCACAGGCCCAGGTCGAGCTCCCAGTGGATGGGGGAATGGATGTCGTAGTCATCGAGCGCAACCTGCACGCCCTCCTGCCGCAGCCGGATCAGCCCGTTCATGTAGGCCTTGAATGCCTCCGGGGCGTCCAGCGGCCGCTCAGTGACCTCGACCACCAGTTGGGCACCGGTGCTGAGCAGGTCGGCAGCGCTTTCGATCAGTTCGTCGACCATCGCCGGCTTGGCCAGGCTGCGCTTCTCGACATTGACGAAGTGCCGCACCATCGCCTGCCCGCCACGCTGGTCGTTCAGCTGGCGGTGGTAATGGGTGTCGAGCAGGCAACGCATGCGCAGCCCCAGCAGCAGCTCCCGGGTGACGCTGTGCAGAAGGTCGTCGGACATCCTGTAGATGGCCAGATCGCCGGTGCCGTCGAAGCGCGCCAGGTTCTCGAATCCGATGATGCATTCCTGCCGGTCCAGGATTGGCTGCAGCCGAACCTCGGCCAGCCAGGCCGAGAGGAAAATGGGCTTGCCGGTGGGCGGCACGGGCGGAACGTCGCGCATGGGACGAAGGGGCATGGACCTGCTCCCGCAATTGGAGATGCGCGCAGGCTAGGTATCCGGCCCTCGATGATGGAAATCAGAAATCGTCATTGGCACGAGCAGGGGCTAGCAGGATGACGCTGATCCGGTAGGGTGCGCCGTGCGCACCGGCGGTTTGACCAGATGCCGTGGCGGTTCGTGGAATCGGTGCACACACAGCGCACCCTACGATCCAGACCGAGCCAAAGACATCTACCTTCTTCTCGGACACAAAAAAAGGGAGCCTTGCGGCTCCCTACGGGGACTATCGCCGGAGCAATCAGGCGATTTCGATCAGGATCTCGCCCGGGTTCACGCGGTCGCCCTTGGCCACGTGGATGGCCTTGACGGTACCGGCGATGGGCGCCTGGACTTCGGTTTCCATCTTCATCGCTTCGGTGATCAGTACGGCCTGACCGGCTTTCACCTGGTCGCCTTCCTTCACCAGCACGTCGACGATGTTGCCCGGCATGGTGGTGCTGACATCGCCCGGGGCGCTGGCCTGCTTGCGCTTGCTGCCGGCACCTGCGACGAACTCGTTGAGCGGCTCGAACACCACCTCTTCCGGCATGCCGTCGATGGCGAGGTAGAAGTGGCGCTTGCCGTCGCTCTTCACACCGACGCCGGTGATGTCGATGCGGTAGCTCTCGCCATGCACGTCCACCACGAACTCAGTCGGAGTACCTTCGCCGCCGACCGCAACCGCACCCTTGCCGTTGGGCATGGGCAGCAGCTCTTCCGGCTTCAGGGTGCCGGCGGCGCGCTCTTCGAGGAACTTGCGGCCAATGTCCGGGAACATGGCGAAGGTCAGCACGTCCTCTTCGCACTTGGCCAGGCTGCCAATGTCGGCGCGCAGCTTGTCCAGCTCGGGCTTGATCAGGTCGGCCGGACGCACGTCGATGACTTCTTCGTTGCCGATGGCCTGGCGGCGCAGCTGCTCGTTGATCTCACCCGGCGCCTTGCCGTAGCGGCCCTGCAGGTAGAGCTTCACTTCGTTGGTGATGGTCTTGTAACGCTCGCCGGCCAGCACGTTGAAGAAGGCCTGGGTGCCGACGATCTGCGAGGTCGGCGTCACCAGGGGCGGGAAGCCGAGGTCGGCACGCACGCGCGGGATTTCTTCCAGCACTTCGGCCATGCGGTTGAGGGCGCCCTGCTCCTTCAGCTGGTTGGCCAGGTTGGAGATCATGCCGCCCGGAACCTGGTTGACCTGCACGCGGGTGTCCACGCCGGTGAATTCGCTTTCGAACTGGTGGTACTTCTTGCGCACGGCGTGGAAGTACATGCCGATTTCCTGGATCAGCTCCAGGTCCAGGCCGGTGTCGAAGGGGGTGTTGCGCAGGGCGGCAACCATCGACTCGGTGCCCGGGTGGCTGGTGCCCCAGGCCATGCTGGAGATGGCGGTATCGATACGGTCAGCACCGTTCTCCACGGCCTTCAATTGGCACATGCTGGCCACGCCGGCGGTGTCGTGGGAGTGCACCACCACTTCCAGCGGCAGGGCATCCTTCAGGGCCTTGACCAGGTCGCCGGTGGCGAACGGGGTCAGCAGGCCGGCCATGTCCTTGATGGCGATGGAGTCGACACCCATGGCAGCCATGGTCTTGGCCTGATTCACGAAGGCGTCGATGGTGTGCACGGGGCTGGTGGTGTAGCAGATGGTGCCCTGGGCGTGCTTGCCGGCGGCCTTCACGGCTTCGATGGAGACACGCAAGTTACGCACGTCGTTCATCGCGTCGAAGATGCGGAACACGTCGATGCCGTTGACCGCGGCCTTGGCGACGAAGGCACGAACCACGTCATCGCTGTAGTGGCGGTAGCCCAGCAGGTTCTGGCCGCGCAGGAGCATCTGCAGGCGGGTGTTGGGCAGGGCGGCCTTGAGCTTGCGCAGGCGCTCCCACGGGTCTTCCTTGAGGAAGCGCACGCAGGCGTCGAAGGTGGCGCCGCCCCAGACTTCCAGCGACCAGTAGCCGACCTTGTCGAGCTTGTCGCAGATGGGAAGCATGTCTTCGGTGCGCATGCGGGTGGCCAGCAGGGACTGGTGCGCATCGCGCAGGATGGTATCGGTGATCGAAATCTTCTTGCTCATGTTCTGAATCCTTCCCCTACAGGCCGGCGTGGGCGGCGATGGCGGTGGCGATGGCGATGGCCAGGTGCGACGGGTTGCGCTTGATCGAGTACTGGGTCAGCTCCGGATGGCTCTCGACGAAGCTGGTGTTGAACTCGGCGCTGCGGAACTCGGGATTGCGCAGGATTTCCTGGTAGTAGGGCGCGGTGGTCCGCACACCCTGCACGCGCATGTCATCCAGCGCACGCAGGCCACGGTCCAGCGCTTCTTCCCAGGTCAGTGCCCAGACGATCAGCTTCAGGCACATGGAGTCGTAGTACGGCGGAATGGTGTAGCCGGTGTAGATCGCGGTATCGGTGCGAACGCCGGGGCCGCCAGGGGCGTAGTAACGGGTGATCTTGCCGAAGGACGGCAGGAAGTTGTTCTTCGGGTCCTCGGCGTTGATGCGGAACTGCAGGGCGAAGCCGCGGTGGATGATGTCGTCCTGCTTGACCGACAGTTCCAGGCCCGACGCGATGCGGATCTGCTCGCGGACGATGTCGATGCCGGTGATTTCCTCGGTGATGGTGTGTTCCACCTGCACGCGGGTGTTCATCTCCATGAAGTACACCTCGCCCTCGGCGAGCAGGAACTCCACGGTGCCGGCGTTCTCGTAGCCCACGGCCTTGGCCGCGCGCACGGCGAGGTCACCGATGTAGGCGCGCTGCTCGGGGGTGAGCTGCGGGCTCGGGGCGATTTCGATGAGCTTCTGGTTGCGGCGCTGGATCGAGCAGTCGCGCTCGAACAGGTGCACGGTGTTGCCGAAGGAGTCGGCGAGGATCTGCGCTTCGATGTGCTTCGGGTTGACGATGCACTTCTCGAGGAAGACTTCAGCCGAGCCGAAGGCCTTGGTGGCTTCGGAGATCACACGCGGGTAGGCCTGCTCCAGCTCCTCGCGGCTGTTGCAACGACGGATGCCGCGACCGCCACCACCGGAGGTGGCCTTGAGCATCACCGGGTAGCCGATGCGCTCGCCTTCGCGCAGCGCTTCTGCGAGGTCAGCGACGTTGCCTTCGGTGCCGGGGGTGACCGGTACGCCGGCCTTGATCATGCTGCGGCGCGCTTCGGTCTTGTCGCCCATGCGGCGGATCACTTCGGCGGAGGGGCCGATGAACTTGATCCCGCGCTCGGCGCAGATATCCGCCAGTTCGGCATTCTCTGAGAGGAAACCGTAGCCCGGATGCAGGGCATCGCAGCCGGTCTCGACCGCCAGATTCACCAGTTTGCGCGGGTTCAGGTAGCCCGCCAGAGGATCGTCGCCGATGCTGTAGGCCTCATCAGCGCGCTTGACGTGCAGGGCGTGCCGGTCGGCATCGGAGTAGATGGCCACCGAGCGGATGCCCATTTCGGCGCAAGCGCGCACGATGCGGACGGCGATCTCACCACGGTTGGCGATCAGGATTTTCTTGATCACGAGTTTTCCCTCGACCAAGTGAACAGGCGAACGGCTGGGCCGGTCGTTGAGTGACCGCTGATCGTGAAGCGGTCGCGTCATTACCCTACGCGCTCGATGTGAATAACCCCAATCAATAATTATTGGGTTATCCATTAGGATCGTCTTATAGTCAGCCACCCCTGCCCATCCGCGAGGCCACCCACCGATGCGCAAGACACTGCTGCGCATGACCCTGCGCCAGCTCCAGGTATTCCGAGCGGTGTTCGAAAGCCGCTCCTACAGCCGCGCGGCCGAGGAAATGGCACTGACCCAACCGGCCGTCAGCCTGCAGATCCGCCAGCTCGAGGAGCTGGTGGGCCAACCGCTGTTCGAGTACGTCGGCAAGAAGCTCTACGTGACCGACGCCGCCGAGGCACTGATGCGCGCCAGCAGCGATATCTTCCAGCGCCTGGCCAGCCTCGACATGCAGCTCTCGGATCTCCAGGGCTCGCTGCAAGGCCAGCTCAACCTGGCGGTAGAGTCCAGTGCCAAGTACTTCGTTCCGCACCTTTTCGCCGCCTTCCGCGAACAGCACCCGGACGTCAGCCTGCACCTGGTGGTGACCAACCGCGCCCAGGTCATCAAACGCCTTTCGGATAACCGCGACGACCTGGTGATCATGTCCCTGGTGCCCCAGGACATGGCCCTGGAGTTCCTGCCCTTCCTGAACAACCCGATCGTGGCCGTAGCGCCGCCGGGCCACCCGCTGTGCAATGCCGCCAAGCTGACCCTGAAGGACCTGGAGCCCTACACGCTGCTGGTCCGCGAGGCCGGCTCGGGCACCCGCAAGGCCTGCGAGGAATACTTCCAGCAGAAGCGCGCGCACTTCGCCCAGACCATGGAAGTGGCTTCACTGGATGCGCAGAAGGAATGCGTGGTGGCTGACCTGGGGATCGCCCTGATCCCGCGCCACGCGGTGAGCCTGGAACTGGCAACGGGGTTGCTGCGGGAGCTGCCGGTGGAGGAGCTGCCGCTTTACCGGAGTTGGTGCGCGGTACACGCCAAGGGCAAGCGGCTGTCGCCGGTCGCCCAGGCGTTTTTAGCCTTTATCCGCGAAGAACGCGCCCAGATCAGCGCGCTTTCGCACCGTTTTTCCGGCGCACTGCCTTTGACGACAACAGGTAGTTAACGGCGATCAATTCGGGGTAGGGATAGTCCGAGCACTCCGCCTGCAGGCGGCGTTGCTCGGCTCGGTCTTCGATGGCGCGGCGGAACTGCATACGCCGTTGGTCCTCCAGTTTTCGCCGGGTCTTGCTGTCCAGATGTACGGATTCATCGTGAAAGCGTTGCATGGCGTCTCTCCCAGGGTGGGTTCGGAAGCAGGCTGACAGGCGCAGGATCACCCGCCCCTGTGACGCTTTCGCGAAGGCTCGGTGAATCTGTGGTGAAGCGGGAGTTTCAGGTAGCTGGACAGACTGCCGGCGCCAGACTTTGCTCAGCAGTAGACGGGTAACGCCGCTGGAGGACGCCATGAGCAATGCCGTCGAGTTCTTCCAACGCTTTCCGATCCAACGGGTGCGCGCAAGCATCATCGATGACGTACTGGCCAGCGAACGGCAGAAGCTGGTGCTGCTCTACCTCTGGCAGGACGACTGCCCTCTCTGCGACGTCGCCAAGCACGACCTGTTGCGCACCCAGGAGCGCTGCCAGTGGCCGCAGGTGCGCTGGCTGCACGACGAAGTGGATGAAGACCCGGCGCTGGCGCTGCGCTACGGCCTGCACGGGGTTCCCACCTTCGTTGCCCTCTACCACGGCCGGCCGCTGGGACGGATCACCAGTTGGCCGGGCAGCGGGCCTTTCATCGAGGCGATAGAGAGGCTGCTCGTGCGTCAGGGCCTGGCTTGACGCCTCAACCCCTGAACAGGCTCTGAGCGGCTCAGTCCTCGGCGCTCTTCACCGACTTGGGCGACAGGCGCAGGCTGCGCAGGCTTCGCTTCACGCTCTTGAGGTGGTTAACCAGGCTCGGGCCACGGGCCATGGCGACGCCCATGGCGAGCACGTCGATCACCACCAGGTGGGCGATGCGCGAGGTGAGCGGGGTGTAGATCTCGGTGTCTTCCTGCACGTCGATGGCGAGGTTCACCGTGGCGAGATCTGCCAGGGGAGTCTGGCTCGGGCACAGGGTGATCAGGGTCGCGCCGGCTTCACGCACCAGGTTGGCGGTGATCAGCAGGTCCTTGGAGCGGCCCGACTGGGAAATGCAGATGGCCACATCCGAAGGCTTCAGGGTGACCGCCGACATCGCCTGCATGTGCGGGTCGGAATAGGCCGCCGCGGTAAGCAGCAGGCGGAAGAACTTGTGCTGGGCATCCGCCGCCACCGCACCGGATGCGCCGAAGCCGTAGAACTCCACGCGCTGGGCCTGGGCGCAGGCGCCGATGGCGCGCTGCAGGGCTTCCGGGTCGAGCTTCTCGCGGACTTCCATCAGGGTGTGCAGGGTGGTGTCGAAGATCTTCAGGCTGAAGTCCGCGACCGAGTCATCCTCGTGTATCGCGAACTGGCCGAAGCTGGCACCGGCGGCCAGGCTCTGCGCCAGTTTCAGCTTGAGGTCCTGGAATCCGCCGCAGCCGATGGCACGGCAGAAGCGCACGATGGTCGGCTCGCTGACCCCGACGCCCTGGGCCAGATCGGCCATGGAGCTGTGCATGACCGCTGCGGGATCGAGCAGGACGTGGTCGGCGACTTTCAGTTCCGACTTGCGTAGCAGATGACGCGACTGGGCGATATGTTGCAGCAGGTTCACAGGGCAGGCTCTGTCTGGAATGGGGTTCTTGCCGGATTCTTCCGTCATGCAACGGCTATCGACTCGGTTATGATCGGCTGAACCAGGCTGTAGTGATCTTGTAGTTATACTACATGAGTCGCTTCTCCGCCCAGTTGAACCACCTTTTCTCAGCGTGCAAGGAAGGGAGAGCGCATCCTTGACCAGCTCCTGCGACATGCTTGTCTTCGGCGGCACCGGCGATCTCGCCCTGCACAAGTTGCTTCCGGCCCTCTATCACCTGCATCGCGAAGGACGCCTGCATCCCCAGATGCGCATCCTCGCCCTCGCCCGCAACACCCTCGACCGCGATGGCTTCCGCGCCCTGGCCGAGCGCCGCTGCCGGGCCCAGGTGGCCCGCGCCGACTTCACCACCGAGGCCTGGCGCGGCTTCTCCGAACGCCTGGACTACTTCGCCATGGACGTATCCCAGAGCGCCGACTTCGGCCGCCTGGCCCACTACCTGGGGCCCGATCCCGGCTGCGGGCGGGTGTACTACCTGGCCACCGCCCCCGACCTGTTCGAGGACATCGCTGCGCACCTCTCCATCGCCCGCATGGCCACTCCGCAGTCGCGCATCGTACTGGAGAAGCCCATCGGCCATTCGCTGGATTCGGCCCGTGCGATCAACGCCGCCATCGGCAAGGTGTTCGACGAATCCCAGGTGTTCCGCATCGACCACTATCTGGGCAAGGAAACCGTGCAGAACCTGATGGCCCTGCGCTTCGCCAACGGCCTGTTCGAGCCGATCTGGCGCGCCGGGCATGTCGACCATGTCCAGATCAGCGTCTGCGAAACCCTCGGCGTGGAAAACCGCGGCGCCTACTACGACCGCTCCGGCGCCATGCGCGACATGGTGCAGAACCACTTGCTGCAACTGCTTTGCCTGGTAGCGATGGAAGCGCCGGTGCGCTTCGACGCCGAGGCGGTGCGCAACGAGAAGGTGAAAATCCTCGAGGCGCTGAAACCCGTCTCCGGCCAGGATGTGCGCGACAAGACAGTGCGCGGGCAGTACAGCGCCGGCAAGATCGGCGGCCAGGAAGTGCCCGCCTACTACTTCGAGAAGAACGTCGACAACGACAGCGACACCGAGACCTTCGTCGCCGTGCAGGCGGAGATCGACAACTGGCGCTGGGCCGGCGTGCCCTTCTACCTGCGCACGGGCAAGCGTCTGGCGCGCAAGTACTCGGAGATCGTCATCCAGTTCAAACCGGTGCCCCACCGCCTGTTCGCCGACGGCGAGGCCAACCGCCTGCTGATCCGCCTCCAGCCGGAAGAGCGCATCAGCCTGCAGCTGATGGCCAAGAGCCCCGGCAAGGGCATGAACCTGGAGCCGGTGGAACTGGACCTGAACCTGGCCAAGGCCTTCAGCCATCAGCGCCGCTGGGATGCCTACGAGCGCCTGCTGCTGGACGTGATCGAAGGCGATTCGACGCTCTTCATGCGCCGCGATGAAGTGGAAGCCGCCTGGCGCTGGGTCGACCCCATCCTCGAAGGCTGGCACGAGCACTACCAGAGCCCGCGCCCCTACCCCGCCGGCTCCACCGGCCCGGAGCAAGCCCACAGCCTGCTGGAACTGCACGGCCGCGCCTGGCACGACTGACCGCGACCATCCCGTAGGGTGCGCCGTGCGCACCGGGTGCCCTCGCGCCGGCCTTCCGGTGCGCACAGCGCACCCTACCGAAAACGACTTCCGCCCTCGCGAGTGCGACACCCCGGCGTCGCACATTGCTCTGGAGCAATAAAGCCCCCTCGCCCAGTTCCTAGAATCGCGCGCCCGTCCTCCAGACTCCGCGAGCCGCGCCATGCACAGCCCCGAACTGCTCTCCCCCGCCGGCACCCTCAAGGCCATGCGCTACGCCTTCGCCTACGGTGCCGATGCCGTCTACGCCGGCCAACCGCGCTACAGCCTGCGGGTACGCAACAACGAATTCGACCACGCCAATCTGGCCCTCGGCATCCAGGAGGCCCACGCCGCCGGCAAGCGCTTCTACGTGGTGGTGAACATAGCCCCGCACAACGCCAAGCTGCGTACCTTCCTCAAGGACCTGGAACCGGTGATCGCCATGAAGCCTGACGCGCTGATCATGTCCGATCCCGGCCTGATCATGCTGGTTCGCGAGCATTTCCCGCAGATGCCCATCCACCTCTCGGTACAGGCCAACGCGGTGAACTGGGCCAGTGTGAAGTTCTGGCAGCAGCAGGGGCTCAGCCGGGTAATCCTGTCCCGCGAGCTGTCGCTGGAGGAAATCGGCGAAATTCGCCAGCAGGTGCCGGGCATGGAACTGGAGGTCTTCGTCCACGGTGCCCTGTGCATGGCGTATTCCGGCCGCTGCCTGCTCTCCGGCTACCTCAACCACCGCGACCCCAACCAGGGCACCTGCACCAACGCCTGCCGCTGGCAGTACGACACCAAGCCAGCCCATGAGGACGAACTGGGACAGGTGGTGCCCACCCTCGGCTGCGGCCAGCCGAGCGACCAGGTGGTCCTGTTGGAGGAAGCCAATCGTCCCGGCGAACTGATGTCCGCCTGGGAGGACGAGCACGGCACCTACATCATGAATTCCAAGGACCTTCGCGCCGTGCACCACGTGGAGCGTTTGCTGCAGATGGGCGTGCATTCGCTGAAGATCGAGGGTCGCACCAAGTCGCACTTCTATGTGGCACGCACCGCCCAGGCCTATCGCAAGGCCATCGACGACGCCTGCGCCGGCCGCCCCTTCGACCGCACCCTGATGGACGATCTCGAATCATTGGCCAACCGTGGCTACACCGAAGGTTTCCTGCGCCGCCATGTGCACGACGAGTACCAGAACTATGAGCACGGCTACTCGCTGTCGGAGCGCCAGCAGTTCGTCGGCGAGCTGACCGGGGTGGTTCGCCAAGGGTTGGCGGAGGTGCGGGTGAAGAATCACTTCGCCGTCGGCGACCGCCTGCAATTGATGACCCCGCAAGGCAACCTCGACTTCCGCCTGGAAGCCCTGGAAAACCGCTACGGCGAGCGCAAGGCGGTAGCCCCGGGCGACGGCCACACCCTGTACCTGCCGCTGCCTGCTGGCGTGGACCTGGAGAACGCCCTGCTCCTGCGCTGGTTCAGCAACGGCAATAGCCGCACGGCGGCCAGCGCCTGACCGTAGGAGCGAGCTCTGCTCGCGAAACGCCGTGGCATGAGACTTCGCGAGCAGAGCTCGCTCCTACAATGCTTCAGCTCCGTAGGATGGGTCGGGCCGCGTTCCGCGAGCGGAGTGATACCCATCGCCCCGCCCGAAACTGATCAGCGCCAGAGCGCCGCAGCCTGCTCCTTGAGCAGCCGCACGAACTGGGGCGCTTCCACCGGCGGGCTGATCAGGTAGCCCTGGATCTCGTCGCAGCGCTGGCTACGCAGGAAGCTGAGCTGCTCGTGGTTTTCAACGCCCTCCGCCACCACTTTCAGCTCCAGGCTGTGGGCCATGGCGATGATCGCGCGGGTGATGGCGGCGTCCTCGCTGCCGGCGGAGAGGTCGCGGATGAAGGTCTGGTCGATCTTCACGTAGTCCACGGGGAAACGCTTGAGGTAGCTCAGGGACGAATAACCGGTGCCGAAGTCGTCGATGGCCAGCTTCACGCCGATCTGGCGCAGTTGGTGGAACGTGGCGATGACGTTCTCGACGTTTTCCAGCAGGTGGCTTTCGGTCAGTTCCAGCTCCAGCAGGCGCGCCTGCAGGCCGGTTTCCTCCAGCACCTGGCGCACCAGGCTCACCAGGTTGCCCTGGCGCAGCTGGTGCATCGACAGGTTCACCGAAACGCGGATATCCGCCAGGCCCTGGCGCTGCCATTCGCGGGCCTGCTGGCAAGCCTGGCGCAGCACGAATTCGCCGATGGGGGCGATCAGCCCGGTTTCCTCGGCAAGACCAATGAAGTCCCCCGGCGGCACCAGCCCCTGCTGCGGATGGCGCCAGCGCACCAGCGCCTCCGCCGCATTCAGGCTGTTGTCGGCCAGGCCCAGCTTGGGCTGGTAGAAGACCTCCAGCTGGCCTTCCTCGATAGCCTTGCGCAGCTGGTTCTCCATCTGCAGGCGCTCCAGGGTGCAGGCCTGGAGGTTGTCGGTGAAGAACTGGAAGGTGTTGCCGCCCAGGTGCTTGGCGTGCTGCATGGCCATGTTGGCCTGGCTGATCAGGGCGGAAATATCGCGGGCGTTTTCCGGCAGCAGGCTGATGCCCAGGGAGCCGCTGATCACCAGTTCGTGGCCGCCCACGGTCATCGGCATGCGCAGCTTGCCGAGCAGGCGACTGGCCTGGCGCGCGAGGTTGGCGACGCTGCCGTAGGCGTCGAGGATCACCGCGAACTCATCGCCCGCCAGGCGCGCGATGGTATCGGCCTCCGGCACGGCCTGGGTCAGGCGGCGGCTGACCTGGCGCAACAGCTGATCCGCCCCTTCATGACCGAGGCTATCGTTGAGCACCTTGAAACGATCCAGGTCGATGTGCAGCAAGGCCAGGCTGCGGCCGCTCTGGCGCGCGCGCTGGCTGGCTTCGTGGAGCCGGTCCTTGAACAGGGTGCGGTTGGCCAGCCCGGTCAGGTCGTCGTAGTTGGACAGGTAGCGCAAGCGCTCCTCGGCCTCGCGACGGGCAGAAAGGTCGGCGAAGAAACCGACGATATGGCTGACATTGCCCCGCGAGTCGCGCACCACGTTGAGCTGCAGCCATTGCGGGTAGAGCTCGCCGTTCTTGCGGGTGTCCATCAGCTCGCCCTGCCAGCTGCCGCTCTGCTCCAGCTCTTCGCGGATCAGGTGGTAGCGGCGGCGGGCTTCGCGGGTGCCGATCAGGGTGGCGACGCTACGCCCGATCACTTCTTCCTGGCGATAGCCGGTGACCTGGCTGAACGCCGCGTTGGTCTGGATTACCCGGTAGTCCGGGTCGAGGATGACGATGCCCTCGCTGGCCGCGTCGAACACCGTCGCCGCCAGGCGCTGTTCTTCGTCCTGGAGCTTGCGCGCGGTGATGTCGCGGCGGGTGCCGAGCATGCGCAGCACCTTGCCCTCGTCATCCCGCTCCACCACGCGGCCACGGTCTTCCACCCAGACCCAGTGGCCATCGACGTGGCGTACCCGGTAGTCGATGGCATAGCCGTCCGTACGGCCCTTCATGTGTTCCACCAGGGCCCGACGCAGCAGCGGCAGGTCGTCCGGGTGCAGGCGCGGCTTGAGGTCGCTCAGGACCCGGGTGACGTCGTCAGCCTCGATGCCGAAGATGGCTTTGAGCTGCGTGTGATGAACTTCGTCGGTTTCCAGGTTCCAGTCCCACAGGCCGAGCTCGCTCGCCTCCAGGGCCAGCGCCAGGCGCGCTTCGCTCTTCACCAGTGCGTGGCTGGCATCGGCCAGCTCCAGCGTGCGCTGGGCCACGCGCATTTCCAGCTCGCCATGGGCACGACGCAGGTCGCGCTCGGCGCGGCGGCGCTGCTCCACTTCACGGGCCAGTTCTTCGTTGAGGCCTTCGGCGCGGCCCTTGGCCTGCTCTAGGTGGCTGATCAGCGCCTGGTTCTGGAAGCGCTGCAAGAGGCTGCGCTGCACCAGCCGGTTGACCTGCCAGGCCACCACCATGAGCGAGGCGGCGAGGATGACCCCGAGCACGCCCCAACCGCGCAGCAGCGGCGTATCGCCCAGCAGCAGCCAGGTGATGGAGGGCAGCAGGCAGGGCAAGGCGAACGTGAGAAAGGCCGAAAGGCTGACGGCATAGGCAACGCTGGCGGAGAGGATCGCGGCGGCGATCAGCCCGTAGACCAGCGCCTGGGTCAGGAAGGCGTCCGGCGGCACCAGCGCAACGGCGGCGAACGCCAGGGTCAGGCCAGAGGCGCCGGCGCCCAGCAGGAAGGCCCGGCGCCAGCGCGGGCAGGCCTGCTTCGAGGGCAGCGCCTGTTTGAATGCGGCCACCTGGGTCAGGCGCAGGATGGCCAGCAGCACCAGCCAAACCAGCCAGCCGCCGAGCAGCAGGCTGTTGCCCGGCCCCCAGAGCAGGTAGGCGCAGGCCAGGCCGTTGAGCAGCATGAACAGGGTCGGGACCTGGGAGCCCTGGTAAAGAAGGCGCGTGCGTTCGGCCGCAATGTCGGTCGCGAACTGCTGGCGAATCTCGCGGCTGTCGGCCAGGGACAGCGTCTGGCCGGCAAACATTGAATTAGCGGTCATAGGCGCTTGTTTTTGTCTTGGTCTGCCTAAGCGAGCCCGGAGCTTACCCGAGCGGGGAGAAGCTGCAATAGCTTTATGTGCGAGGTTCCGGACGAGCGTCCCCCAACTTTAGGAGGGTCTCTGGCCCCAGCATCTGCGACCGTCCAGCTGACCATCCGGTCATCGGTTTGCCCTGCCCCGGCCGCCCCCCTAGAATGCCGCGATGCATGACGATCTCTCCCTCCTCCTGAACTCCCTCAACGATGCTCAACGCCAGGCCGTAGCGGCCTCGCTGGGGCGTCAACTGGTGCTTGCCGGCGCCGGTTCCGGCAAGACCCGCGTGCTGGTGCACCGCATCGCCTGGCTGATCCAGGTGGAGCAGGCCTCGCCGCATTCGATCCTGTCGGTCACCTTCACCAACAAGGCCGCCGCCGAGATGCGCCAGCGCATCGAGCAACTGCTGGGGATCAACCCGGCGGGCATGTGGGTCGGCACCTTCCACGGCCTGGCGCACCGCCTGTTGCGTGCCCATTGGCAGGAAGCGGGCCTTGCCGAGAACTTCCAGATTCTCGACAGCGACGACCAGCAGCGCCTGGTCAAGCGGGTGATCCGCGACCTCGGCCTCGACGAGCAGCGCTGGCCGGCACGCCAGGCACAGTGGTTCATCAACGGGCAGAAGGACGAGGGCATCCGTCCGCAGCACATCCAGGCCGGCGGCGACCTGTTCCTCGGCACCATGCTGAAGATCTACGAAGCCTACGAGGCCGCCTGCGCGCGCACCGGAGTGATCGACTTCTCCGAGCTGCTGCTGCGCGCCCTCGACCTCTGGCGCGACCGCCCAAGCCTGCTGGAGCACTACCAGCGGCGCTTCCGCCACGTGCTGGTGGACGAGTTCCAGGACACCAACGCCGTGCAGTACGCCTGGCTGCGCCTGCTCGCCAAGGGCGGCCAGAGCCTGATGGTGGTGGGCGACGACGACCAGTCCATCTACGGCTGGCGCGGTGCACGGATCGAGAACATCCAACAGTTCTCCAGCGACTTCCCCGACACCGAGGTGATCCGCCTGGAGCAGAACTACCGCTCCACCGCCGGCATCCTCAAGGCTGCCAACGCCCTGATCGCCAACAACCAGGGACGTCTGGGCAAGGAGCTGTGGACCGAGGGCGAAGACGGCGAACCCATCGGCCTGTATGCCGCGTTCAACGAGCACGACGAAGCCCGCTATGTGGTGGAGAGCATCGAGAGCGCGTTGAAAGACGGCATGGCCCGCAGCGAGATCGCCATCCTCTACCGCTCCAACGCCCAGTCGCGGGTGCTGGAAGAGGCCCTGCTGCGCGAGAAGATCCCGTACCGCATCTATGGCGGCCAGCGCTTCTTCGAACGCGCCGAGATCAAGAACGCCATGGCCTACCTGCGCCTGCTCGACGGCCGTGGCAACGACGCCGCGCTGGAGCGGGTGATCAACGTACCGCCGCGCGGCATCGGCGAGAAAACCGTGGAAAGCATCCGCGAGTTCTCCCGCGTCAACGAAGTCTCGATGTGGGAAGCGATGCGCCTGATGATCGCCAACAAGGCCCTGGCCGGTCGCGCCTCCAGCGCCCTGGCGGCCTTCATGGAGCTGATCGAGAACCTGACCGCGAAGTGCCTGGACATGCCCCTGCACCTGATGACCCAGACGGTCATCGAGCAGAGCGGCCTGGTGGCCTACCACAAGGACGAGAAGGGCGAGAAAGGCCAGGCCCGCGTGGAAAACCTGGAAGAACTGGTCAGCGCCGCCCGCGCCTTCGAGAACGAAGAGCCCGAGGACGACCTCACCCCGCTGCAGGCCTTCCTCAGCCACGCCTCGCTGGAAGCCGGGGAAACCCAGGCCGACGCCTTCGAGGACAGCGTGCAGCTGATGACCCTGCACAGCGCCAAGGGCCTGGAGTTCCCGCTGGTGTTCCTGGTGGGCATGGAAGAAGGCCTGTTCCCGCACAAGATGAGCATGGAAGACCCGACCCGCCTGGAGGAAGAACGCCGCCTGGCCTATGTCGGCGTCACCCGCGCCATGCAGCGCCTGGTGCTGACCTACGCCGAAACCCGCCGGCTCTACGGCAGCGAGACCTACAACAAGGTCTCGCGCTTCGTCCGCGAAGTGCCGCCGCAGCTGATCCGCGAAGTGCGCCTGAACAACAGCATCAGCCGTCCCATGGGTGCCGGCAGCCGCCACGGTTCCATCTTTGATGGCGCCGCCGTGCCGGAAACGCCCTTCTCCCTGGGCCAGCGCGTGCAGCACGCCTTGTTCGGCGAGGGCACCATCCTCAACTTCGAAGGCGCCGGCGCCCAGGCCCGGGTGCAGGTGAAGTTCGAGAGCGAAGGCAGCAAGTGGCTGATGCTGGCCTACGCCAAGCTGCAACCGCTCTGATCCCGCCCTGTGGGAGCGAATTCATTCGCGAATGAATTCGCTCCCACAAAGGCATGCGCCCCCTCCGCCCGTCCGATGCCCCTGTCACCTCCGCGAGCTTGGCCATACTCAGTGGCGGAGGTAATTCCATGCCCCGCTCCCCCAGCGCCCAGCAGATTCTCGATTGCGCCCTGTCCCTGGCCGACAATTGCGGCTGGGAGCAGCTTCACCTGTTCGAGGTGGCCAACCAACTCGGCGTCGGCCTCGACGCCATCGCCAAGCACTTCCGGCAGAAAGATGACCTGGTGGAAGCCTGGTTCGACCGCGCCGACCTGGCGCTACTGGAACGGGGCAAGGGCGGCGACCTGACGGCGTTGAATGCCGAAAAGCGTCTGGAAGAACTGCTGATGGCCTGGCTCAGCGCCCTGGCGCCGCATCGCTCCGTGACCGGGCAGATGCTGCTCTACAAGCTGGAGCCCGGCCATTTTCACTTGCAAGTGGCGGGTCTGTTGCGAATCAGCCGCACCGTGCAGTGGTGGCGCGAGGCAGCGCAACGGGAAACCCTGCATCTATGCCGCATCGCTGAGGAAAGCCTGCTCACCGGTGCCTACCTGCGTACCTTCGTCCACTGGCTGCGCCACCCCACTGAGGACGAGGCCGATCTGCGCGCCCTCCTTCGCAGGCAACTGCGTTGCGGTCCATTGATCCTCCTACTGCGCAGATGAACGGCAAGGCCGGAAAAGGCCGATTTCAGTGCCAGACAAAATCCCGAAACACTCTGCCCCTAGCTATCGCGCGACTGACTGTGCAGCATGGCGCGCGTAGATTCATAACCAAGAGAAGCCTCTGATGCGCCGATTCCTCAGTATTGCCCTGGCCCTCTGCGTCGGCCTGACGCTGAGCCTGGATGTCAACGCCGCCAAGCGTATGGGCGGCGGCAAGTCCTTTGGCTCCGCGCCGACTCACCAGACCCGCCAGGCAGCACCTGCCCAGCAAACCCCGAATGCCGCCGCTCCTGGCGTAGCCGGCAAACCCGCTGCCGCAAGCGGCGCGTCCCGCTGGCTCGGCCCGCTGGCCGGCATCGCCGCCGGTGGCCTGCTCGCCTCCATGTTCATGGGCGACGGCTTCGACGGCATGCAGATCTTCGACTTCCTCATCATCGGCCTGATCGCCTTCCTGATCTTCCGCTTCCTGGCCGCCCGCAAACGCGCCCAGCAGCAGGGCCGTCCCGCCATGGCTGGCGGCCATGCGCCGTTCCAGCGCGAAATGCCGCAGATGCCGCAGCAGCAGTCGCCGATCTTCGGCAGCGCCGCTCCGGTTGCCCAGCCGGCCTTCAACGCCCCGAGCTGGTTCAACGAGCAGCGCTTCGTCGAAGCCGGCCGTGAACACTTCATGGCCCTGCAGCAGCACTGGGACGCGGCCGAGATGGACAAGATCGCCGAGTTCGTCACCCCGCAGATGCTGAACTTCCTCAAGGAAGAACGCGCCAGCATGGGCGACGCCTACCAGTCCACCTACATCGACAACCTCCAGGTACAACTGGACGGCATCGATGAACTGGCCGACAAGACCGTCGCCACCCTGACCTTCAGCGGCATCTCCAAATCCTCGCGCTTCGACCAGGGCGAGGCGTTCAGCGAGAGCTGGCGCATGGAGCGCGTGAACGGCGACAACCAGCCCTGGCTGGTGGCAGGCATCCGTCAGAACTGATCGCTGGCGCACTGAAAAAACCCCGGGCTTGTCCCGGGGTTTTTCTTTTCACTGGCGCCGACCTCCACCGCGCCGCCAACGCCGACGGGCGATGGAGCGACGGAACCAGAATGGCGGCGGTTGCGGCGGCCGTGCGCCTTTGAGCCTGTTCATGGTCCGGTGTGAGCGCAGCGCAGCAAATCATGCTCGCTAATGACAGAGCTCGCAGACTTCGGCATCCGGCACCAGCTTCAGGTAGTCGTCCATCCGCATATGCACCAGATTCTCGTGGTCACCCGCCTCCAGGTAGATGTCCTTCTGCCGTGTCAGCTGCGGGTCCACCACCATATTCATGCCGTAGGGCTCGCCTACTGCGGGCACGGCGCCGAGTTCGCAGTCCTTGAACAGTTTGGCCAGGTCGGCCTCGTGGGTGAGCTGCCAGAGCCTGGCGTCCTTGCGTACCTTGCCCACGTCCAGATGGCGGCTGGCAGGTACTACCGCCATGAGGAAGTGACCTTGGCGATCGTCGAGGATCACCGTCTTGGCCAGGCGCTCAGCCGGGATGTTGGCGACCCGAGCCGATTCGAGGCTCGTGGCCGAGTGCGGGTGCGGCACCACATCGAACCGGGTATGGGAACGCGCCAGGCTACGCTGCAGGGTTGCGGCCATTCGCATGATGCACCTCCTGTGGATAACCAGGGATGGTTGGCTGCCCGGGGCAGCCGTATCGGTGCACACAGTTTAGCCAGCGAGCCCCCGTAGGGCTGAAGCAGTTGGTACTGAGCCGCGTCCGTTAAAGCAGCTTGAAGCCTAAGCGCGGCGCATGCCGATGTGGGGAATGCCGTCGTCCAGGTAGACCTCGGTCACCGGCGAGAAGCCATAGCGGCCGTAATAACCCTGCAGATGTGCCTGGGCGGAGAGGTACACCGGCATCCCCGGCCAGCGCCTTCCGGCCTCTTCCAGGGCGCGCTCCATCAACCCGTGTCCCAGGCCACGGCCACGAGCCTCGGCCGCACTGACCACCCGCCCGATCACCACGTCGCCGCCCTGGGTCGTCGGGTCCAGCAGGCGCAGGTAAGCCAGCAGCGCACCATCTTCCCAGGCCATCACATGGCAGGTATCGGCTTCCAGGTCCTGGCCATCGACATCCAGGTAGGGACAGTTCTGCTCCACCACGAACACCTTGCAGCGCAGCGCCAGGAAGCCATAGAGCTCGCGGGTATCGAGTTCGCTGTGGTGCTTGCAGGTCCAGGCGATGGCCATGATGGGGTCCTCGGAAAAAGGTCGAGCTTAACGGTTTGGCGGACCAGCGCATCTCCATGTGACGATCAGGCTCTTTTCTCCCCAGGTCCCGGCTACTGTATAAAGCGCATCCCAATGCATGAGGGCCTGCCGCCATGGAAGAAGTCATCGAACAGCTGCGCGAACTCAACGAACCGGTACCGGTTCCCCTGGAGCTCCCGGACGAGGAGTTGCTGGTGGAGATCGAGGAGCAGTTGCTGATCAACCTGCCCTTCGAGCTGCGTGAGTTCCTGCTCAAAGTCAGCGACGTGGTCTATGGCCGCCTGGAGCCAGTAACCGCCACCGACCCGCAATCCCACACCTTCCTGCCGGAAGTCGCCGCCGTGGCCTGGGACCTGGGCGTCCCCCGCGACCTGGTGCCGCTCTGCCAGGATGGCCGCGACTACTACGTGGTCGATGGCGAGGGCGAAGTATTGCTGTGGGACGGCGACGAAGGCGAGCTTACCGACGAGAGCTGGGATTCGGTGTGGCACTGGGCGAGAGACGTCTGGCTGGCCAACTGATTTCTGCGTCGCAACAGCAGCGTTGAAGATGGGCTCAGCCTGTAGGGTGCGCCATGCGCACCAGCCACCGACTCCGCGAGAGGTGCGCGCAGCGCACCCTACGATCCGCGTCGAGCCCCCCATCAGCGGTGATGCTGGTCCTGGCTCTGCTCCAGGGTCTCCATCAGCGCGATCTGCATCCGTGAATGCACGCGGATCAGCCAGCGCCAGAGCAATGCGCTGACGCCTGCCGCCAGCAGGGCGATCAGCACCAGCAGTTCCAGCGTCGGCAGGATGCTCGCCGACAGCGCCATCAGCAGCAGCATGATGCCCAGCAGCGACAGCAGCGGAATCACCTCGGCGATCACCTTGCGCACCCGCTCGGTGTGGCGGCCGGCCTTGTCCGGCGTCACGCCCATTTCCGCCAGCAGCATGGAAAGCGCCTTGAGCTTGCGGTAGGCGGCGATCAGGAAGGGCAGCGATAACAAGAGCGCGCCACCCCAGATCAGCGCCTTCTGCAGGTTGGGCGAGGCCACCCACTCGCTCAGGTACTCAGCCAGGGTGCCGGCGAAATAGGCGCTGCCCAGGAAGATGGCCACCACCAGCGCCAGGTTGACCATCACCTGCAGCAGGATCTTGCGGATCATCCCCGCCAGCACCGCGCTCTGGCCCTGGGGCTGGATGCTGCGCAGCCAGTCGCCGTAGTAGCCGAACACCCGCGCCAGCGGGCGTGGCATGGCCTTGGCCAGCTTGATCGACAGCGGGTCGGCAGCGCGGATCAGATAAGGCGTCAGCAGGGTGGTGATAGCCGACACGGCCACGGCCACCGGATACAGGAAGTCGCTGGTGACCTGCAGGGTGATGCCCAGCGCGGCGATGATGAAGCTGAACTCGCCGATCTGCGACAGGCCCATGCCGACCCGCAGCGAGGTGCGTCCGTCATTACCGGCGATGAAGGCGCCGAGGCCGCAGGACACCATCTTGCCCAGCACCACCGCGAGGGTGATGACGACGATGGGCCAGGCGTACTCCACCAGGATCTTGGGGTCGATCAACAGGCCAATGGCGACGAAGAAGATCGCACTGAACATGTCGCGCACCGGTTCGATCAGCCGTTCGATCTGCACCAGCTGGCGCGACTCGGCCATGATCGCGCCGATCAGGAAGGCGCCCAGCACCATGCTGTATTCCAGCTTCACCACCAGCAGGCAGAAACCGAAGCAGAGGCCGAGCACCGTCACCAGCAGCATCTCGTTGCTCTCGAACTTCGCCACGTAGGCAAGCAGGCGTGGTACCAGCAGGATGCCGATGACCAGCGCGACAATCATGAACAGGCTGAGCTTGCCCACCGTGGCGAACACTTCCCCGGTCTCCACCGAGCCGCTCACGGCGATGCCCGAGAGCAGCGCGATGATGCCGATGCCGAGGATGTCTTCGACGATCAGCACACCGAAGATCAGCTGCGCGAAGCGCTCGTTCTTCATCTTCAGGTCGCTGAGCGCCTTGACGATGATGGTGGTGGAAGAGATCGCCAGGATCGCGCCGAGGAACAGCGAATCCATGGTCTTCCAGCCGAAGTAACTGCCGATCTCGTAGCCGATCCAGATCATCAGCACGATTTCCAGGAAGGCCGCGATGAACGCGGTAGCCCCCACCTTGAACAGCTTGGCCAGGCTGAATTCCAGGCCCAGGCAGAACATCAGGAAGATCACCCCCAGCTCGGCGAGGGTCTTGATGGTCTCTTCGTCGTGGATCAGCTCGAAGGGCGGCGTGTGCGGGCCGATGATGAAGCCGGCAACGATGTAGCCCAGCACCACCGGTTGTTTGAAGCGGTGGAAAAGGATGGTCACCATGCCCGCGACCAGCATGATCACGGCAAGATCCTGGATGAAAGCGATGGCATGCATGGCGATGGACTCCTTTTCTGTAATGCGCGGCACAGCGGTCCCGCGCGCGGGCTACTCGCTCGGCTCCGGTGGAGCCATGTAGGAATTAGGGAAAATGAGGTTAGGAACGGCCGCAGATTATCATCGCCACCTTTCTCTCCAGGGCGATGCAATATGCAGTAACACTTGCCTGAAAGGTCCTACGGGAGCGAGATCGGCCCGCTCCCGAGGAATGGCGGGTCAGCCGCTGCGGGCCTGGGCGAAGTCCAGTTCCAGCAGGTTGAGGAGGGATTGGCCGAAGTAGGTGAGGTCCTGCTCGATGGCGAAGCGCGCAGCCTTGCCGTCACCGGCCTGCAAGGCCTTGAAGGCGTCTTCGTGGAAGTCGTTGAGACGCAACGACAGGTCCGCCTCGGTGAACAGGCGATTGAAGAAGGGGCCGACTTGCAGCCAGAGGGTTTCGATGGTGCGCAACAGGACCGGGTTGCCACAGGCGCCATACAGCACCCGGTGAAACTGGCTGTTGTCGGTCAGGTAGCCCTGCACGTCGCGCTGCTCGATGGCGGCGTCCATGCGCTCCATGCAGCCCTGCAGGACATCCAGTTCATCGGGGGAAAGCCGGCCCGCCGCCGCCTCCACCGCCATGCCTTCCAGCGCCATGCGCACCTGGAATATCTGCTTGAAGCGTTCGCGGGTCATGGGCGGCACGCGCACCGAGCGCTGTGGCTCGCCCTCCAGGGCACCTTCGGCCACCAGGCGCTGCAAGGCGGCGCGCACGGGCATCGGACTGGTGCCCCAGGCGGCGGCGAGATCGCGGATCTTCAGGCGCTCGCCGGGTTTGAAATGGCCTGCCAGCAGGCCTTCGCGTAGTCGTTGGTAAAGCAGTTCCTGCAGGTTCTCGGCCATGGGCATATCACCGTGCAAGGGCCGGCGGCGCCGGCAGTTGGTTCAGGGTCAGGCTGCAGTTACGCATGCGCTTGGTCGCCTTCTGTTGATGGGTTGATCGCTACGACCCCAGGTCGAGTCCGGACCAGCGGAGGCTTTCCATCTGGTCTATCGTTCGATCCTGTGATCACAAATATGCTTTCAAGTTAATTTTCAGGGCCTTTTTTCGCAAGCCTTGACAGAATTGTGATCACAAAACACGATGTGCAGAAATTCGAACGAGGTGTTCAACATGACTGCCAGTGGAATCAGCCAAGCTGCCGTGGAAACCTTTGCCGCCCGCGAGCGCGCCCGTTTCCTGGAGCGCAATCCGAAATCCGTCGCCCTCGCCGAACGCGCGCACAAGTCGCTCTACGCCGGCGTGCCGATGCACTGGATGGCCGACTGGTCCACGCCCTGCCCGCTGTTCGTCGAGCGCGCCAAGGGCGCCCGCTTCTATGACGTCGACGGCCACGAGTACATCGACTTCTGCCTGGGCGACACCGGCACCATGTTCGGCCACTCGCCGGACCCCATCGCCCGCGCCATCGCCGAGCAGGCCAACAATGGCCTGACCACCATGCTGCCGGGTGAAGACGCCGTGGTCTGCGGCGAGCTGCTGGCCCAGCGCTTCGGCCTGCCCTACTGGCAAGTGACCGCCACCGCCACCGACTCCAACCGCTACGTGCTGCGCTGGGCCCGCGCCATCACCGAGCGCAAGACCCTGCTGGTGTTCGACGGCTGCTACCACGGCACCGTGGACGACGTGATGGTGCGCTACCGCGATGGCGAGACCGTGCCGCGCTCTGGCCTGGTGGGCCAGGCGTACGACCTGACCCAGTACAGCCGCTCCATTCCCTTCAACGATGTCGAGGCGCTGGAAGCCGCACTGGCCAAGGGCGACGTCTGTGCCCTGCTCTGCGAGCCGGCGATGACCAACATCGGCATGGTCCTGCCCGATCCGGGCTTCATGCAGAAGTGCCGCGAGCTGACTCGCAAGTACGGCAGCCTGCTGATCATCGACGAAACCCACACCATCTCGACCGACATCGGTGGCTGCACCCACCTGTGGAACCTCGACCCGGACTTCTTCGTGGTCGGCAAGCCGATCGCCGGCGGCGTGCCCTGCGGCATCTTCGGCTGCAGCGCGGAGATGGCGGAACGGATGCTCGCCTCGCGCAAGAAGGCCCAGGAGGACAGCCATGGCCACGGCCACAGCGGCATGGGCACCACCCTTTCGGCCAATGCCCTGGCCATGCACTGCATGCGCGCCAACCTTGAACAGGTGATGACCCAGGCCGCCTACGACCACATGCTGCCGCTGGCCAAGCGCCTGGCGGACGGCTTCCGCAGCCTGATCGCCAAGTACGACCTGAAGTGGTCGGTGACCGAGCTCGGCGCCCGCAGCGAATTCCAGTTCTGCCCGGTATCGCCGCGTACCGGCGCTGAGGCCGAAGCCGCTTTCCACGATGAGCTGCAAATGGCCCTTCACCTTTACCTGATCAACCGCGGCATCCTGATCACGCCGTTCCACAACATGACCCTCTGCTGCCCGGCTACCACCGCCGTGGACGTGGACAAGCTGATCGCCACCCTGGACGAGGCCATCGGCGAGCTGCTGGCCATCCCCGGCGCCCGCGAATGATCCGTAGGGTGCGCCGCGCGCACCGAAAACCCGAATGAAGGTGCGCACGGCGCACCCTACCGAGAGAACCTCCATGCAATTCGCCAATCCCCAGGAAGCCCGCGACTTCCTCGAACAACACCCCGAGGTCCGCAGCATCGAGCTGATGCTGATCGACGCCAACGGCATCCCGCGCGGCAAGCTGCTGCACCGTGACGAGCTGTTGCCGATCTTCGAGAACGGCCGCCCGCTGCCCAGCTCCATCCTCTCGCTGACCATCCAGGGCGAGGACGTCGAAGCCAGTGGCCTGGTCTGGGAAGTCGCTGACGCCGACTGCTGGACGTACCCGGTGCCCGGCTCGCTGTCGCTGCAGCCCTGGCGCGCCACGCCCACCGGCCAGGTGCAGGTGAGCATGCACCCGACCCAGGGACTGCCCGCGACCCCCGGCGACCCGCGCCATGTGCTGGCACGCACCATCGACCGCCTCAAGGCCGACGGCTACCACCCGGTGATGGCGGTGGAGCTGGAGTTCTACCTGCTGGACAAGCATCGCGACGCCAATGGCCGTCCGCAGCCGGCCCTGCAGGCGAACGGCGTGCGCCCGCAGGCCCCCCAGGTTTATGGCGTCTACGAGCTGGAACAGCTGCAGCCCTTCCTCGATGACCTCTACGCCGCATGCGAGGTCCAGGGCCTGCCGGTGCGCACCGCCATTTCCGAGTACGCGCCCGGCCAACTGGAACTGACCCTGGAGCACCGCTTCGACGCGCTCCAGGCGGTGGACGAAGGCATTCGCTACAAGCGCCTGGTCAAGGGCGTCGCCAACAAGCACGGGCTCATCGCCTGCTTCATGGCCAAGCCCTTTGGCGACCTCGCCGGCAGCGGCCTGCACATGCACGTGAGCCTGGCCGACGAGCAGGGCAACAACTTGATGGCCAGCGAAGACCCGCACGGCACGCCGCTGCTGCGCCACGCCATCGGCGGCATGATGGCGACCCTCAACGACACGCTGGCGATCTTCTGCCCCAACGCCAACTCCTACCGCCGCTTCCAGGCCAACAGCTACGCACCGCTGGCCAAGAGCTGGGGTGTGAACAACCGCACTGTGTCCTTCCGCGTGCCGGGTGGCCCGGCCAAGAGCCGCCATGTGGAACACCGCATCTGCGGCGCCGACGCCAACCCCTACCTGGCGGCTGCGGCGATTCTCGCCGGTATCCACAAAGGCATTCGCGAGCAGATCGATCCGGGCGAGCCCATAGTCGGAAACGGCTACGAGCAGGCCCGCGAAACCCTGCCCACCGACTGGCTCACCGCGCTGCGTAACCTGGAACAGTCGACCTGGGCCAGGGACGCCCTGGGCGAGGACTTCCTGAAGATCTTCCTCGCCATCAAGTGGGAAGAATTCCGCCAGTTCGTCAGCGAAGTGGGTGAGCAGGATTGGCGTTGGTACCTGACCCACGCCTGATGGCGGACGCAAGGTCCGTCATGGTGCCCGGCCGGTCTGGCCGGGCACTGAAGTTTCCCCGAGCCGCTGCTAGGCTGAACGTCATTCCCTACCCTTCCAGGCCCGCCCGATGAAGGCTGCGATGTTCGCGCTGCTGTTCCTGGCCCTCGGCGTCTGCCAAGCGGAGTCACTGCGCATCGGCCTGGAAAGCCACGACTACCTCCCCTATTACCGCGCCCTCCCCGGCAAGCCCGCCGAAGGCTATGCGATCGCGGTGCTGCAACTCTTTGCCAACAGCCAGGGCCGCGCCCTCGAACTGGAAGCCCTGCCGATCAACCGCCTGCACCGCAACCTGCAGACCACCGACCGGCTGATGCTGGTGTTCCCCGACAACCCGGCCTGGTCGCGCCAGCTCAAGGGTGATGCGCGAATGCATTACAGCCGCCCGGTGATCCGCGTGGTGGACGGCAGCCTGGTGTTGCGCGAACACCTGGGACGGGGCGTCGACTCGGTACGGCGCCTCGGCACCGTGCGCGGCTTCACTCCGGAAGCCTGGCAGGAGCGCCTGCGTGACGGCCAGGTGCAACTGGTGGAGGCCAGCGACATCGCCAGTCTCGTGCGCATGCTGCTGCGCCTGCGCATCGATGCCATCTATGCCAACCCGGAAGTGCTGCACCACTACCTGGAGACCAGCACCAACCTGGGTGGCGACCGCCTGCTGCTGGACCCGGAATTGCCCCTGGCGCAGACCGCCTTCCACGCCAGCAGCCTGAATCACCCGGAGATACTCGAAGCCTTCGACCGCTTCCTGGTCGAGCAAAGCGACGAGCTGGCGCAACTGCGCCGCGAACACGGCCTGGCCTGCGGCCCTAGCGACCTGGTGGAAGAACGACCGGCCTGTCAGCAAGCCAACCAGACGCCCTGACCGCAAGTTATCCACAGCGCTCCCGGAATTGCGCGACACTGCAACTGTGGCGCCCAGGCGCCGACCCGCGTCTATCCCGGACAGACCCCACAGCGACGAGGCCAGCAATGGAACCCGGAACCGCACAACTGTCGATGACCGTCCTGATGACCCCGGACATGGCCAACTTCTCCGGCAACGTCCACGGCGGCACCTTGCTCAAGTACCTCGATGAAGTGGCCTACGCCTGCGCCAGCCGCTATGCCGGCCGCTACGTCGTGACCCTCTCGGTGGACCAGGTGATCTTCCGCGAGCCCATTCACGTGGGCGAACTGGTCACCTTCCTCGCCTCGGTGAACTACACCGGCAACACCTCGATGGAGGTGGGCATCAAGGTGGTCACCGAAAACATCCGCGAGCGTTCGGTGCGCCATACCAACAGTTGCTTCTTCACCATGGTGGCGCTGGATGACGAGCGTCGCCCCGCTGCAGTTCCACCGCTGCAGCCGGCAACCCCCGACGAAAAGCGCCGTTATGCCCAGGCCAAGCAGCGTCGCCAGATCCGCCAGGAACTGGAACAGCGCTACCAGGAAATGCGCGAGGGCAACTGAGCCCTCGCTTTTCCACCCTGTTCCCCAAAATCAGTGGAAGGGCCTGTGGATAAGGTGTAGACCGAGCTCCAGGCCCCGCACCACGCGGGCCTTCCCGCGATCTGGCGATTTTCTGAGCATTTTCAACCACTTGGCTTGTGCACTGCTCACAGATGCTGTGCAGCAGGCTGTTGATAACCTGTTCGGATACTGCTCTGTGCCCCGCCATTCGTGGCTTTCCGGAGACTGATCAATTTCTGATCAATCCTTGGTAGCCGCGGAATGCCTGGCCCGGCCCCAGGCCTCCTCCCAGCTGAAATCCCCATTACAGAGCCGTTTCCCCCATTTTCCGTGGATGCAACTGTGGATAAATTGTCGATGGATGCCTGGGAAGCAGGCACGACGCAGCTTTCCACTGTCTGGGCATTTTTCGAGCAAAATCATAGGGATAACTGCTTCGTTGCACACAATATCTGTGCAGCCATCTGTGAATAACTTGTGCGGACAATGCTGTAGGCCTCGAATCCCGTGGCTCGCAGAACATTGGTCAGTTTTTACCCAAGTCTTCTTGGGCGCTCTTCTGCTGTGAATAACAGATCGACGCCATCTCCGGATGGGGCCGCTCCGTCGGCAATGGATGGCGCATCCATGTGCATCAGGCGCCGTTTTGGCGTGAATTCGCGCGCTCCTCAACGATCTGTTCACAGGCCGGCAGAGTTTTTACCCAATTCCCGTGGATGCTGTTGTGGATAAGCTGTAGTTCGAGTGCCAGGGACCAGAGCTGCCGCGGCTTTTCGCGCTTTGTTCATTTTTCGCTCTGATTCAAGCACTTGGCCCACATATTCTGTGTAGCCATCTGTGGATAAGCTGTTTGGCCATGGCTGCAGCCCTGTAATAATGCGGCCTGCAACGTTGTGATCACTATTTGATCAGCCTCATCGACCAAATCGGGCCGCGCTCCGCCAGGCCAGGCCCGGTCAATCCCCGCGCCATTAATCCACAAGCGCCAGCATCAAGATTTCCACGCTTGTGCCCAAATTACGTGGACTGGTCTGTGTATAAGTTGTCCATGGATGGCTGCAGGCCAGGCAGCACGCAGCCTGTAGAAGAATGTACATTTTTCGAGCAATATCAACGAGTTACCCGGCCGGCTGCACACAGAATCTGTGCAACCGGCTGTGGATAGCCTGTGAGGACCGAGCTGCAGCCCATGAATGACGGGGCTTTCGAGAACCTGATCAATAAACGACCAGACGCCTCAGGATCGACTTATCCCCAGCAACACCCGCAGACCGACATGGAACCGGGCTCGGTGGTCTTCCAGTTGCCGTTCCAGCCGCCCTTGTTGCTGCACACCTGTGGACAGGTCTGCGCGGCCTGGCCGTTGTTCCAGATGGGGCCGGCCTGCACGTCCTGCGGCGTGGTGCACTGGCCCTGCATCACGTCATCGAAGATGTGGCTCAGCTTCGCCCAGGGAATGGTGTTGCTGTTCCCGCTGCCATTGAAGTTGTGGCAACCGAAGCAGTTGGAGATGAATGACTGGGTCGGGTCCACGTTCTGGTAGGTGGTTTCCATCACCGTGTTGGCCAGGCGCATCGAGCCACGCTGGTTGGAGAAGTTGGAGGACGGCTGGGTGACGTCGTTCTGCCAGATGGCGCCGACATTCATGTAGTTCTGCCAGACGGCCATCGGATTGTCGCTGGACAGCGCCGAGAGGAAGCCCTGGATCTGGGTGTTGAGGCTGTCGATGTCGGCGATGTTGTCGGAGGCCTCGTGGTCCGAGACATTGGTGCCGTCGTGGTAGACCCGACAGATTTCCGAAGGCGTGCCGGTGAGGCTGGAACTCGGCTGCGCCTGGTTCATGTTGCAGCCCGCAGGTGGGTTATCCACAGCACAGGTGGCACTGGTGAATGACCAGCCACCCGCCGGGGCAGTGGCGGGATTGCTGCATTCCGGCACGTTGCTGCGGTGCTCGAAGGTGGCCCAGATGAACTCCGGGTGCAGCGCGGTGGCGATAGCCATGTGGAATCCGACCATGCCCAGCAGTTCGTTGCCCGGTACGCCGTCCACGTTGGCTTCGATCCAGAAGTAGTTGGGCTTGTCGGCGTCGGTGATGATCCGCCACGCACTCTTCAGCTCGGTGGTTCCGCTCGGGTAGTTCAGCGCGCTCTGGATCTGCGGGATATTGCACAGGCTCTGGCTGAAGCGGATCTCGTAAAAGACCACGTTGCCGTTCTGGTCGAAGATGGTGTCGCCGCCACCAGCCTGGCCGGTGCGGTCGGGAATCTGGAAGGGCGTGTTTGCAGCGGCAGGTTCCACCCGGCGCACGAACATCACCTCGGCCTGCTTGGACGGGTCGCAGGAGTTGGTGCCGGTGGCCTGGAGGATCGGGTAGTTGGTATTGACCTGGAAGTTGCGCAGGCTGGGGTCACTGGCCGATGGGCTGACCAGCTGGAAGAACCATTGCCAGGCGAACTGGTAGAAGTCGCAGAAGTCGGCGTTGCTGCCTTCGGGGATTTCGCCGGGTGGGTTGGGGTTGGTGATCCAGTCCTGGCTGGCGCTGCACGCGGGGCTCGCCGCTTGCGCCGAGCCAGCCACCAGCAAGGGGCCGGCGCAGGCAAGCATCAGGACCAGCAACCAGGCGACACGGAATGTCCTTGTAGCGTTCATCTTCCCTCTCCTTTTCTGCTCATCAGGGCACGGGCCGTCGGAGCGCTGCGAAACACGCAGCGCCCTGGCCCAAGCGGTGCATCGCCAGGGAACAGTGAGGGCAGATGATTCAAGCGGGGCCGCGCAATGCGCGGGGCTGGCGTCCTGCCGGCGGGTGCTCCATGCGATGGAATCAGGCTAGAAGAGGCACCACGCCTCGGCAAACCATGCCGCCAAGCGGCATTGTGGATAACTGGGCAGGGAAGGCGCGGAGCCGGCCGGCCCCGCGCACGGACGTCAGTGCTGGTGCTCGGCCGCCGCCGCCGGCGCCTGCGTCTGCACGTGGACTTCCACGTCCAGGTCGCCGGCCTTCTGGAAGTGCAGGGTCATGGGGAACTTGTCGCCATCGTTCAGCGGCTGCTTCAGGCCGAACATCATCATGTGGTAGCCGCCCTGCTCGAAGCGCGCTTCGCCGCCAGCGGGAATCTCCACACCGCCTTCGACCTTCTGCATCTTCATCAGGCCGTCCTTGTGCAGATGCTCGTGGATCTCGGTCTTGCCGGCACGGGCGGTATCGGCGCCCAGCAGCTTGTCCGCCTCCGTACCCTTGTTGTGGATAACCAGGTAGGCGGCGCCGTTGGGCGATACCGCGGGCACGGCCATGGCCCAGGGGTGCTCGATGTGCAGCGACCCAAAGGTGTAATCATGGGCGGCCAGGGTGCCGGAAAAGCTCAGCAGGGCCCCCAGGGCCAGCAACGTCTTGCGCATGTCGGAACTCCATTCATTCAATTGACTGGCCCCCACCCCCGGCGGGTGCCGCTTGCTTTCCATCGCGGACGCGGCCCGCGGGCCACGCCTGCCGAACCGGTCTAGCCGGCCACCACCTTGCCGTCGCCGATACGCGACAGCACCGCCCAGTCCAGTGCCCAGATCGCCAGCAGGGACAGCCCCACCAGCGGGAAGGCGATGCCGAGGCCGATCATGATCACCACCGCGGTTTTCCACAACGGCAGGTCATGCCGCAGGGGCGGTACGCCCAGGCTGCCTTGCGGGCGGCGCTTCCACCACATCACCAGGCCGCTCACGGAGCTCAGCAGGATCAGCAGGCAGACGCCGAACATCAGCAACTGGTTGGCCAGGCCGAAGAACTTGCCTTCGTGCAGCACCACGCCCATTTCCACACTCTTGGCCACCACGCCGTAGTCCTGCCAGCGAATGTCGGCCAGCACCTTGCCGCTGTACTGGTCCAGGTGCAGGGTCGCGTCGTTGCGCGGGTCATCGGCGAACACGGCAATGCTGTACACCCCGGTCTCGTCGGCCGGCAGGGTGATGCTGTAGCCGGGCACCACGCTGCGCTCAGCAGCGGTGTTCACCACTTGCTGCAGGCTCACCTGCCCGCTTGGCACGGCCATGCCGGTGGCGCCATGTCCCTTGTGCGCAGCGTGGGGATCGGAGGCCGGCAGAGGGGTGTTTTCCACCGCCCAGGCCACGGTCTGGTCGGCGGCGGTGTTCAGACTACGGGCCTGCTGGTCGGACTTGGGCACCTCGTTCCACATGGCGGCGGGGAAGCGGTTCCACACATCGGAGAATTGCTCGCCCCAGAAGCCGGTCCAGGTCATCCCGGTGAGCAGCATGAACAGCAGCACCAGCGAGCCCCAGAATCCGGTCACTGCGTGCAGGTCCCGCCAGAACAGCCGACCGCGATTGGCCAGGCGCGGCCAGAACACGCCGCGCATGCCCTGACCCCGTGGCCACCAGAGGTAGACGCCGGACACCACCAGGACGATGGCCCAGCCTGCGGCCAGTTCGATCAGCCGGTCGCCGACCGTGCCGATCAGCAGCGTGCCATGCAGCGAGCGGGAAATGGCCTGGAGGTTGTTCTCCGCGTCCTGGGTGCCCAGCACCTGGCCGCTGTAGGGGTCGAGGAACAGATTGGTCTTGCGCCCGTCCAGGCTGACCACGAACTGCGCGCTGTGCTCGGCGTCCACCGGCGGCAGGTACTGGCTGACGGCAGCCTGCGGGTAGGCCTGGCGCACCTTGTCCAGCTGCTGGTCGGCGCTGAGCGCCTGCCCGGCCGGGCGGACCAGCATCAGGTCGCTGTAGAGCAGGTTGTCCAGCTGGGGTTTGAACAGATAGATGCTGCCGGTGACCGCCAGCATGATCATGAAGGGGATGACGAACAGCCCGGCATAGAAGTGCCAGCGCCACGCCAGGTTGTAAAAGGAGACAGTGTTCTTCGACATTGTCGTGCTCCCTGATGAACCAGTGGTCCGCACGCACGCGCGCCTGAACAGGGCGTGCACACGGCAAAGAAAGGTTGCGTGGATCAGGAAAGCGCGACGGGAGGTGCGCGGGTCAGCGCGCCGGGGAACACGGTCCGTCCACCGTGGCCAGCCAGGGGCGCCAGCGCGGCATGCGGACTGGTAAGGCCGGCCAGGTCCAACCCGTGCAGGGTCGCGGGGTTCAGGGCCGGGGAGTTGAACAGCAAAGTGCAGTAGCCGCACTTGGCCCAGGACATCTCGTGGTCGGGCATCGCCGGCTGATGGCTCGGACCGCCATGCTCGGCAGAACAGGCCAGCTCGCCCATCCACTCGGGCACGCCCCCCTGCCCCATGTCCCGCGCCTGGGACACCAACGGACCGACGAACACCAGCAGCATGGCCAGAAGGCCAAGCCAGGCGCCGCGTTGTCGTGTTCTGCCGTAGGTCACAGGGAGGGTTCCATACCGGTCGATCCGGGGGGCGCCTATGCTAGCCATGCGCCTGCCTGGGTTGAAGCCTAGTCGCTGGGACAGAAGGACGCAGGTCGGGTGCCGGCGTTTTCCAACCGTTCGGTCACAAGACAGCCTCACCCGGCGGTGCCAGAATCCAGCCGTCGGCTACCAGGCCCGGGAGGGCCTCGATGGAAACCCTGTACTTCTCACCCATGCTGCTCGGGCTCAACCTGATGCTCGCCAGCGCCGTCGCCTGCACTGGCCTCTGGTACTTCTCGCGGCCCTATCGCGGCCCCGGATTCTGGATGGCCGGCGCCTGGACCCTGATCCTCGGCATCCTGCTGTTCATGGGCTTCATGGCGAGCGGCAACCCGGTCCTCAACGTTCTGGGCAACGCCACCCAACTGGCCGGCGAGGCGATCCTGCTACTCGGCGTATTCCGCTTCCTCGGCCGGCGCCCGCCCTACTGGACGGTACCGGCCAGCGCCGGCGCCATGGCGCTGGTCAACAGCTGGCACTGGTTCAGCGCCATCAACAGCGAACTGCTGATCGCCATCTACGCCGCCATCGGCGGTGCCCTGCCCCTGCAGGCCTGCTACGTGTTGCTGGCCGAGCGCCGCGAACCGGCGCTGCGCAGTGCGCGGCTGTTCGTCGGCTTCACTCTCCTGGGCTACGCGCTGGTGACGCTGCTGCGCGCCGGCATCGGTGTGCACGACTGGCTGCAGCAGGTGGAGCACCCGGACGTCACCCTCTCGCTGAGCTACCTGCTGCCGTACAACTTCGGCATTCCGCTCTGGGTCATCGCACTGGTCGGCCTGGCCCTGATGACCATGCGCCGCATCCTCGAGGACAGTCAGCGACACGCCCGCGAGGCAGAGGCCAATGCACACCGCTTCGAACGGCTGATGGGCGTGGCCAACGCCGGCATGCTGGTGGTGGACGATGGACGCATCCTCGATGCCAACCCGATGCTCGAACAGCTCTTCGCACGGCGTCGCGAGGAGCTGCTCGGCCAACCCCTGGCCCGGTTGGTGACCGAGGCCGAAGCGCCGCGACTGGCCGAGCTGCTGCTGCAGGCCGACGGCCGCCCCCACGATATCGGTGCCTGCCGGGGAGATGGCAATGGCTTCCCGGCAGAGCTGGCCATCGCCTCCCTGGACAACTCCCACCAGCGCCTGGTGGAGATCCGCGACGTCAGCCATCGCAAGGCGCTGGAGCAACAGCTGCTGCACCTGGCCACCACCGATCCGTTGACCGGGGCGCTCAATCGCCGCGCCTTCGAAGAACGCGCCGAACAGGAGCTGCAGCGAGCGCGGCGGCAGCACTCGCCGCTGTGCCTGGCGCTGCTCGACCTGGACCACTTCAAGCAGATCAACGACCGCCACGGTCATCAGGTGGGCGACGAGGTGCTGCGTCAGTTCAGCCAGCTCTGCCAGCGACAGGCGCGGCGCACCGATCTCTTCGCCCGCTACGGCGGCGAGGAATTCATCTTCCTGCTGCCTGATACCAACGCAGATGCCGCCCACCACCTGCTGGAGCGACTGCGCCTGGCATTGCAGAGCCTGGAGATCGCCACCGTGGACGGCCACTTGCGGGTCAGCGTGAGCATCGGCCTGGCCAGCGTCAGCGCCAATGACGATCTGCACCGGCTGCAGGGTGTGGCCGATGCGGCGCTGTACCGCGCCAAGCAACTGGGAAGAAACCGTATTGAGCTGGCCCTCTGAAACCACCGTGGATGGTTTAAGCTTGGGTCTATGTTTCCGGAGTCATCATGCTGAGCCTGGCTGACGTTTTCCTGCTGATGTTGTTCGCCGCCGGCGCGGCTTGGCTGTGGCGCGGGCACGGCGTGCGCGAGCGCGCCCTGGTGCTGGCCAAGCAGCACTGCGCACGGCTGGATGTGGAACTGCTGGACGGCAACGTCGCCTTCCGCCGCCTGGCGATGGTGCGCGACGGCAAGGGCAACCGCCGCCTGGCGCGTATCTACGACTTCGAGTTCACCGTGACGGGCGAGCAGCGCCTGACGGGGAGCATCCAGATGTTCGGCAACCACCTGGGCCGCATCGATGTGGAAGCGCACCCCTTCCAGGCCGAAACCCAGCAAGACGGCAAGGTTATCCACATGAACGAGTGGCGCCGCAGCCATCCCAAACCGGATGAGCAGCGACGGGTGGATTGAGCGGGCCGGACCACGCTTCACCGGTCCACCATTCGCGTTCCGAACAGGTTCCGATGGTGGATGTAAAAAAGCGACATCCACCCTACCGCCAGCTTCAGCCGCAGAATTCATCCACGCAGCAGGAACCCGGTCACGCGCTCGGCGCTGGCCTGTGGATATTCCTGCATGAAACAGTGACCGCCCTCCACCACCTGGGCGCTGACATGGCCATTGAGCGCGGTCAGGCGCGCCACTGACTTGGCCACGAAGGGGTAGCTGTGCTGCCCGTGGAGGATCAGCGTCGGCGTGACGATGCGGCCCAGCGACGGCCACAGGCGCTTGGGGAAGGAACTGAAGATTTCCGCTTCGCGACTCGGCCGGCACTTCAGCTCGACACCGTTATCCACAGCCTTGATGGCGTGATCCACGTAGCCCCGTAGCGCCTCTTCGGTCCACCCCTTGAAGATGCCCCGGCCGTGGAGGCCGTTCCACGCTGCCTCGCGGTCGGCCCAGTGGTTGCGCCGGGCACGCGCGCGGCTGGCCATGGTGGTGCGGCGGTGCAGGCCGAGCACTTCGGAGAAGGCCATGGCCCCGACCATGGTCGGCGTGAAGATCACCGGATCGAGCAGCACAGCGCGGCTGAACAGCTCGGGATGGCGAGCGAGGATCAGGCTGCTCAGCACCCCGCCGAAGCTGTGCCCCACCGCCATCCGCGGGACCTCGCCGAACGGCCCGCGCCCGGCCTCGAAGGCTTCCACCGCCAGCTCGGCATTGCGGTTCCAACCGAGGAAGCGGCCGCCATGGTCGCTGTCGCCGTGACCCTGGATGTCGCAGAGCCAGAGATCGAAGTCTTTGGCCAGCGCCTCCAGCATCGGCGTATAGGTGCGCCCACAGAAACCGTTGCCATGGAGAAAGTGCAGGAGCGGCTTGCCGGAGGCCGGCGTGTGCCAGCCGCGCAGAGTGAATCCGGCGGAAGAGGAGTGGGACCAGGGGATCAATTGCATCGAACGTGCCTCGAAATGACTGCGCGAAGTGTATCCGCAGACTTCCGTCCAGAGCAGTGGGTGAGGTTGGCCGTGGTATCGTCGCCGCCTCTGACCCGCGGACGCCGCCCTTGATTTCCCGCCAACTGCGCATCGCCCTGTTGATCCTGCTGCTGCTCGCCGGCCTGTTCCTGGCGATGCACCTGGCTGGCCACAAGGCAGAGCGTCAGGCCCTGCGCGACGAAGGCGAACAGGCCCGCGAGCAACTGACGCTGTATGCCGGCAGCCTGCGCACCCTGATTGACCGTTTCCGCGCCCTGCCCGCCGTGCTGGCGCTGGACCCGGAGCTGCGCACGACATTGAGCGGGCCTGTGGATAACGCCGCGCAGCACATGCTCAACCTCAAGCTGGAGCAGATGAACCGCGCCGCCGGCTCCACCACCCTGGAACTGCTGGACCGCGAGGGCCTGGCCGTAGCCGCCAGCAACTGGCGCTTGCCCACCAGCTTCGTCGGCCACAACTATGGCTTCCGTCCCTACTTCGCCGAGGCACGGCGCCTGGGCAGCGGCCGCTTCTATGCGGTGGGCGTGACCAGCGGGATTCCTGGCTACTTCCTCGCCAGCGCCGTGCGTGGCGCGGAGGACGCCTTCATCGGCGCCATCGTGGTGAAGCTGGAATTCCCCGAACTGGAGCAGGAATGGGGACAGCGTTCGGACATCATCCTGGTCAGCGACGCCCGTGGCGTGGTGTTTATCGCCAACCAACCGGGATGGCGCTACCGCGAGCTGCAGCCCATCTCCGCAGAAGGCCGCGCCGAGATGGCGGCGACCCGGCAATACGACAAACAGCCCCTGGCACCACTTATCCACAGCACCCGGATCGATTTCGGCGATGACAGCCGTTTGGTCCGGGTCGAAGGACCCGACGGCCCCCGCGACTACCTCTGGGAAAGCCTGCCGCTGCCGAGCGAAGGCTGGACCCTGCACCTGCTGCGCACCCCGCAAGAGGCCGCCAGCAGCGCCCGCGCCGCCAGCCTGGCTGCCGGGGGTGCTTGGTTGGCGGTGTTCTTCCTGGTGCTTTTCCTGCACCAGCGCTGGCGCCTGGCACGCCTCCGCCAGCGCAGCCGGGAAGAGCTGGAGCAACTGGTGGAACAACGCACCGCTGCCCTGCGTACCGCCCAGGACGGATTGATCCAGGCGGCCAAGCTGGCCGCCCTCGGGCAGATGTCCACAGCCCTGGCCCACGAAATCAACCAGCCGCTCACCGCCCTGCAGATGCACCTGGCGAGCCTGCGCCTGATGCTCGACAACGGCCAGCTGGAACAGGCGCGCAAGGCCCTGGGGCGCCATGACGAACTGCTGCAGCGCATGGCCGCCCTCACCGGCCACCTCAAGACCTACGCGCGCAAGACCCCCGGCGGCCTGCGCGAGTGCCTGGAGCTGGGCAGCGTTGTGGATAAATCCCTGCAGTTGCTGGCGCCCAACCTGCGCGACGCGAAAGTGCAGATCAGCCAGGCGCTGACGGTGCCGGCCTGGGTTTCGGGCGACGCCATTCGCCTGGAGCAGGTGCTGGTCAATCTGCTGCGCAATGCCCTGGACGCGGTGGCCGGCGAGGCCGATCCACAATTGTGGATAACCCTGCGGCGGGACAGCGACCACTGGCTGCTGGAAGTGGCCGACAACGGCGGCGGCATCGCGGAAGACGATCTGCCACGGGTCTTCGACCCCTTCTTCACCACCAAACCGGCAGGTGCCGGCCTGGGAATCGGACTGGCAGTGTCCTACGCCATCGTCCATGAACTGGGCGGCACCCTGAGCGCCGCCAACCAGGGCGAGGGTGCGCTGTTCAGCCTGCGCCTGCCTGTGGATAAAACCAGAGAGGAACAGCCATGACAGCCCAGGTGATCTTCGTCGACGACGAAGCGGCTATCCGTGACGCTGTGCGCGAGTGGCTGGAGCTCTCCGGCTTCGAGGTGCGGGTGGAATCCAGCGCCGAAGATTGCCTGAAGCGCCTCGACGCGGACTTCCCCGGCGTGGTCATCAGCGACCTGCGCATGCCCGGCATGGATGGCATGGCCCTGCTCCAGGCGGTACAGGCGCTGGACCGCGAGCTGCCGTTCCTGATGGTCACCGGCCACGGCGACGTGCCCCAGGCAGTGGAAGCCATGCGCCTGGGCGCCTACGACTTCATCGAGAAACCCTTCACCGCCGAGCGCCTGCTGGAAAGCCTGCGCCGCGCCCTGGAAAAACGCCGGCTGGTTCAGGAGAACCGTCGCCTGCGGGTTCAGGCGGACCTCAAGGACCAGCTCGACGGCCGCCTGCTGGGCGTATCCAAACCCATGGTGCAACTGCGCCGGAAGGTGCTGGACCTGGCCGTTACCCCTGTGAATATCTTGCTGCGGGGCGATACCGGTGCCGGCAAGGAAATGGTCGCGCGCTGCCTGCACGACTTCGGCCCCCGCGCCAGCAAGCCCTTCGTGGCGCTGAACTGCGCGGCCATCCCGGAGAACCTCTTCGAGAGCGAGCTGTTCGGCCACGAGAGCGGCGCCTTCACCGGCGCCCAGGGCAAGCGCATTGGCAAGATCGAGCACGCCCACGGCGGCACCCTGTTCCTCGACGAGATCGAAAGCATGCCGCTGGCGCAGCAGGTGAAGCTGCTGCGGGTGCTGCAGGAGCAGCGCCTGGAACGCCTGGGCTCGAACCAGAGCATCGCTGTGGATATCCGCGTGGTGGCGGCCACCAAGCCGGACCTGCGCGACGAAGTCCGCGCCGGACGCTTCCGCGAAGACCTGCTCTACCGCCTGAACGTGGCCGAACTGCAATTGCCCGCGCTGCGCGAGCGGCGCGAGGACATTCCCCTGCTGTTCGAGCATTTCGCCCGCCAGGCCAGCGAGCGCCTGGGCCGGCCGCAACCGACGCTCACCCCTGCCGAACTGGCCCAGCTGCTGGCCCACGACTGGCCGGGCAACGTGCGCGAGCTGGCCAACGCCGCCGAGCGCCACGTGCTGGGCTTATCCACAGGCCAGGCGGATCGAACCGAGGGTGAACCTTCCCTGGCCGAACTGATGGAAGCCTACGAGGCGCAATGCCTGCGCCAGGCCCTGGCGCGCTGCCAGGGCGACATCAAGGCAGTGATGGACCTGCTGCGCCTGCCGCGCCGCACCCTCAATGAGAAGATGGTCCGCCACGGCCTGGCCCGCAGCGAGTTCCTGCGCGGCGAGGACGACTGACTCGCGCTCTTTCTGTAGGGGCGATTTCAATCGCCAAGCGGACCGCAGGTTCGCCCTCTGGAATATCCGGGGACAGCTGCGCTGTCCTTGGCGAATGAATTCGCCCCTACAGGCGACTCACCATCGGCGGAATCTTGCTCATCGCCATTCCGGCATCGGCAGGATTCCGCGCATGAACCTCGTCTCACAGCGCTGAAACCCCTCTATTCCGGGCCTTTCCTCCCCTGGCACAGCTCCTGCTATGTGCCCTGTGCCCAAGCGCGCCGCCACAGAGCAGCGCCTCCACAACAACAACACGCGTCGAGGAAAGATGATGGATAACTCCAGCACCCTGGCTGCCTCTGCAGAACCCCGCACGACATCGCAACGCATCAAATCGATTTTCAGTGGCTCAGTCGGCAACCTGGTCGAGTGGTACGACTGGTACGTCTACGCGGCCTTCTCGCTGTACTTCGCCAAGGCGTTCTTCCCCCAGGGCGACATGACCGCCCAACTGCTCAACACTGCCGCGATCTTCGCCGTGGGCTTCCTGATGCGCCCCATCGGCGGCTGGCTGATGGGCATCTACGCCGACCGCAAGGGCCGCAAGGCTGCCCTGCTGGCCTCGGTTCTGCTGATGTGCTTCGGCTCGCTGATCATCGCCCTGACCCCCAGTTACGAGACCATTGGCGTCGCCGCCCCGATCCTGCTGGTGGTCGCGCGCCTCTTGCAGGGCCTCTCGGTAGGCGGTGAATACGGCACCTCAGCCACCTACCTGTCAGAGATGGCGACCAAGGAGCAACGCGGCTTCTTCTCCAGCTTCCAGTACGTGACCCTGATCTCCGGCCAGCTCATCGCCCTGGCGGTGCTGATCATCCTCCAGCAGACCCTGACCACCGAGCAGTTGGAAAGCTGGGGCTGGCGCGTGCCCTTCTTCATCGGCGCCCTGTGCGCGGTGGTGGCCATGTTCCTGCGTCGCGGCATGGAAGAGACCGACTCCTTCACCAAGAAGAAGGACAAGCCGAAGGAAAGCCTCCTGCGTACCCTGCTGCGCCATCCGAAGGAAGTGCTGACCGTGGTCGGCCTGACCATGGGCGGCACCCTGGCCTTCTACACCTACACGACCTACATGCAGAAGTACCTGGTGAACACCGTGGGCATGAGCAAGGACGACTCGACCATGATCTCGGCCGCCACGCTGTTCCTGTTCATGCTGCTGCAACCCATCGTCGGCGGGCTTTCCGACAAGATCGGCCGTCGCCCGATCCTGATCGCCTTCGGCGTGCTGGGCACCCTGTTCACCTACCCGATCCTCAGCACCCTGCACAGCATCGAGACCTGGTGGGGCGCGTTCTTCCTGATCATGGCGGCGCTGATCATCGTCAGCGGCTACACCTCGATCAACGCGGTGGTTAAGGCCGAGCTCTTCCCCACCGAGATCCGCGCCCTGGGCGTGGGCCTGCCCTATGCACTGACCGTGTCCATCTTCGGTGGTACCGCCGAGTACATTGCCCTGTGGTTCAAGAGCATCGGCATGGAAAGCGGCTTCTACTGGTACGTCACCGCGTGCATCGCCTGCTCGCTGCTGGTGTACGTGTTCATGAAAGACACCCGCACCCATTCGCGGATGAACCAGGACTGATCCTTCCTCCGGATCGACATGAGACGGGCCCTTCGGGGCCCGTTTTCGTTTCTGGGGGGAATGCCTCCGAGCGTTCGTTGTAGGGCCGATTTCAATGGCTGTGTCCGCATCAAGTGTTGCAAGTGGCTGGATTGCCCGTAGGAGCTGGCTTGCCAGCGAATGGCCCCGTTTCGCTAGCAAGCTAGCTCCTACAAGGCCCCCGGACCGATGGACATCTCTGGCAACAGCTACCGCAGACATAGCCATTTCAATCGCCAAACGAACCCCAGGTTCGCCCTATGGCCTTGCATGGGGCAGCTACGCTGCCCTTGGCGAATGAATTCGCCCCTACAGGCAAGCCGACGATCCTCAGCCCTTCTCACTACCCAACCGGCAAACCTCCATTCCCGCCTTCAGCGCCGCCTCGTCCTGGGGCCCGTCGAAGATCAGCTCCAGACGCGAATCCTTGCGCCATTCGCTGGCCTGCCAGTGGATCGGCGCGCCATCCAGGGCGTTGCCGGAGAGCCAGCCGGCGTTGGTCTGCAGCACCAGCTTGGCGCGGCGCCAGGGCAGGCCGGCCAGCCACTGTTGCAGGCGCATCAGCTCGAATCGCTGGCTCGGGTGCCAGCGCCAACCAATGCTCCAACCGTCGTCGTTTGCCTGGATCTGGCAGATGGGTTCGGACGGATTCCTCCACAGGACGGGAGGTTTATCCACACCTGTTGGTAACTCATTGATACCAACAGCTTTTCCAGAATGTGAATGAATGCCTGGAAGCTTCTGGATATCGAGCCTTCCTTGTGTCGTCCACAGCAGGGGGACATTGGGTAGTTTCGCGGCAAGTTGTTCACAGGTAGCCGAATCCAGGCTTTCGGCCTTGTTTAGTAGCACTAGGCCAGCATCCGAAAGTGCCTCCCGCTGGCTGTCTGGCAGTAGCTGGCCCGTAGCCAGCGCCGCCGCGTCGAGCACCATGACGCTCGGCTGTAGCGCCAGAACGCCCTCCCAAGGGGGTTCGCGTAGCTGTCGCAGTAGCTCCACCGGGTGTCCGAGTCCGGAGGGTTCGATCAGTAGCCGGTCTGGCCGTGCCTTGCGCAGTAGCCGGCCAAGTCCGACCTGGAAGGGCGCGCCGTTGACGCAGCAGACGCAGCCGCCCGCCACCTCGGCGATGGCAATGCCGTCGTCGCTGCTGGCGAGCAGTGCCGCGTCCAGGCCGATCTGGCCGAATTCGTTGATCAGCACCGCCCAGCGTTCATGGGCAGGCCGCTGCGCCAGCAGCTGGCGGATCAGGCTGGTCTTGCCGGCCCCCAGGGGCCCGGCGATGAGATGGGTAGGGATATGGGTAAGCATGGACCTATGGTGCTGCTTCACAGCCCGCCGAGAAAGCCTCGTGCTAGAGTCGCGTCCTTCATGACCCGGAAGACCTCCCATGCGTATCTGGTTGCTGCCCGTGCTGCTGTTGCTGTCCGTCGAAGCCCGTGCCGAAGCCTGTGTTGTCCACAGCCAGGGCAACGGCCTCGACGTGAAGCTCTGCCAGGAAAACCGTAGCATCCCGTCGCAACTCTTTCGCGACGGCTTCTGCAAGCCGGAGATGAAGGGACAGAAAGTGGAAGTGAGCTTTGTGGATAACTGCCCGACCGGCGCATTCGGTGTGTGCCGCAACGCCAAGGTCAGCAACCAGCTCTACCGCCAGGATATCCACTACTACGGCGTGGCCAGCGATGCGCGCTACCTGAAACCCTTCTGCGAGACCCAAAGCCAGGGCAAGTGGGAGTAAAGCAAGTCCTCCCAATCCCTGTAGGGGCGAATTCATTCGCCAAGCAGACCGCAGGTCTGCCCTGCAGCCCCGTCTGGTAAAGCACCTGTCCCAGCCAATCCAGCGTCAATAACAGGCGGCTGTCACCCAGCGTCAGCCGTGGCGACCTGTGGATAATTCCCCGACCTTCATGGACCGCTTATCCACAGTGGCCGCCGCCGGCGCGAGATAAGCCGTCCCCCGGCAGCTGCCACGCCAGCATCAGGCCGCCTCCTCATCGTGCCAGGGGTCGAAAGGATCTGGCAGCAGCGCCCAGGCTTCCAGACCTCCGGCCATCTCGTCGTCGTCCAGCAGGCAGCCATCCAGCTCCCTGCGCAGGCGCTCGAAGTCGATGCCCTGGCCAATGAACACCAGCTCCTGGCGGCAATCGCCAACGCCCGCCAACCAGTGCTGGAGAACGGCACTCAAGCCATCCCGGTCATCCGGCCAACGCTCGCGCGGCACGAAGCGCCACCAGACGCCCGCCAGGCCGTGGCGCATCAGGCCGCCGGCCTGGGACCAGCTGCCCGCCTCGCGGTAGCGGCTGGCAAGCCAGAAGTAGCCTTTGGAGCGCAGCAGGCGGCCATTGCTCCACTCGCGATTGACGAAGCTGAAGAAGCGCTGGGGGTGGAACGGCCGCCGGGCGCGATACGCCGTGGAGGCGATGCCGTACTCCTCGGTTTCCGGCCTGTGCTCGCCGCGTAGTTCCTTCAACCAGCCTGGCGCCTGGGCGGCACGGTCGAAGTCGAAGCGGCCGGTGTCGAGGATGCGCCCGAGGTCGACCTGGCCCATCACCATCGGCAGCACTTCCGCCTCGGGATTGAGACGCCGCAGGATGGCAATCAGCTCCTCACGCTCGGCGCTGGAAATCAGGTCGGTCTTGCTGATGAGCAGCACGTCGGCAAACTCCACCTGCTCGATCAGCAAGTCGCTGATGGTGCGTTCGTCGTCCATCCCCAGGGACTCGCCGCGGCTGTCGAGGCTTTCCGCGGCGTGGTAGTCACGCAGGAAGTTCACCCCATCGACCACGGTGACCAGGGTATCCAGGCGCGCCAGGTCGGACAGGCTCCGGCCCTGTTCGTCACGGAAGGTGAAGGTCTCGGCCACTGGCAGTGGCTCGGAAATTCCGGTGGACTCGATCAGCAGATAGTCGAAGCGCCCTTCGCGAGCCAGGCGGCTGACTTCTTCCAGCAAGTCTTCGCGCAGGGTGCAACAGATGCAGCCATTGCTCATTTCCACCAGCCGTTCCTCGGCACGGTTCAGGCTGACGTCGCGCTGGACCTCGCTGGCATCGATGTTGATCTCGCTCATGTCATTGACGATCACGGCCACGCGAAGTTGGTCGCGGTTCCTGAGCACGTGATTGAGCAGGGTGCTCTTGCCGGCGCCGAGGAAGCCGGAGAGCAGGGTGACGGGTAGATGTTGATCCATGGGGGTTCCTCTCAGATTTGGCGCTGGTGGCGTTCCTGTTGTTCCTGGCGCTGCTTGGCTTCCAGGCAAAGGGTCGCGGTGGGCCGCAGAAGCAGGCGGCGCAGACCGATGGGCTCGCCGCTTTCTTCGCACCAGCCGTACTCGCCACTGGCGAGGCGATTCAGGGATTCGTCGATCTTGTCCAGCAGGCGCTTCTCCCGCTCCAGCAGCCGGAGCTGCCACAGGCGCTGTTCCTCCCGGCTGGCGAGATCACTCTCATCGCTGACCGGCTCCACTTCGCGCAGGGCACCGAACTCGGTGTCGATGCGCTGGCGTAGCTCTTCACGCTGGCGCTCCAGGAGGTCGCGGAAAAACGCCCTTTGTGCCTCGTTCATGTAGTCCTCGGCGGGCAGGGCTAGGAGTTCTTCGCGGTTGAGCAGGGTGTCTGGCATGGTGGTGTTCTTCACAGGCTTTATTTGTTATAACATAACATTTATTGCCGATTTCAAGAGCCCGACCGATGAACGCCATCTCCCTTCCGGATATCGCCGCGCAGACCTCGACCCTCGACCTGCCCCTGGACTGGGTCGGCATGTGCGGCATTGCCCAACCCGTGGTTCTGGCCGGACAGCGCATCGTCACGCAGGTCGACGCTGGCGTCAGCCTGGATGACGCCAGTGCCCGTGGCATCCATATGTCGCGTCTCTACCTGGCATTGGAGGAACTGGAACGGGAGGAGCTTTCCGGCACCCTGTTGCGCCGGGTGCTGAAGCGTTTCCTCGATAGCCACCAGGGACTGTCTGCCAGCGCCAGCCTGAACGTACGCGGCGAGGCCTTGCTGCAGCGGCCAGCCCTGGTGAGCCCGCTGGCCGGATGGAAGGCTTATCCATTCGAGGTCCGTGCACGCCAGGATCGATGGGGGTTCCACGTGGAACTTCAATTGCAATTGGCCTATTCCTCCACCTGCCCTTGCTCAGCAGCGCTTGCCCGCCAGCTGATCCAGCAGCGCTTCGCCGAGGACTTCCCCGACCATCCTTTGCCACGGGAACAGGTGCTCGCCTGGCTGGGCAACAGCCAGGGCATAGTCGCCACGCCCCATAGCCAACGCAGCACCGCCACCTTCTGGCTGCGCCTGGCTGCGAAAGAGAGCATCCCCCTGCTCCGCCTGGTCGAACTGGCCGAGCAGAGCCTGGGTACAGCGGTGCAGACGGCGGTGAAACGGGCGGACGAGCAGGCCTTCGCCCTGGCCAACGGCCAGAACCTGATGTTCTGTGAGGATGCTGCCAGGCGCCTGGGCAGCGCCTTGCAGAAGCAGGACTGGCTGGAGGGCTTCAGGCTGCGGGTCGTGCACGCGGAAAGCCTCCACGCACACGACGCCGTTGCCGAATATGCCTGGCGTTATCGGACGTAGAGGTCCGCCCGACTCCACGGCAACTCATGGGAGCCATCCGCGCGGGGCTTGGTGGCGAGAATCTGGTGCAGATTGATCCACCCCTTCTGGAAGGCATGGGAACAACCTGCCAGGTACAGCCGCCAGATTCGCAGGGCCTGCTCCGGAACCAGTTTGGCAGCCTTGCCCAGATTGGCTTCCAGATTGGCGCTCCAGAATTCCAAGGTGCGCGCGTAGTGCAGGCGCAGGCTTTCCACATCCACCACTTCCATGCCGGCCTGGCTCAGCTCGGTGACCATGGTGGCCAGGTGAGGCAGCTCGCCGTGGGGGAAGACATAGCGGTCGATGAATTCGCCGGCGCCACGCCCGACCGGACGGCCATCCGGGTGCCGCGAGGTGATGCCGTGGTTCATCACCAGCCCGCCGTCACGCACCGCGCCAAACAGACGCTGGCAATAGACCGGCATATTGGCGTGGCCGACATGTTCGAGCATGCCGACACTCACCACCTTGTCGAAGCGGCCGTCCTGGGGCAGATCACGGTAATCCAGCAGCTCCAGCTCCACCTGTCGTTCCAGCCCATCGGCCTTGACCCGTTCCCGGCCAAGGGCCAGCTGTTCGCCGCTCAAGGTGATGCCAAAAACCCGGACGCCGTACTCGCGAGCCGCGAACCGCGCCAGGCCGCCCCAGCCGCAGCCCACGTCCAGCAGGTACTCGCCCTGCTTCAGGCGCAGCTTGCGGCACAGGTGATGCAACTTGGCTTGCTGAGCGCTGTTCAGATCCTCGGTGCCGGTGGGGAAATAGGCACAGGAGTAGACCATCTCGCGGTCCAGCCAGAGGGAATAGAAATCGTTGGATAGGTCGTAGTGGTAGGAAATGGCCGCCGCGTCCGTGGCCTTGTCGTGGGACTGGCGCAGCGGTGCCGAATCGTCGTCGTCATCGACCAGCGCCTCGCTGAGGGCATCGCCAACCCGGATCACCTCCAGGATCGGCCCGGTCAGTTCCACACGCCCTTCCACGTAGGCGGTTCCCAGTGTTCCGAGGCTTGGGCGGCTCAACAGGGAGACCGCGCTAGGGTCCTTCACCGTCATGGTCACGGTCGGGTTGGGGCCGAGATCGATTTCCTTGCCATCCCAAAGCTGCAGGCGTAGGGGCAGCTTCAGATCGCGCAGGACCGGTGGAAGTTGCGCAAGCATGGGAACTCCTCCTTTTCCAGGAACACTGGAAAGGTAGACCACCCTGTACAGTTGTCAGGCTATCGATTCGATAGTCCCCCTCAATTGAGCGGTCCGCAAGCGGCTTCAATACGCACTTTCCGGGCACTCATGGCATTCGACCACCCATCCATGGCAATCGCTCAACCTGTTTCTCGGCGCGCACTGGAACATCACGGTTATTCACACGTTCATTGATTACAGAATTGTAATCAGCAACTCATCTCCAAGTTATCTCCCGCTTGCAACGATAAGCGCCGGCTAGTTCCGGGAGATGCTCAATTACCTCTCGAAGCACGGCCCCATAACAACAATTCCTGGCAACTAGAAAACCAATAACTGCCGATATGAGAGGAGCAATCAATGCGCAATAAAAGAACCCGCTTGTCCATCGCGATACTTTGCTCGCTGACTTCCGGCGCCACACTGAATGCGGCCGAAGAGTCCGCGGAAGGGTTCATCGAAGGCAGCAACCTGTCGATCCTCAACCGCAACTTCTACATGAACCGCGACTTCCGTCATGGCCAGTCCAGCCCGAGCGACAACGGCTACAGCGAGGTCTGGGCACACGGCATCATCGGCCGCTTCGAATCCGGCTTCACCCAGGGCACAGTGGGCTTCGGCATCGATGCTTTCGCCATGCTCGGCCTCAAGCTGGATACCGGCGAAGGCCGCCACGGCCCGGGCGGGAGCGTGAACCTGCTGCCGGTCAACAGCCAAGGCGAAGCCGAGGACGAGTACTCCAAGCTGGGTGGCGCGCTCAAGGCGCGTCTGTTCGACACCGTGATCAAAGCCGGCGACGTATTCCCCACCACCCCGGTGGTGCACTACGGCGACTCCCGCCTGCTGCCGGAAACCTTCCGTGGGGTGACCCTGGAGAACGCCAGCATCGACGGCCTGAAGCTCCAGGGCGGACGCCTGCACGCCATGAGCCAGCCGCAGCAAAGCGGCATGCGCGGCGACTTCGCCACCTTCTATGCCGGCACGGTGGACTCGCCCTGGGTGGCGTATTTCGGCGGCGACTACCGGGTCAACGACAACCTCTCCGTCAGCCTCTACAGCAGCCGCCTGGAAGACGCCTGGAACCAGCATTACGCCGGTCTCTACGGCGAGTACCCGCTGGCCGGCGAGCTGACCCTGTTCGGCGGCCTGAATTACTACAAGGCCGTGGACCAGGGCCAGAAACTGCTGGGCGAGTTCGACAACGATATCTACAGCGGCAAAGTCGGCGTCCGCCATGGCGCCCACAGCCTGGCCCTGTCGTACCAGCGCAACGCCGGCGACGACGACTTCGACTACCTGCGCCAGTCCGACTCGATCTTCCTCGACAACTCCATCCAGTACAGCGACTTCAACTCGCCCAAGGAACGTTCCTGGATGCTCCGCTACGACCTGGACATGGCCAGCTTCGGCATTCCCGGCCTGTCCTTCATGACCCGCTATGCCCGAGGCAGCGATGCCGACTACTCCAACGCCAATGCCACCTACATGCGCCGTGACGCCAATGGTGACCCGCTGGTGGATCAGAAGCGCTGGGAGCGCAACATCGAGGCGAAGTACGTGGTGCAGACCGGCTCGTTGAAGGACATGTCCTTCCGCGTGCGCCAGATGACCACCCGCGCCACGGACTTCGAGTCCGATCTCGATGAAGTTCGCCTGATCGTCGAATACCCGCTCGACGTTCTCTGACGTCATTCAAGGGCGGGCGAAGTCCGGCAACTTCGCTCGCTCTTTCTGTCACAAATGTAATGTTCGCCTCACCTTGTCGTTAGTTCCGCCTTTTTAAGATTCAGGGGTAGTTGCAGGACTCCGAATGAATCGAAACGAGGCGAACTTCATGAACGTACGCAAACTTCTCCTGATTACCCTCCTCAGCCTGGGTTCCACCGCCGCGCTGGCCGAAGACGGCTACAGCCGCTCCCTGCAGATGGTGCAGGAATTCCGCGCCAGCCAGGCCGAACTCAAGGGCAAGCAGTTCTTCGCCCGCGACAGTGGCAAGGCGTCCGAAAGCAAGGCCGATACCCAACAGCTCAGCGCGCAGAACGACTCCAAGGAAGACTGATTTCCCCCGGCAAGACCGTTCACCTTCAAAAGCTCCACGCTCCTATTGGTCGAGGTGAACCCTGGGCGCCCCATGTGGGCGCCTTTTTTATTGGCCAATGAATCCGCGCTTGCCCAATCGTAGGGTGCGCCTTGTGCTCGAATCGTGGTCGATCCCCATCCTCGAACGCTGCCGCCAGCGTAAATGCGTTACCCATGTCCCCCGACTGAACACTGTGCGCACCGATTGCGGGATCGGTACCGCACAACGCTCGACCACCGGCGCGCATGACGCACCTCTGCTTCGCGAGCAGAGCTCGCTCCTACGGGGTTTGGGTTATGGAATGGAGAGAAGCCCCTCGCATTGCGCGAGGGGCCTTGAGTGTCAGGCTGCGGCGTCTTCCTGCTCATCCTTCTGGTGAGCACGGAAGTAGAGGGCAGGCAGCACCAGCAGCGTCAGTGCCGTGGAGGAGAGGATGCCGCCGATCACCACGGTGGCCAGCGGGCGCTGGACCTCGGCGCCGGTCCCCGTGGCCAGCGCCATGGGCACGAAGCCGAGCGATGCCACCAGGGCGGTCATCAGTACCGGACGCAGGCGGGTCAGCGCGCCTTCGGTCACGGCCAGGGCCAGCGGCTTGCCCTGCTCACGCAGGTTGCGGATGAACGCGATCATCACCAGGCCATTGAGCACCGCCACCCCGGACAGGGCAATGAAGCCCACCCCGGCAGAGATGGACAGCGGAATGTCCCGCAGCCACAGCGCCAACGCCCCGCCGGTGAGGGCGAATGGAATGCCGGTGAACACCAGCAGGCCATCCTTGAGGTTGTTGAACATCATGAAGAGCAGCGCGAATACCAGCATCAGCGCCACCGGCACCACCACCTGCAGGCGCTTGGCGGCGGACTGCAACTGCTCGAACTGGCCACCCCAGCTGGTCCAGTAACCAGCCGGCACCTCCACCTGGGCCTGGATGCGCTCCTCCGCTTCACCGACGAAGGAGCCGATGTCGCGACCCCGCACGTTGGCGCTCACCACCACCAGGCGCTTGCCGTTCTCGCGACTGACCTGGTTCGGGCCGAGTACCAGATCCAGGCTGGCGACGTCGGACAGCGGAATGAAGGCGATGCGCTCAGAACCACCACTGGCCGGCACCGGTACCAACAGACGGGACAGCCCTTCGATGTCGGTACGCAACTCATCGGAGAGGCGCACTACCATGTCGAAGCGGCGGTCACCCTCGAACAGGGTTCCGGCCTGGCGACCGCCTACCGCCACCGCGACCGTGTCCTGCACATCGCCGACGTTGAGCCCATAACGCGCGGCCTTGTCACGGTCGATGTTGATGGTCAGCACCGGCAGGCCGGTGGTCTGCTCCACCTTCACCTCAGAGGCGCCCTCCACCTCCTGCAGGGTGGCGGCGATCTTCGCGGCAGTGGCGTTGAGCACGGCCATGTCGTCGCCGAAGACCTTTACCGCCACATCGCTGCGCACGCCGGAGATCAGCTCGTTGAAGCGCAGCTGGATCGGCTGCGACAGCTCGTAGTTGCTGCCTGGCACCGTCGCGCTGGCACGCTGGATGTCTTCGATCAGCGCCTCCCTCGACTTGCCCGGATCAGGCCACTGCTCCTTCGGCTTGAGCATCACGTAACTGTCGGAGATGTTCGGCGGCATGGGGTCGGAGGCAATCTCCGCAGTGCCGGTGCGGGCGAATACCTGCTGTACTTCCGGCACCTGTTCGACGATGGCGCGCTCCAGGCGCTGCTGCATGTCCAGGGACTGCGACAGGCTGGTGCCGGGCACGCGCAGCGCCTGCAGGGCGAAGTCGCCTTCGCTCAGGCTCGGCACGAATTCGCTACCCATGCGGCTGGCCAGCACACCGGAGACCAGCACCGCGCCGGTGGCCAGGGCGAAGGCCAGGTTGCGCCGGCGCATCACCCAGTCCAGCACCGGTGCGTAGCCGCGCCGCGCCGCGCGCATCACCGCGTTCTCCTCTTCGCGCACCTTGCCGGTAACGAACAGGGCGATGGCCGCAGGCACGAAGGTCACCGAGAGCATCATGGCGCCCAGCAGGGCGATGACCACGGTGAAGGCCATGGGGTGGAACATTTTCCCCTCGACGCCGGTGAGGGCGAAGATCGGCAGGTACACCACCATGATGATCAGTTGGCCGAACACCAGGGCGCGGCGCGCTTCCTTCGATGCGGCGAACACTTCGTGCAGCCGCTCGCTGCGAGTCAACAGGCGGCCGTGGTGGCTCTGGGCGTGGGCCAGGCGGCGGATGGCGTTCTCGACGATGACCACCGCACCGTCGACGATGATGCCGAAGTCCAGCGCGCCCAGGCTCATCAGGTTGGCGCTGACCTTGTTGGCGAACATGCCGCTGAAGGTGAAGAGCATCGACAGCGGGATGACCATGGCGGTGATCAGCGCCGCCCGGATGTTGCCGAGGAACAGGAAGAGCACCGCGATCACCAGGATGGCGCCTTCCACCAGGTTCTTCTTCACCGTGGCAATGGCCTTGTCCACCAGGTGGGTGCGGTCGTAGACCGGCACCGCCACCACGCCCTTCGGCAGGCTGCGGTTGATCTCTTCCAGGCGGTTGGCCACCGCCTGCGAGACGCTGCGGCTGTTCTCGCCGATGAGCATGAACACCGTGCCCAGCACCACTTCGCGGCCGTTCTCGGTAGCGGCGCCGCTGCGCAGCTCACGGCCGATATCCACACTGGCGATGTCGCGCACACGGATCGGCGCACCGCTGCGGTTGGCAACCACGATATTGGCGATGTCGGCGGTGCCCTCCAGTTGGCCGGGTGCACGGATCAGCAACTGCTCGCCGTTGCGCTCGATGTAACCGGCGCCGACGTTGGCGTTGTTGCGCTCCAGGGCGGTGACGAGGTCGGTCAGGGTCAGGCTGTAGGCCGCCAGGCGCTTGGGCTCCGGGGAAATCTGGAACTCCCTGGCGAAGCCGCCGATGGTGTTGATCTCAGCTACCCCGGGCACCGTGCGCAGCTGCGGCTTGATGATCCAGTCCTGGATCACCCGCAGGTCGGTGGGCGTGTAGGCGCTGCCATCTTCCTTGCGCGCGCCCTCCTCGGATTCCACCGTCCACAGGAAGATCTCGCCGAGCCCGGTGGAGATTGGCCCCATCATCGCCTCGGCGCCTTCCGGCAATTGCCCGCGCGCCTGCTGCAGACGCTCGTTGACCAGTTGCCGGGCGAAATAGAGATCGGTGCCGTCTTCGAAGGTGACGGTGACCTGGGACAGCCCGGAGCGCGACAGCGAGCGGGTCTGCTTGAGGTGCGGCAGACCGGCCATCGCGGTTTCGATGGGGAAGGTGATGCGTTGCTCGGTCTCCAGCGGCGAGAAGCCAGCCGCTGAGGTGTTGATCTGGACCTGGACGTTGGTGATGTCGGGCACCGCGTCGATGGGCAGCTTCTGGTAGCTGGCGATGCCCAGCCCGGCCATGGCCAGGACGGCCAGCAGCACGATGAGGCGCTGCTCGATGGCGAATTGGATGATGCGTTCGAACATGGTGGCTACTCGTCAGTGGGCGTGCTCGGCGCTGGCCTTGCCCAGCTCGGACTTGAGGATGAAGCTGCCGGCGACTGCCAATTCGGTGCCGGCGGCCAGGCCCGCGGTGATTTCCACGTGGCCTTCGTCTCGCTCACCCAGGACCACTTCCTGCACCAGGAAGCCGCCAGGTACACGGACGAACACCACGGGCTTGTCCTCAAGGGTCTGAATCGCCTGCTGGGGAACCGTGACCGTCACCTCGCGGGATTCGGTGGCCAGCAGCACGGAGACGAACAGGCCGGGGCGCCAGGCGCCTTCGGGGTTCTCCAGGGTGGCGCGGGCGGTGGCGCTACGGGTCTGCTCCCCCAGCAGGTTGCCGACGTAGGCCACCGAGCCGCTGACTTCTGCGCCCAGCTCCGGCGCGCTGATCCGCACGGACCGGCCGACCTGCACCAGGCGCAGGTCCTTGGGCGAAACGTTGAAGGTTGCCCAGACCCGCGAGAGGTCGGAGAGGATGAAGGCGTTGGTCGCGTCACTGACCACCTCACCCGGTACCAGATGCTTCTCCACCACTACGGCATCGAAGGGTGCGCGCAGCTCGTAGCGGTTGCCGCCGGCCAGGGTGACGCTACCGCTCAGGGCACTCATCTTCTGGCGCGCGTTGCCCAGGGCGATTTCCGCTTCTTCCAGGGCCTGGCGTGCCTGCAGGTAGTCCTGCTCGGCGGAGACGCCGTCGCGCCAGAGCTGTTGCTCGCGTTCCAGGGTGGTTCGCGCCAGCTTGGCACGGCGTTCGGCGGCAGCCAGTTCGCTGCGCTGGTCGGACACCTGCTGGCTGGCGATCACCGCCAACAGCTCGCCCTTCTTCACGGCCTGGCCCAGGTTCACCCGCACCGACTCCACGACGCCACCGGCGCGGGGAAAGATGTGGGCCGTGCGGTCGTCGTCCAGACGGATCTCGCCGGCCAGGGAAATGCGCTTGCTCAGGGTGCGCGGCACAGCTCTGGCCAGCTCAATGCCGGCGGCCTCGATCTGCGTCACGCTGAGCTCCAGGCGGCCCTCCTCGGCGTGGCCATCCCCCTCCTCGGCGTGCTCGCCGTCGTCGGTGTGACCGTTCTCCCTCGCCACCGGCTGGCTGGCGCGGTCAGTCAGGAGCAGGGTGCCGATCCCCATGCCGAAGGCCAGCAGCAGGGCCAGGGCGATGCCTCGTTTCTTGTCCATGGATGTTCCTCGGTTGATACGTCTCCCGGCCCGCAGGGCACGCCATCAGGGCTGCCGTTCAGGCCAGGAGAGGGAGATTCGCGGCCGTTGGCGGCGATGGATTTCAGGCCTCGGCCGGGCTGGAGAGGTCGCCATAGAGGCGCACCAGGGCAGCCCAGGCATCGGTGGCCTCGGCGACGGCCTGGAGGTAGCGGCCACGGGAGTCGATCAGGGTGCGCTGGGCGTCGAGCACATCGAGGAAGGCGAACTTGCCCATCTGGAAGCCGCGCGTGGCGGAGTCCACCGCACGCTGGGCCGCCGGCAGGATGGACTGCTCGAACGCGTGGATATCCGCCGCCGCGCTGCGCCACTGTTCCAGCGCCTGGCGGGTTTCGCTGCGCAGACGGAGTTCCGTGGCGTTGCGCAGATCGCGCGCCTGGTCGGCACGTCTCGCCGCCGCCAGGACATTGCCCTGGTTGCGGTCGAACAACGGAATGGGCATGGACAGCCCCACCAGGTTGACGCGCTCGCGGTCTTCCGCGCTGTACTGGCTACCGACGCTGATACTGAGGTCAGGGATGCGGTTGGCCTTCTCCAGCGCCAGCGATGCCTCTTGCTGCCCAATCTGCCGGGCGGCCAGGCGCAGTTCGGCAGTCTCGTCCAGTCGCCCGAGGAGGATGGTGGCAGCAGGTAGCGTCGGCAACGCATCGAGCTCGCCCTGCACACGGCTGAAGCTGGGCCGCGCCTCACCCATCACCATCGCCAGCTGTTGGTACGCCGCTTCGCGCTCAGCGTGGGCTCGGCCCAGTTCAAGGCGCATCTCGGAGCGCTGCACATCGGCACGCAAGGCCTCCACCGGCGCAGCCTTGCCCGCGCGAATCCGCGCCTCGGCCACCGACAGGCCGCGCTCGGCCAGGCGCAGGGATTCTTCCGCCAACTCCACCCGCATCTGGGTGCGCAACGCACCGTGGAACGCAACGATGGTGTCGGCACGCAGGCCATTGCGCTTCTGCTCCAGCTCCAGGGCAGCGATGTCCTGACCGCGCTCTGCCACCTCGATCCGCGCCCCACGCTTGCCACCCAGCTCGATGGGCTGGCTGATCTGCACGGTGGTGGTGCGGGTATCGCTGCGGGTGTCTTCGGCATCCCAGGACAGCTCCGGGTTGGGGATAACCCCGGCCTGGCGGCGCTCCCCTTCGGCGATGCCAATGTTCCAGCCGATGGCGGCCAGCTCCGGGTTGTTGCGGTAGGCGGCGTCCAGCGCACGCGTGAAGTCGAGGCCGGCGGGGCTGGACGCCAGCAGTGGGCCGCTGAACAGCGCCAGGGCGCCGAACAGGGCAGCTCGCCAGCGTTCGCGAAGGGGGGATCCGTGCAATGGGAAAGTCCTCTGCAACTCGAAAGGGTGCCCGGCCATGCAACCCGGAAGTTCACGGCACATTGAGATGTCTGGGGCTATTCGATATTCACGACGACTTTAGTTATTCGCACTTATCCGCAAGGTGGCTACAAAATTACAAATATGTAATTGGCGAATATTGGTGTTTCGCCTGTATTAGCATGACTTCCGCTGCGGATATCCTGCGATAACTTACGTAGCAAAATGAAACAACTTATCCATGCCATGCAACCGCCATTCGCCGTGGCCACGCTGCAGTTGGTCCGCCTGTAAGCCGCGTGGATCAACACCCAGGCATTGACCCTTGAGCTGCTACAGGGTTTAGCCTCCACGCCCGCTCGCCACCCTGTCAGTTGTGGTGAAGTTGAGACTTCCAATCGGTACATGGCCCACATGAATAACTACCGCATGAGCATGGCAATAACTTGCAGGACGAATTGATATGCGAATCCTTATTGTCGAGGACGAGCCCAAGACTGCCGAATATCTGCATCAGGGCCTGAGTGAAAGTGGCTATGTCGTAGACAGCGCCAACAATGGTATCGACGGCATCCACCTGGCCCGCCAGCACGCCTATGACCTGGTGATCCTCGACGTGAACCTTCCGGAGGTCGACGGCTTCGGGGTACTCGGCAACATCCGCCAGTGCGGCAACACGCGGGTGATGATGCTCACCGCCCGTGGCCGCCTCGCAGACAAGGTTCGCGGCCTCGACCTGGGCGCCGATGACTACCTGGTGAAGCCCTTCGAGTTTCCCGAACTGCTGGCGCGGGTACGCAGCCTGTTGCGGCGTAGCGAGCAGATCCAGTTGCCAGAGGTGCTGCGCGTGGCAGACCTGGAACTCGACCCGGGCCGCCACCGGGCCTTTCGCGGCACCCGGCGCATCGACCTGACCACCAAGGAATTCGCCCTGCTCCACCTGCTGATGCGGCGCAGCGGGGAAGTGCTGTCACGGACCCAGATCATCTCGATGGTCTGGGACATGAACTTCGACTGCGACACCAATGTGGTGGAGGTATCGATCCGCCGCCTGCGGGGGAAGATCGACGATCCCTTCGACAGAAAACTTATCCACACCCTGCGCGGCGTCGGCTACGTACTGGAGGACCGTGGATGAAACCAGCCAGCCTGTCCGCTCGCCTGGGGCTGTGGGTAAGTCTGATGGGCGCAGCGCTGGTGGTACTGCTGGCGGCCCTGGCCTACCTGGTTCTCACCCACGAACTGGACAACCTCGCCCGGCGCGAACTGGAGGCCAAGCTGGCGCAGATCGAACACAGCCTGGCGCTGGACCTGAGCACCCGCGCCGAAAACCTGCGCCCGCATATCCTCGGCGACCAGGTGAAGGGACATGACGACCTTCAACTGACCATCTTCGCCAACGAGGTGGGCGGGCCGGCACTGCTCAGTCTTGGCCGCCATGTCCTGGAACGACGCCTGGCTGACATTCCCGCCGATGCCGATACCCGCTTCCAGGCCACCGACGACGGGGATGGCGATCGTACCCTCAGCGCCTACCGCGAGATGACCCTGCCGGATGGCGACAGGGTGCGCGTGTTCCTCTCGCTCGACCGACGCAGCGACCTTGCCCTGCTCGCCGCCTACGTCAAATCCACCCTGGTGGCCCTGCCCTTCGTGCTGCTGCTGATCGGTCTCGGCGCGCACTTCGTGGTGCAGCGCGGGCTGGCGCCCCTGGCGCAGTTCCGCCGGGTGGCGGCCAAGGTTTCCGCCCAGGACCTCACCCACCGCATCCCCGTGGACCAGCTGCCGCGAGAACTGCATGACCTGGCCCAGGGCATCAACGTCATGCTGCATCGCCTGGACGGCGGCGTGCAGCAGCTCGCGCAGTTCTCCGACGATCTCGCCCACGAACTGCGCTCCCCCATCAGCAACCTGATGGGCAAGGCACAGGTAACGCTGTCGCGGGAACGCCAGCCGGACGAGTACAAAGCGGTGCTGGAATCCTGCACCGAGGAGCTGGAGCGGGTCTCGCGCATCGTCACCGACATGCTGTTCCTGGCCCAGGTCAGCCACCCCGCGGCACTGGTCAGGTTCGAGCGCATCAGCCTGCAGGCTGAAGCGCGGCGGGTGGTGGACCTGTTCGCCCTGGCGGCGGAGGAGAAACTCATCGCCCTGGAAATCAGCGGAGACGGCGCGCCACTTGGTGACCGCCTGATGATCCAGCGGGCAATCTCCAACCTGCTGTCCAATGCCATCCGCCACAGTCCGCCCCGCAGCCTGGTGCGGCTGCGCATCGAAGCGCTTGTGGATAACTTCGCGCTGGCGGTGGAGAACCCCGGAGCGGGCATTCCATCCCGACACCTGCCCCACTTGTTCGAACGCTTCTACCGGGTGGACGCCAGCCGCGCACGGGCCGATGGCGGCACCGGCCTCGGGTTGGCCATCGTGCGTTCGATCATGAGCCTGCATGGCGGCAAGGTGGAGGCCGGCAGCGAGCCGGAGGGGCTCACCACCTTCCGCCTGCTGTTCCCGAAAACGCGAACGGCGCCCTGAGGCGCCGTTCGTTCAAGCAGGCTGCGGATTACTCCACGGTCACCGACTTGGCCAGGTTGCGCGGCTGGTCAACGTCGGTGCCCTTGAGCACGGCGACGTAGTAGGACAGAAGCTGCAGCGGGATGGTGTAGAGGATCGGCGCCAGCGCGTCGTCGATGTGCGGCATGGCCACGACATGGACGCCCTCGCCGTTGTCGATGCCGGCTTCGCGGTCGGCGAAGACGATCAGCTCGCCACCACGGGCACGCACTTCCTGCAGGTTGGACTTGAGCTTCTCTACCAGCTCGTTGTTCGGTGCCACGGTGACCACCGGCATGTCGCTGTCCACCAGGGCCAGCGGACCATGCTTGAGCTCGCCGGCCGGATAGGCCTCGGCGTGGATGTAGGAAATCTCCTTGAGCTTCAGCGAGCCTTCCATCGCCACCGGGTACTGGGCGCCACGGCCGAGGAACAGGGTGTGGTGCTTCTCGGCGAACAGCTCGGCCACCTTTTCCACGGTCTTGTCCATGGCCAGGGCTTCGCCCAGGCGGGTCGGCAGGCGACGCAGTTCTTCCACCAGGCCGGCTTCCACGCCCGCCTCGAGGGTGCCGCGTACCTGGCCGAGGGACAGGGTCAGCAGCATCAGGCCGACAAGCTGGGTGGTGAAGGCCTTGGTCGAGGCCACGCCGATTTCCGGACCGGCCTGAGTCAGTAAGGTGAGGTCGGATTCGCGCACCAGGGAGCTGGTGCCGACGTTGCAGATGGCCAGGCTGGTCAGGTAGCCCAGCTCCTTGGCATTGCGCAGGGCGGCCAGGGTGTCGGCGGTTTCACCGGACTGGGAAATGGTGACGAACAGGGTGTCCGGCTGCACCACTACCTTGCGGTAACGGAATTCGCTGGCCACTTCGATCTGGCAGGGGATGCCGGCCAGGCCTTCGAGCCAATAACGGGCAACCATACCGGCGTGATAGCTGGTGCCACAGGCAACGATCTGCACATTGCGCACTTTGGCGAACAGCTCGGCGGCACGCGGGCCGAAGGCGTTGACCAGGACGTGGTCGGTGCCCAGACGGCCTTCCATGGTGCGCTGCACGACCTTGGGTTGCTCGTGGATTTCCTTGAGCATGAAGTGGCGGTACTCGCCCTTGTCGGCGGCTTCGGCACCATCGTGGTACTGCACCTGCTCGCGCTGCACGGCGTGACCCTGCTCGTCCCAAATTTGCAGGCTGTCACGGCGGATCTCGGCGATATCCCCTTCTTCCAGGTAGATGAAACGGTCGGTGACCTGGCGCAGGGCCAACTGGTCGGAGGCGAGGAAGTTCTCGCCCAGGCCCAGGCCGATCACCAGCGGGCTGCCGCTGCGGGCGGCGAGCAGGCGGTCCGGCTGGCTGGCGCTGATCACCGCCAGGCCATAGGCGCCATGCAGTTCGGGCACGGCAGCCTTGAGGGCGTCGGCAAGGTCAGGGATGGTCTTCAGCTTGTGATGCAGCAGGTGGACGATGACTTCGGTGTCGGTGTCCGAGGTGAAGACATAGCCCAGGGCCTTGAGCTGTTCGCGCAGGGCTTCGTAGTTCTCGATGATGCCGTTGTGGACAACTGCCAGCTGTTCGCCGGAGAAGTGCGGGTGGGCATTACGCTCGCTGGGGGCACCGTGGGTGGCCCAGCGGGTGTGGGCGATGCCCAGACGACCGAGCAGAGGCTGCTCGGCCAGGGCCTGCTCCAGCTCGGCGACCTTGCCGACGCGACGGCGGCGGTCCAGCGTGCCGTCATTGGTGAAGACGGCCACACCAGCGCTGTCATAGCCGCGGTATTCGAGGCGCTTCAGGCCCTCGACCAGGATGGGGGTGATGTTGCGCTCGGCGATGGCGCCAACGATGCCACACATGGCTCTTCTCCTATTTCAATCTATGCGCGCGCAGATCAGCTTGATCCCGCGCGCGGCTATCTGTTCGCGCGCTTCGGCAGAAAGGCGCTCATCGGTAATCAGGGTGTGGATGTTGCTCCAGGGCAGCTCCAGGTTGGGAATGCGCCGGCCGACCTTGTCGGACTCGGCCATGACGATCACTTCGCGAGCCACTTCGGCCATGACGCGCGAGAGGCCCAGCAGTTCGTTGAAGGTGGTGGTGCCGCGCTGCAGGTCGATGCCATCGGCGCCGATGAACAGCTGGTCGAAGTCGTAGGAACGCAGGACCTGCTCGGCCACCTGGCCCTGGAAGGATTCGGAGTGCGGGTCCCAGGTGCCACCAGTCATCAGCAGCACGGGCTCGTGCTCCACCTCGCGCAGGGCGTTGGCGACATTGAGGGAGTTGGTCATCACCACGAGGCCAGGCTTGTGCCCGAGTTCCGGGATCATCGCCGCAGTGGTGCTGCCGCTGTCGATGATGATGCGCGCGTGCTCACGGATGCAGCCGACGGCGGCGCGGGCGATGGCCAGCTTGTAGGACGAGACCGGCTGGGCGCCCTCACCGATCAGCTCCTGGGGCATCGGTACGGCCCCGCCGTAACGACGCAACAGCAGGCCGTTCTTCTCCAGGGCGGTGAGGTCCTTGCGGATGGTCACCTCGGAGGTGGAAAAGGCCTTGGCCAGTTCATCGACACTCACCTCGCCCTGCTCGTCGAGCAGAGCAAGGATGGCGTGACGGCGCTGCGGTGTGTTGCGTTTGGTCATCACCGAAAGTTTCGTTTCGAAAGATAATGGCGCGAATCAAAACCTAAGATGCTTCTCGCGTCAATCCCGAAAACGACAAAAGGCGGCCTGAGCCGCCTTTTGCATGGGCTGCGAGTTATCCACAGCCCAGGTTTTCCACAACCTTACTTCTTGATTTTCACCGGGCGCTTCCAGCCTTCGATGTTGCGCTGCTTGGCACGGCCTACGGCCAGGGTGTCGGCTGGCACGTCCTGGGTGATGGTGGATCCGGCACCCGTGGTAACGCCGTCGCCCAGAGTGACCGGAGCCACCAGGGAGCTGTTGGAGCCTATGAACACGTCCTCGCCCATGACGGTGCGGAACTTGTTAGCGCCGTCGTAGTTGCAGGTGATGGTGCCGGCGCCGATGTTGGTGCGCGCACCGATTTCGGCATCGCCCAGGTACGACAGGTGGCCGGCCTTGGCGCCCTCGCCCATCACGGCGTTCTTCAATTCGACGAAGTTACCCACATGGGCCTTGGCGCCCAATACGGTGCCCGGACGCAGACGTGCAAACGGACCGCAATCAGAGCCCTCGCCCAGCTCGGCACCTTCCAGGTGGCTGTTGGCCTTGACCACGGCGCCGCGGCGCAGGGTGCTGTTCTTGATGACGCAGTTCGGGCCGACCTGCACACCATCCTCGATCACGACCTTGCCTTCGAGAATGACGTTGACGTCGATCAGCACATCGCGACCGACGCTGGCTTCGCCACGCAGGTCGAAGCGGGCGGGGTCCAGCAGGGTCACGCCCTGGGCCATAAGGCGCCGGGCAGCGCGCTTCTGGTAGTGGCGCTCGAGGTCGGCGAGCTGGATGCGGTCGTTGGCGCCCTGCACTTCCATGGCGTCATGGGGGTGTTCGGTGGCCACCACCAGACCGTCGGCCACGGCCATGGCAATGACGTCGGTGAGGTAGTACTCGCCCTGGGCGTTGTTGTTGGACAGGCGGCCCAGCCAGTCGGCCAGGCGCTTGCCGGGCACCGCGAGGATGCCGGTGTTGCCTTCACGAATGGCGCGCTGTTCGGGTGTCGCGTCCTTGTGCTCGACGATGGCCTTCACCACGCCAGCGGCATCACGGACGATGCGGCCGTAGCCGGTGGGGTCATCCAGTTCGACGGTGAGCAGGGCGAGCTGGTCGTCCTTCACCTTCTCCAGCAGGCGCTGAAGGGTCTCCACTTCGATCAGCGGCACGTCGCCGTAGAGGATCAGCACGCGCTCGGCAGTCAGCTGTGGCAGAGCCTGGGCGACGGCATGGCCAGTGCCCAGCTGTTCGGCCTGAAGGACGAAATTCAGGTCATCGGCAGCCAGGCGCTCGCGTACGGTCTCGGCGCCATGGCCGATCACCACGTGGATGCCCTTGGGCTCGAGTTTGCGGGCCGAGTCGATGACGTGGCCGAGCATGGCCTTGCCGGCCACCGGATGCAGGACCTTGGGCAGGGCCGAACGCATACGCGTGCCCTGGCCAGCGGCGAGGATGACGATATCGAGAGACATGGAGGGGATCACCGAATCAGGCTGGTAAGCGAAAACCGGAATGCCGGAAAAGAAAAAGGGTAGCCAAGGCTACCCTTTAACTTGTCTGCAATGAAGCCTGGAAGCTCTTAGCCGCCGAACTTCTTGCGGATCTGCTGGACGGTACGCAGCTGGGCCGCGGCCTCGGCCAGACGAGCAGAAGCGGCAGAGTAATCGAACTCCGCGCCCTTCTCGTGCAGGGCCTTCTCAGCAGCCTTGAGGGACTCCTGAGCAGCAGCTTCGTCCAGGTCGCCGGCGCGCAGCACGGTGTCGGCAAGGACCTTCACCATGTTCGGCTGGACTTCGAGGAAACCGCCGGAGATGTAGTACACCTCCTCCTCACCACCCTGTTTGACCAGGCGGATCGGACCCGGCTTGAGGTCGGTGATCAGCGGGGCGTGACCCGGAGCGATACCCAGATCGCCCAGGTGGCCGTGCGCAATCACCATCTCCACCAGACCGGAGAAGATCTCCGCTTCGGCGCTGACGATATCGCAATGGACAGTAATAGCCATACGCTTGCCTCACGTAAGCGCCCGTTGCCGGGCGCTCAGGGGGTTACAGTTTCTTCGCTTTCTCGATGGCTTCTTCGATGCCGCCGACCATGTAGAACGCCTGCTCGGGCAGGTGGTCGTAGTCACCGTTGAGGATGCCTTTGAAGCCAGCGATGGTGTCCTTCAGCGACACGTACTTACCCGGGGAACCGGTGAAGACTTCGGCCACGAAGAACGGCTGGGACAGGAAGCGCTGGATCTTACGAGCACGGTTAACGAGCTGCTTGTCCGCTTCGGACAGTTCGTCCATACCCAGGATCGCGATGATGTCCTTCAGTTCCTTGTAACGCTGCAGAACGTACTGGACGCCACGAGCGGTCTCGTAGTGGTCCTGACCGATCACCAGCGGGTCCAGCTGCCGGGAGGTCGAGTCCAGCGGGTCAACGGCCGGGTAGATACCCAGGGACGCGATGTCACGGGACAGTACGACGGTGGCGTCCAGGTGGGCGAAGGTGGTCGCCGGGGACGGGTCGGTCAGGTCGTCCGCAGGAACGTATACGGCCTGGATGGAGGTGATCGAACCGGTCTTGGTGGAGGTGATGCGCTCTTGCAGAACGCCCATTTCCTCGGCCAGGGTCGGCTGGTAACCCACAGCGGACGGCATACGACCCAGCAGCGCGGACACTTCGGTACCGGCCAGGGTGTAACGGTAGATGTTGTCGACGAACAGCAGAACGTCGCGGCCTTCGTCACGGAACTTCTCGGCCATGGTCAGGCCGGTCAGTGCAACGCGCAGACGGTTGCCCGGCGGCTCGTTCATCTGGCCGTATACCAGGGCCACTTTGTCCAGAACGTTGGAATCCTTCATCTCGTGGTAGAAGTCGTTACCCTCACGAGTACGCTCACCCACGCCGGCGAACACAGAGTAACCGCTGTGCTCGATCGCGATGTTACGGATCAGTTCCATCATGTTTACGGTCTTGCCTACACCGGCGCCACCGAACAGGCCGACCTTACCGCCTTTGGCGAAGGGGCAGACCAGGTCGATTACCTTGATGCCGGTTTCCAGCAGCTCGTTGCCACCCGCCTGCTCGGCGTAGGACGGAGCATCGCGGTGGATAACCCAACGCTCTTCTTCGCCGATGGGACCAGCTTCGTCGATGGGGTTGCCCAGCACGTCCATGATGCGGCCCAGGGTCGCTTTACCGACCGGGACGGCGATGGCTTTGCCAGTGTTGGATACGTCCAGGCCACGCTTGAGGCCTTCGGTCGAACCCATTGCGATGGAACGAACCACGCCGTCGCCCAGCTGCTGCTGAACTTCCAGGGTGGTTTCGACGCCGCTGACTTTCAGCGCGTCGTATACGTTCGGCACCTGATCACGCGGGAATTCCACGTCGATAACGGCGCCGATGATTTGAACGATACGTCCGCTACTCATATCTGGTTCCTCTAAATATATGAACCGGTCTTAAACCGCGGCAGCGCCGCCGACGATTTCCGAAATCTCTTGAGTGATCGCTGCCTGACGCGCCTTGTTGTAGATCAGCTGGAGGCTGCTGATCAGATCACCGGCGTTGTCGGTGGCGTTCTTCATCGCGATCATCCGTGCCGCCTGCTCGCAAGCGTTGTTTTCAACCACGGACTGATACACCTGGGATTCCACGTAGCGCACCAGCAGACCCTCGAGGATCTCCTTGGCATCAGGCTCGTAGAGGTAGTCCCAGTGGTGCTTCAACTCTTGATCGGCGTCGGCCACCAGCGGAACCAGTTGGTCCACGGTCGGCTTCTGCGTCATGGTGTTGACGAACTTGTTGGAAACCACGAACAGGCGGTCGATACGGCCGTCCAGGTATGCGTCGAGCATGACCTTGACGCTGCCGATCAGGTCGTTGATCGAAGGCTCCTCGCCGATGTGGCTGATAGCTGCCACGACGTTGCCGCCGTAGTTGCGGAAGAAGGCCGCACCCTTGCTACCAATCACGCAGAGGTCGATCTCCACGCCTTGTTCACGGTAACCCGCCATGTCCTTGACCAGGGTCTTGAACAGGTTGATGTTCAAGCCGCCACACAGACCACGGTCGCTGCTCACCACGACGTAACCGACGCGCTTGACTTCACGGTCGATCATGAACGGGTGGCGGTATTCCGGGTTCGCGTTGGCCAAATGACCGATCACCTGGCGGATGCGCTCCGCGTAGGGGCGGCTGGCAGCCATACGCAGTTGTGCCCTGCGCATCTTGCTGACCGCCACCTTTTCCATGGCGCTGGTGATCTTCTGCGTGCTTTTGATGCTCGCAATCTTGCTGCGAATCTCTTTTGCGCCTGCCATGTAACACCTATCGGGTTAGCAGGCGGGGGGCCTTTCGACCCCCCGCTGCGGCTTACCAGGTTTGGGTGGCCTTGAACTTCTCGATACCAGCCTTGATGCCGGCGTCGATTTCGTCGTTGAAGTCACCCTTCACGTTGATCTTGGCCATCAGTTCGGCGTGATCACGGTTGAAGTAGGCGATCAGGGCTTGTTCGAAGGCGCCGATCTTGGACAGTTCGATGTCCTGCAGGAAGCCACGCTCGGCGGCATACAGGCTCAGCGACATGTCGGCGATGGACATGGGCGCATACTGCTTCTGCTTCATCAGCTCGGTAACGCGCTGACCGTGTTCCAGCTGCTTACGGGTAGCCTCGTCCAGGTCGGAAGCGAACTGCGCGAACGCAGCCAGTTCACGGTACTGGGCCAGGGCGGTACGGATACCACCGGACAGCTTCTTGATGATCTTGGTCTGGGCCGCGCCACCAACACGGGATACCGAGATACCGGCGTTAACGGCCGGACGGATACCCGAGTTGAACAGGGCGGATTCCAGGAAGATCTGACCGTCGGTGATGGAGATCACGTTGGTCGGAACGAACGCGGAAACGTCACCAGCCTGGGTTTCGATGATCGGCAGGGCGGTCAGGGAACCGGTCTTGCCTTTCACGGCGCCGTTGGTGAACTTCTCTACGTACTCTTCGGAAACGCGGGAAGCGCGCTCCAGCAGACGGCTGTGGAGATAGAACACGTCGCCCGGGTAGGCTTCACGGCCCGGCGGGCGGCGCAGCAGCAGGGAGATCTGGCGGTAGGCTACGGCCTGCTTGGACAGGTCATCGTAAATGATCAGGGCGTCTTCACCGCGGTCGCGGAAGTATTCACCCATGGTGCAGCCAGAATACGGAGCGATGTACTGCAGGGCAGGAGACTCGGAAGCACTGGCGGCCACGATGATGGTGTTGGCCAGGGCGCCGTTCTCTTCCAGCTTGCGAACTACGTTGGCGATGGTCGATTGCTTTTGACCGATGGCTACGTAGACGCAGCGGATGCCGCTGTCTTTCTGGTTGATGATGGCGTCGACGGCCAGGGCAGTCTTACCGATCTGACGGTCGCCGATGATCAGCTCACGCTGGCCACGGCCGATCGGGATCATGGCGTCAACGGCCTTGTAACCAGTCTGTACCGGCTGGTCTACCGACTTACGCCAGATCACGCCCGGCGCTACTTTTTCCACCGCATCGGTGGCAGCAGCGTTGATCGGACCTTTGCCGTCGATCGGGTTGCCGAGGGCGTCAACGACGCGACCCAGCAGTTCCGGACCAACCGGTACTTCCAGGATGCGGCCGGTGCACTTGGCGCTCATACCTTCGGCCAGGCCGAGGTATTTGCCCAGGATTACGGCACCAACGGAGTCTTGCTCCAGGTTCAGCGCCATACCGTAGATGCCGCCCGGGAACTCGATCATTTCACCGTACATCACGTCGGCCAGGCCGTAGATGCGCACGATGCCGTCGGAAACGGAGACGATGGTGCCTTCGTTGCGGGCTTGGGAAGAGACGTCGAGTTTCTCGATACGTCCCTTGATGATTTCACTAATTTCGGAAGGATTGAGTTGCTGCATTGCTCTGCTGCCCCTTCAAACTCAAGATTTCAACGCTTCGGCCAGTTTCGCGATCTTGCCGCGAACCGAGCCATCGATAACCAGGTCGCCGGCGCGGATGACTACACCACCAATGAGGCTGGAGTCTTCCACGGCGTGCAGACGCACTTCCCGGCTGAGCCGTGCGCTGAGAACCTTGGCGAGTTTGTCTTGCTGTTCATCGCTCAATGCGAAGGCACTGGTGACTTCCACATCTACCGATTTCTCTTGTTCGGCCTTGTACAGCTCGAACTGCTCGGCAATTTCCGGCAGCAGCACGAGGCGGCCGTTCTCGGAAACAACGTGGATGAAGTTCTGTGCCTGGGCGTCGAACTTGTCGCCAACCACCTCGACAAAGGCGGTGGCTTTCTCTGCGCTCGTCAGACGCGGGGCTTTGAGCACGCGCTGCATGGTGTCGTCCTGCGACACCGCAGCGGCCAGGCCTAGCATGGCCGACCAAGCGGCCAGCTGCTGATGGGCCTGGGCGTACTCGAAAGCAGCCTTGGCGTAAGGTCGGGCCAGCGTGGTCAGTTCTGCCATGATCGCCCTCGCTTAAATTTCGGCTGCCAGTTTGTTAACCAGCTCCGCGTGCGCGTTTTGATCGATAGTGGCACCCAGGATCTTCTCGGCACCATTGACCGCCAGGCTACCCAGCTGGGCGCGCAGCGCGTCTTTGACGCTGTTCAGTTCCTGTTCGATCTCAGCCTGAGCTTGCGCCTTCAGGCGCTCGCCTTCAGCACGTGCCTGATCGCGAGCTTCGTCGACGATCTGGGTAGCGCGCTTTTTGGCTTGCTCAATGATTTCTGCCGCTTGACCTTTGGCTTCGCGCAGTTGCTGACCCACTTTTTCATGGGCCAGCTCCAGGTCACGAGCCGCACGGTTGGCAGCGTCCAGGCCATCAGCGATCTTCTTCTGACGTTCACGCAGAGCAGTGATGACCGGTGGCCACACGAACTTCATGCAGAACAGTACGAAGATGAAGAACGCAACGGACTGGCCGATCAGGGTTGCATTAATGTTCACGCCAACACCTCGCTCGTTCGTTGTCAGTCGAATCCTCGAAAATCGAGGATTACTGGGCTACCTGAGCAATGAACGGGTTAGCGAAGGTGAAGAACAGGGCGATACCAACGCCGATCATGGTTACGGCGTCGAGCAGACCGGCCACGATGAACATTTTAACTTGCAGCATCGGAACCATTTCCGGCTGGCGAGCAGCGCCTTCCAGGAACTTGCCACCCAGCAGACCGAAGCCAATGGCGGTACCCAGGGCACCCAGACCAATCAGCAGAGCTACGGCGATCGCGGTCAGACCTACTACAGTTTCCATTTTTCCTCCCGACTTTATGTCGTGTTGGTTAAGGTTTAAGTGAAGCGGTAAAGCGAAATCGTTGTTTCCCACTGCCCTTGCGGGCTTTCCGGCCCAGAGCCGGAACCATCTCAAACTGACTGTGCACCCTCTCGGCCTTTCTCTCTTCTCGGGAGAAGGTCAGCGGGTGCGCAGCGCGTTATTAATGGTTGTCCTCATGCGCCATCGACAGATAGACGATGGTCAGCATCATGAAGATGAAGGCCTGCAGGGTGATGATCAGGATGTGGAACACGGCCCACGCCCACTGCAGTGCGATACCCAGGCCGCTCAGCAGCAGGATGCCGGCGCCGAACATCACGGCGATCAGGATGAACACCAGCTCGCCGGCGTACATGTTGCCGAACAGACGCAGTGCCAGGGAGATCGGCTTGGCGATCAGGGTGACGAATTCGAGCAGGAAGTTGACCGGAATCAGCAGGATCTGAACCAGCATGTTCTTGCTGCTGAAGGGGTGCAGGGTCAGTTCGCCGAGGAAGCCGCCGATGCCCTTGACCTTGATGCTGTAGAAGATGATCAGGCCGAAGACCGAGAAGGCCATGCCGAGGGTGGCATTCGGGTCGGTGGTCGGAACGGCGCGGAAGAACAGGTGCTCGTTGCCGGTGATAGTGGCAGCCAGCATCGGGATCCAGTCGACCGGGATCAGGTCGATGGCGTTCATCAGGAAGATCCAGACGAAGATGGTCAGCGCCAGCGGAGCGATCAGCGGGTTGCGGCCGTGGAAGGTGTCTTTCACGTTGCTGTCGACGAAGTCGACCATCACTTCGACCAGGTTCTGCAGGCCGCCGGGAATGCCGGAAGTAGCTTTCTTGGCTGCCATGCGGAAGAGGAGAACGAAGAGCAGACCCAGGCCAATGGACCAGCCCAGGGTGTCGACGTGGAAGGCCCAGAAGCCCATTTCCTTGGCTTGCTCGGCGCTGTGGGCGAAGCCCCAATCGCCATTGGGCAGACGACCGAAGGTCAGGTTCTGCAGGTGGTGCTGGATATAGCCCGAAGCGGTTTGCTCTGCCATGTTTGCCTCAAACGCCCTAAGGTTTCGAAAATCTTGTTCTCATCAGCAGGGGCGCGAACCAGTTGACCGACTGGGTCAGCAGGAAAACACCGAAAACTGCCGGCGCATCCAGAGGTTTCACACCTGCAAACGTCAGTGCGAACAGCACTGCCGTCAGAATCAACTTGCCCATCTCGCCCGCATAGAAAGAGCGGACTATCGCCTGGGCTGCACGGGCTCCACTGTAGCGGAACGCCTTGCGGGCGAAATACAGGTTCGGCACCCAGGCGATAAGCCCGCCGCACAAGCCAGAGTATCCAGCCACCGTGCCACGCCACTGCCAGAGAACGACAGCGGCGAGCAGCAGGACGACCAGTTGGACCAGCAGCACCGGAAAGACCGGTTGGCGATGGAAGGGCAGGCGGTTTGGCGTGCGGATATCCATCGCAGCAGTTCCTCTGGCGTCGGCCGCTGAATTCAACGACTTGGCATACTTTGTGCCGACAAAATTGCGCGCAGAGTATAGGGGGGGAACCCCCCCTGTTCAACTGCCGGGTAGTGAAATCCGACCGCCGCTACAGCGCCAAGTGTTTCAGCGGATGTGGGCCAGGACGCCCTGCAATTCGTCGAGGGAGTTGTAGCGGATGACCAGTTGGCCTTTGCCTTTCTGGCCGTGCTTGATCTGCACCGGAGCGCCCAGCCGCTCAGCCAGGCGCTGTTCGAGGCGGCTGATGTCCGGATCGGCCTTGACCGGTTCGACAGCTTTTTCCTTGCTGTTCAACCAGTGCCGTACCAGTGCCTCGGTTTGGCGCACGGTGAGGCCTCGTGCGACAACATGTCGCGCCCCTTCCACCTGCCGTTCCAGGGGCAGACCGAGCAGGGCACGGGCGTGTCCCATTTCCAGATCACCGTGGGAAAGCAGGGTCTTGATCTCTTCCGGCAGGCCGATCAGGCGCAGCAGGTTGGTGATGGTGACGCGCGACTTGCCGACCGCTTCCGCCACCTGCTGCTGGGTGAGCTGGAATTCCTGCTGCAGACGCTGCAGGGCGATGGCTTCCTCGATGGGATTGAGATCCTCGCGCTGAATGTTTTCGATCAGCGCCATGGCGATGGCGGCTTCATCCGGCACTTCGCGGACCAAGGCCGGGATCTTTTCCAGTCCGGCCTGGTGGCTGGCGCGCCAGCGGCGTTCACCGGCGATGATCTCGTAGCGGCCCGCACCAATCGGGCGCACCACGATGGGCTGCATCACACCCTGGGCCCTGATGGACTGGGCCAGTTCTTCCAGGGCGGTGGGGTCCATGTCGCGGCGGGGCTGGTACTTGCCACGCTGGATCAGTTCCAGGGGCAGGTGCTGCAACTCGCGGCTGTCGATCTGGACGGCTTCTTCTTCGAGTTTGGTGACGGTGCTGCCGCCCAGCAGGGCGTCCAAGCCACGACCCAGACCTCGTTTTTTCGCGGCCATGCGGATTCCTTATGCGGTAGCGGTTTTGGCTTTGGCGCGCTGGCGGCGAACCAGTTCACCTGCCAGCGCCAGATAGGCGACGGCGCCACGGGATTGCTTGTCGTAGACCAACGCAGGCATGCCAAAGCTCGGTGCTTCCGCCAGGCGGACGTTGCGCGGAATCACGGCGTCGTAGAGCTGGTCGCCGAAATGCTCCTTGAGCTGGGCCGAGACTTCGTTGGTCAGGCTGATGCGCGGGTCGTACATGGTGCGCAACAGGCCTTCGATCTTCAGGCTCGGATTCAGCAGCTGTCCGATGCGCTGGATGCTGTTGACCAGGTCCGACAAGCCTTCGAGTGCGTAGTACTCGCACTGCATGGGAATGATCACGCCATCGGACGCCGCCAGGGCGTTGATGGTGAGCATCGACAGCGAGGGTGGGCAGTCGATGAGGATGTAGTCGTAGTTCTCGCGGATCGGCGCCAGGGCCTCGCGCAGGCGATGCTCCTTGTTCGGCACGTTGAGCAGGGCCACTTCCGCCGCGGTGAGGTCGCGGTTGGCGGGCAGCAACTGGTAGCCGCCGTGCTCGGAGAACTGCATGGCGGTCGCCAGATCGCACTCTCCTGTCAGCACGTCGTAGATGGAGTGCTCCAGTGCGAGTTTGTCGATGCCGCTCCCCATGGTGGCGTTGCCCTGGGGATCGAGGTCGATCAGCAGCACGCGTCTCTTGGTGGCGACCAGCGACGCGGCGAGGTTTACACAGGTGGTGGTCTTGCCGACCCCGCCCTTCTGATTGGCAATTGCGAATACCTTGCCCATGGCTGCCTTCCCCCTCATAGCATGCGGCGCAGTATCAGCAGATGGCGCTGACCTTGGCAACCGGGAACCTCCAGCTGATGCGCGGACTCGACGCGGAAGTCCGCCGGCAGTGCCTGGAGCTCGTCATCCGGGTGCAATCCCTTCATCGCCAGCCAGCGTGTTTCGCCATCACCGAGATGGCGGGTCCAGTTGCTGAAGTCCTCCAGCGAACTGAACGCGCGGGAGACGATGCCACTGAATGGCTGTGCGGGCGTGAATGCTTCGACGCGGTTGTGGACAACTTCGAGGTTGTCGAGTTTCAGCTCCAGCTTCACCTGGGTGAGGAAGCGGGTCTTCTTGCCATTGGAGTCGAGCAAGGTGAAGCGCCGCTCGGGGAACAGGATGGCCAGCGGAATGCCGGGCATGCCGCCGCCGCTGCCGACGTCGAGCCAGTTATCCCCACGCGCGCCGACAAAGGGCACGACGCTGAGGCTGTCGAGCAGGTGACGCGAGACCATTTCATCCGGATTGCGTACGGCAGTCAGGTTGTAGGCCTTGTTCCACTTGATCAGCAGGGCCAGGTAAGCAAGGAGCCGTTCCTGGGTCTCCGGCGTGAGTTCGACAGCAAGTTGCTTTGCGCCACGGGACAGTTCGTCTGCGTGGCGCGGGGTAACCAGGGACATCAGGCGCTTTGCTCCAGCTGACGGCCAGCGCCGCGTTTCTTCAGGTGAATCAGCAACAGGGAAATGGCTGCCGGGGTAACGCCAGGGATACGACCCGCCTGGCCCAGGGTTTCCGGACGGGAGTTGCCCAGCTTGTGCTGGATCTCCTTGGACAGGCCGGAGATGGTGGCGTAGTCCAGATCCGCCGGCAGGCGAATGTCTTCACTGGCACGCAGACGGGCGATTTCGTCCTGCTGGCGGTCGATGTAGCCGGCGTACTTGGTCTTGATCTCGACCTGCTCGGCGACTTGGGGGTCTTCGGCGCCGCCGCCGGTGAGTTCCACCAGGCCGGCGTAATCGATTTCCGGGCGGCTAAGCAGATTGAGCAGGTTGTACTCATGGGCCAGCGGCGTGCCGAATCGTTGGGCGATGGCATCGCCTTCCGGCGTTCCGGGACGGACCCAGGTGCTCTTCAGACGCTGCTCTTCGAGGGTGATGCCCTCGCGCTTGGCTTCGAAGGCGGCCCAACGCTTGTCGTCCACCAGGCCGAGCTCGCGGCCCTTTTCGGTAAGGCGCAGATCGGCGTTGTCCTCGCGCAGGATCAGCCGGTACTCGGCGCGCGAGGTGAACATGCGGTAAGGCTCCTGAGTACCCAGGGTGATCAGGTCGTCCACCAGCACGCCGATGTAGGCCTCGTCGCGACGCGGGCACCAGGCTTCCTTGCCCTGGGCGCGCAAGGCGGCATTGGCGCCGGCGAGCAGGCCCTGGGCACCGGCTTCTTCGTAGCCGGTGGTGCCGTTGATCTGGCCCGCGAAGAACAGCCCGGAGATGACCTTGGTTTCCAGGCTGTATTTCAGATCTCGCGGATCGAAGTAGTCGTACTCGATGGCGTAGCCCGGACGAACGATATGGGCGTTCTCCATGCCACGGATGGAGCGCACGATTTCCAGCTGCACGTCGAATGGCAGCGAGGTGGAGATGCCGTTGGGATACAGCTCGTTGGTGGTCAGGCCTTCCGGCTCGAGGAACACCTGGTGGCTGTCCTTGTCGGCGAAGCGGTGGATCTTGTCTTCAATGGACGGGCAGTAGCGCGGGCCGATGCCTTCGATCACGCCCGAGTACATCGGCGAGCGATCGAGGTTGCTGGCGATGATCTCGTGGGTACGTGCGTTGGTATGGGTGATCCAGCAGCTGACCTGGCGCGGGTGTTGTTCCTTGGAGCCAAGGAAGGACATCACCGGAATCGGCGTGTCGCCAGGCTGCTCGGTCATCACCGAGAAATCCACGGAACGGCCATCGATACGCGGCGGCGTGCCGGTCTTCAGGCGACCGACGCGCAGCGGCAGTTCACGCAGACGGTGGGCCAGTGCGATGGACGGCGGATCACCGGCACGGCCACCGGAATAGTTCTGCAGACCGATGTGGATAAGTCCGCCAAGGAAGGTACCTGTGGTGAGCACCACGGATTCCGCGAGGAAGCGCAGTCCCATCTGAGTCACTACGCCCTTGACCTGGTCGTTCTCGACGATCAGGTCATCGCAGGCCTGCTGGAATATCCACAGGTTCGGTTGGTTCTCGAGGATTTCGCGAATCGCCGCCTTATAGAGCACGCGATCGGCCTGGGCGCGAGTGGCGCGTACGGCCGGACCCTTGCGGCTGTTCAGTACACGGAACTGGATGCCGCCCAAGTCGGTGGCGGTCGCCATGGCGCCGCCCAGGGCATCGATTTCCTTGACCAGGTGGCTCTTGCCGATACCGCCAATGGCCGGGTTGCAGCTCATCTGGCCGAGGGTTTCCACATTGTGGGTCAGCAGCAAGGTCTTCACGCCCATGCGTGCAGCCGCCAGAGCGGCCTCGGTGCCGGCATGGCCGCCGCCGATCACGATCACGTCAAAACGGGAAGGGAAATCCACCACGCACCTCGTGCCTGTTCAAGGCTGGGAAATAGAGAAAGCCGCACAGTATAGGGGAATTTCACCATCGGCATGAAGCCGTCTGGACAAAAAATAGCCAACCCTTCCGATCAGTGCTTTTCCCTGAAAGTTATCCAGATGGGGAAAAATGGTTGTGGGTAAAAGAAAATAAGAGAGAAGAATTTCTTAAAAAGCCTGTTTTTATTTTTATACCTTGGGGGAAGGCCTTTCTGTGGATAAGTGTCTATAGCCCATTTAGGATGCTGGTTGCAGAGAATGATAACCCTGTTACGTTCCTGCCCGTAGCCGTTGTGTATGCCGTCAGAAACCTGTGCATGCAGAAGGTAGTTATTCACAGGTAATTTATCCATCGGCTTTTCACCAGGCTTATAGACTGGGTTACGGGCAACTTATCAACAGGGTTCAGGTACGGGGTTTTTCAGGCTAACAGGCACGAACGGACCGCCCGGCAAGCAGGCAGTCGCGTTCGTTGTGGATAAGAAGGAGAGGGCTTCGGCTTATTTGCCGATGCAGAAGCTGGAGAAGATGCGACCGAGCAGGTCGTCCGAGCTGAAGGCGCCGGTAATTTCACCCAGAGCTTGCTGGGCTTGGCGCAAGTCTTCTGCCAGCAGTTCGCCGGCGCCCGCCAGGGTGAGCTGGGAACGGCCATGATCGAGGAAGGCGTTAGCCTGGCGCAGGGCTTCCAGGTGGCGTCGGCGGGCGCTGAAGCTGCTTTCGGCCGTCTGTTCATAACCCATGCAGGCCTTGAGATGCTCGCGCAGGAGCTCCAGACCGTCGCCTGAGCGGGCAGACAGGCTCAAAGTGACATGGCCGTCGTCGCTCACTTCCAGGCCTATGGATTCACCGCTGAGGTCGGCCTTGTTGCGGATCAGGGTGACCTTGGCTGGATCAGGTTTCTGGTCGAGGAACTCAGGCCACAAGGCGAATGGGTCGGCCGCCTCGGGCGCAGTAGCGTCGACCACCAGCAGCACACGATCTGCTTCGCCAATGGCCTTCAGGGCGCGCTCGACGCCAATCTTTTCCACATGGTCGTCGGTGTCGCGCAAGCCTGCGGTGTCCACTACGTGCAGCGGCATCCCATCGATGTGGATATGTTCGCGCAGTACATCACGCGTGGTGCCGGCGATGTCGGTGACGATGGCCGCCTCACGCCCTGCGAGGGCGTTCAACAGGCTGGATTTTCCAGCATTCGGACGTCCCGCGATCACCACAGTCATGCCGTCGCGCAATAACGCACCTTGCCCCGCCTCGCGGATGACTGTGGATAAGTTTTCCCTCACACCATCAAGCAGGCGCAGAACGTGGCCATCGGCTAGAAAGTCGATCTCCTCCTCGGGAAAGTCGATCGCCGCTTCCACATAGATGCGTAGCTCGATCAGCTTTTCGGTCAGCTCGTGTACCCGCTTGGAGAACGCGCCCTGTAGCGAGCGCAGGGCGTTACGTGCAGCCTGTTCGGAGCTTGCCTCGATGAGGTCGGCGATGGCCTCGGCCTGGGCCAGGTCGAGCTTGTCGTTGAGGAATGCGCGCTCGCTGAACTCGCCCGGGCGGGCTTGGCGAGCCCCAAGCTCCATGCAGCGGCGCAGGAGCAAGTCGAGCACCACGGGGCCGCCGTGGCCCTGCAGTTCGAAGACGTCTTCACCGGTGAAGGAGTTGGGGCCGGGGAAGTACAGGGCGATGCCCTGGTCCAGGGTTTGTCCGGCGCCATCGAGGAAAGGCCCGTAGTGGGCGAAACGAGGCTTGGGGATCCGGCCGCTGATGGCTTCTGCTATCCGCGCGGCGTGTGGCCCGGATACGCGGACGATGCCTACCCCGCCACGACCCTGGGCGGTGGCGACGGCGGCGATGGTTTCACGGACAGGATTCATCTGTGGATACCTTGAGGTCTGCGGATGGCGGATAGCAAGACGCCCCCAGAGGGGGCGTCTTGTTCAAGCTGACTGGCGTCGCTGTCAGGCTGCTGCCTTCTTGCTGGCCGCCTCGATCTGCCGGGTAATGTACCACTGCTGTGCGATCGACAGGACGTTGTTGACCACCCAGTACAGGACCAGGCCAGCCGGGAACCACAGGAAGAAGAAGGTGAAGATGATCGGCATCAGCTTCAGTACCTTGGCCTGCATGGGGTCCGGCGGAGTCGGGTTCAGCTGCTGCTGGATGAACATGGTGGCGCCCATGATGATCGGCAGGATGAAGAACGGATCCTTGATCGACAGGTCGGTGATCCAGAACATCCACGGGGCCTGGCGCATGTCCACGCTTTCCAGCAGAACCCAGTAGAGCGCGAGGAAGACCGGCATCTGTACCAGGATCGGCAGGCAGCCGCCCAGCGGGTTGATCTTCTCCTTCTTGTACAGCTCCATCATCGCCTGGGACATCTTCTGGCGATCGTCACCGAACTGTTCCTTCAGCGCTTGTAGCTTCGGCGACACGGCACGCATGCGCGCCATGGATTTGTAGCTGGCGGCCGAAAGCGGGAAGAAGGCGCCCTTGATCAGGATGGTCAGGACGATGATGGACCAGCCCCAGTTGCCCAGCAGGCTGTGGATATGTTGCAGCAGCCAGAAGATCGGCTGGGCGATGAACCACAGGAAGCCGTAGTCGACGGTCAGCTCCAGACCTGGGGACAGTTCCTTCAGGTGATTCTGGACTTTCGGGCCGGCGTACAGGGTGGCGGAGGTTTCGGCGGAGGCGCCAGCCGGAACGTTCAGCGAGGAACCCACGAGGCCAACGATGTAGTTGCCCTTGGAGTCCTTGCGAGTCTGAATGACGTTGTTCTGGTCCTTGCTCGCGACCCACGCGGTCACGAAGTAGTGCTGCAGCCAGGCAACCCAGCCGCCCTGGACGGTTTCCTTGAAGGGCTGCTTGTCCATGTCCTTCATGGAGATCTTTTTGTACGGCTCGTCCGGGGTCCAGACCGCAGCGCCCAGGTAGGTGGATACGCCGGTAGCAGTGGTGGAGGACGGGTCGGCGCTGGAGTCACGTTTCAGCTGTGCGTACATGCTGCCGGTCCAGGGCTGGGCGCTCTGGTTGTCGATCTTGTACGACACCTGCAGCTCGTACTTGCCGCGATTCAGGGTGAAACGCTTGGTGTAGTTGACGCCAGCTTCGCTGAAGGTCAGGTCCACGACCAACTGCTCCTGGCCATCGGCCAGTTTGTAGCTGCGTTGAGTGGCGCTGTACAGCGGGCGGCCATTGGCGCGGGCATCCGGGCCATTGGCACCGACCAGGCCGCTTTGTGCCTGGTAAAGACGCTCGCCACCGTTGTCGAACAGCTGGAACGGCACGTCAGGACGGTCCTGGCGGCGCGGAAACTTCGGCAGGGTCAGCTGGACGATGTCACCGCCATTCGGGTCGATGGCCAGATTGAGCACATCGGTTTCAACGCGGATCAGGTCGCTGCTGGGCGCTACCTGGGTGACTGCCGGCTCGTTGCGCTCGGCATTGGCGGCAGTCGGAACGTCGTCGCTGGACTTGGCGGTTGCGGTGTCGTCCGGCAGGGTCGCTTGAGCGCTGTTTGCGCTGGTGCCCGCGGTCGGCAGGGCGGCTTGACCGTAGTCCTGGTTCCACTGGAGAACCATGAGGTAGGACACGATTGCCAGGGCGACGATCAGGATCGAGCGTTGAATGTCCATGATTACTCGGCCATCGAAGAGGATTGGGAAGTGTTGGCGGGTGGCACCGGGTCATAGCCGCCCGGATTCCACGGATGACAACGGCCCAGCCGACGCAAGGTCAGCCAGCCGCCTCGCAGGACGCCATGCTGTTCGATGGCTTCCTGCGCGTAGCAGGAACAACTGGGATAGAAACGACAGTGACTGGCCATCAGTGGGCTGATGGCGTAGCGGTAAAACTGGATCGGAGCGAGGGCCAGTTTACGCATGGGGACTGTCGGACACCCCTGATCCGGTTGATGGTTCAGGGCGAGCCCGGCTGCGCGCTAGACGCTTCCAGAGTTTGCCGAACTGATGTTGCAGCTCGGGATTCTCCAGGTCGCCAATGCCTTTACGCGCCACGATCACGATATCCCAACCAGCCAGCAACTCGAGGTTATGGCGGAAGGATTCGCGAATCTGACGCTTGAGGCGGTTGCGCTCTACGGACAGCTTGACGCTCTTCTTGCCGATCACCAGACCCAGGCGGGGATGATCGAGACCGTTGTCGCGCGCGAGGAGCAGGACGTGCTTGCCGGGAACCTTCCCGGTCGGTGAGTCGAAGACTGCCTTGAATTGTCGGGGAACCAGCAGACGCTTTTCCCGACCGAAGCCCTGACTCACCACCCGTTCCGGATAATCAGACGGTCAGGCGCTTGCGGCCCTTGGCGCGACGACGCGACAGGACTTGACGGCCGTTCTTGGTGGCCATGCGGGCACGGAAACCGTGGGTGCGAGCGCGCTTGATGGTGCTGGGTTGGAAAGTGCGTTTCATGATGCTTTACCTGGTGGTCACTACGGGCCGGAAGTGGCCCCCGTTTAAAGAGACCGGCAATTCTAGTGAAACGCTGCGGGCAGGTCAATTTCCAACCAGTGCCGTCGAGCGAAAGAATATAAAAGGAAGGAATTTTTAAAGAAAGGCTGGTTGTGTTTTTTAAAGCTGGGCCCCGGGTCTGCCTGTGGAAAACTCATCGGGGCCCGCATGCGGCCTGTTGATGAGCTTACTAACAACCCTGTCGAAAATCGGTTATTCGGCTGTGGGGTTTCTGGGTGGAAGCTGGGGGCGAATCGTCGATTTACCCACAGGCAGGTTGTTCATGACGTTTTCCCCAAGGCTGAAAGGGTGGTTATCGCATGGTTATCCACAAGATTCATGCCAATCAATGGGAGATCCAGCGCGGTGAATAACGCATTGATTTTATTCAACCATTGGCCATCTTTCGTGTGGATAACTCTCCCCGTGGCAGCTACAATGACGGCTGTTTTTTGCGTCCGGCACCTTTCCGACTTGGGGGATATCCGTGTCAGTGGAACTTTGGCAGCAGTGCGTGGAGCTCCTGCGCGATGAGCTGCCTGCCCAGCAATTCAACACCTGGATCCGCCCATTGCAGGTTGAAGCCGATGGAGACGAACTGCGCGTGTACGCGCCGAACCGGTTCGTGCTCGATTGGGTCAACGAGAAGTACATGGGGCGGCTCCTCGAGTTGCTCGGCGAGCGGGGCAATGGCATGGCGCCTGCCCTTTCCTTATTAATAGGCAGCAAGCGCAGCCCGGCTCCGCGGAAGGCTCCGCCTCCCCCGCCACCGGTCATGGCGCCGCCGCCAGCCCCTGCACCTGTCGCACCGCCGCAGATGCGCATCGAGACCGTGGAAGAAACCCGCGACAACCTCGATCCGTTGGCTTCTGTCGTGCCCGCACCGGCGATCCGCACCGAGCGCTCCGTACAGGTGGAAGGTGCGCTCAAGCACACCAGCTACCTGAACCGTACCTTCACCTTCGAGAATTTCGTCGAGGGCAAGTCGAACCAGCTGGCACGCGCTGCGGCCTGGCAGGTAGCGGACAATCCGAAGCACGGCTACAACCCGCTGTTCCTCTACGGCGGCGTTGGTCTCGGCAAGACTCACCTGATGCATGCTGTGGGTAACCATCTGCTGAAGAAGAATCCGAATGCCAAGGTGGTTTACCTGCATTCCGAGCGCTTCGTTGCGGACATGGTCAAGGCCCTCCAGCTCAATGCCATCAACGAGTTCAAGCGTTTCTACCGCTCTGTGGACGCGCTGCTGATCGACGACATCCAGTTCTTTGCCCGCAAGGAGCGCTCGCAGGAAGAGTTTTTCCACACCTTCAACGCCTTGTTGGAAGGTGGTCAGCAGGTGATTCTCACCAGCGACCGCTATCCGAAGGAAATCGAAGGCCTGGAAGAACGCCTGAAATCCCGCTTCGGCTGGGGTCTGACGGTGGCCGTCGAACCGCCGGAGCTGGAAACCCGCGTCGCGATCCTGATGAAGAAGGCCGAGCAGGCCAAGGTCGAACTGCCCCACGATGCCGCGTTCTTCATCGCCCAGCGCATCCGCTCCAACGTGCGCGAACTGGAAGGTGCGCTCAAGCGCGTGATCGCCCACGCCCACTTCATGGGCCGGGATATCACCATCGAGCTGATTCGCGAGTCGCTGAAGGACCTGCTGGCCCTGCAGGACAAGCTGGTCAGCATCGACAATATCCAGCGCACCGTAGTTGAGTACTACAAGATCAAGATGTCCGACATGCTGTCCAAGCGCCGCTCGCGCTCGGTGGCTCGGCCACGGCAGGTTGCCATGGCGTTGTCCAAGGAACTGACCAACCACAGCCTGCCTGAAATCGGCGATGCATTCGGCGGACGAGACCACACCACGGTACTCCACGCCTGTCGTAAGATTGCGCAATTAAGGGAATCCGACGCGGATATCCGCGAGGATTACAAGAATCTGCTGCGTACATTGACCACCTGATCGCAGCCCAAGAGGCAAGGGACTAGACCATGCATTTCACAATTCAACGCGAAGCCCTGTTGAAACCCCTGCAACTGGTCGCCGGCGTCGTAGAGCGCCGCCAGACTTTGCCGGTCCTCTCCAACGTATTGCTGGTGGTCGAAGGCCAGCAGCTGTCGTTGACCGGCACTGACCTCGAGGTCGAGCTGGTCGGGCGAGTTGCCCTGGAAGAGCCGGCTGAGCCAGGTGAGATCACTGTACCGGCGCGCAAGCTGATGGACATCTGCAAGAGCCTGCCGGGTGATGCGTTGATCGATATCCGCGTCGACGAGCAGAAGCTGCTGATCAAGGCAGGTCGCAGCCGTTTCACCCTGTCCACACTGCCGGCGAACGACTTCCCCACCGTGGAAGAAGGCCCGGGTTCGCTGAATTTCAGCCTGGTGCAGAGCAAGCTGCGCCGTCTGATCGAGCGCACCAGCTTTGCCATGGCCCAGCAAGACGTTCGTTACTACCTCAATGGCATGCTGCTGGAAGTTAACGCCGGCATCCTGCGTGCTGTCGCTACCGATGGCCATCGCCTGGCGATGTGCGCCATGCAGGCGGGTATCGAAGCCGCGGATCGCCACCAGGTGATCGTGCCGCGTAAAGGTATCCTCGAACTGGCGCGTCTCCTGACCGAACAGGATGGTGAGGTGCGTATCGTGCTCGGCCAGCACCACATCCGTGCTACCACCGGTGAGTTCACCTTTACTTCCAAGCTGGTCGACGGCAAGTTCCCGGACTATGAGCGTGTGCTGCCGCGTGGCGGCGACAAGCTCGTGGTGGGCGACCGTCAGGCGCTGCGTGAAGCATTCAGCCGGACTGCGATCCTCTCCAACGAGAAGTATCGTGGCATCCGCCTGACCCTGGCTTCCGGTCTGCTGAAAATCCAGGCCAACAACCCCGAGCAGGAAGAGGCCGAGGAAGAAGTCGCCGTTGAGTACGGTGGCAGCAATCTGGAAATCGGCTTCAACGTGAGCTATCTCCTGGACGTACTGGGTGTGATGTCTACCGAACAGGTTCGCTTGATCCTGTCCGACGCCAACAGCAGTGCCCTGGTGCAGGAAGCTGATAACGACGATTCCTCGTACGTCGTAATGCCGATGCGCCTGTAACGACTCAATGTCCCTCAGCCGTATCTCGGTCACCGGTGTGCGCAACCTGCACCCGGTGACCCTCTCCCCCTCCCCCCGCATCAATATCCTCTACGGCGCCAACGGCAGCGGAAAGACCAGCCTGCTTGAAGCCATTCACCTTCTCGGTCTCGCCCGCTCCTTCCGCAGTACCCGATTGCAGCCCGTCATTCAGTACGAGCAGCCTGCGTGCACCGTGTTTGGTCAGGTGGGCCTTCCCGAGGGTGGCCAGAGCAATCTGGGGATTTCGCGGGATCGTCAGGGGGAATTTCAGATTCGCATCGACGGAGAGAACGTCAGGAGTGCGTCGCAACTTGCCGAAGCACTGCCGTTGCAGCTTATCAATCCAGACAGTTTCCGCCTTCTGGAAGGGGCTCCGAAGATCCGCCGGCAGTTCCTCGATTGGGGAGTGTTCCACGTGGAACCTCGGTTCTTGCCGGCCTGGCAAAGGCTGCAGAAGGCCCTGAGGCAGCGGAACTCGTGGCTCCGGCATGGTACACTGGACGCCGCTTCGCAGGCGGCTTGGGACCGGGAGCTTTGCCTGGCCAGCGATGAAATCGACCAGTATCGCCGGGCCTATATCCAAGCATTGAAACCGGTCTTTGAACGGACTCTTGCTGACCTTGTGGAACTCGATAGTCTCACGCTCAGTTACTACCGCGGCTGGGACAAGGATCGGGAGCTGTCCGAAGTGCTGAACACTTCCCTCCTCCGCGACCAACAGATCGGGCACACCCAGGCAGGGCCACAACGCGCTGACCTGCGATTGCGTTCAGGTGCACATAACGCGGCTGACATACTGTCGCGCGGCCAACAGAAACTGGTTGTCTGCGCTTTGCGAATTGCGCAGGGCCATCTGGTCAACAAGGCGAAACGCGGACAGTGTATCTACCTAGTTGACGACTTACCGTCAGAGTTGGACGAACAGCATCGACAGGCACTTTGTCGATTGCTGGAAGATTTGGATTGCCAGGTGTTCATCACCTGCGTTGACCATGAATTTCTGAGGGACGGCTGGCGCACGGATACGCCGGTCGCCATGTTCCACGTGGAACATGGCTGTATCAGCCCCACGAACATCGGGAGTGAAGCATGAGCGAGAACAACACGTACGACTCTTCCAGCATCAAGGTGCTGAAGGGACTGGATGCCGTACGCAAACGCCCCGGTATGTACATCGGCGACACCGATGATGGGACAGGTCTGCACCACATGGTGTTCGAGGTCGTCGACAACTCGATCGACGAAGCACTTGCCGGCTTCTGCTCGGAAATCAGCATCACCATCCACACCGATGAATCCATCACCGTTCGCGACAACGGCCGTGGCATTCCGGTGGATATCCATAAGGAAGAAGGGGTTTCTGCCGCCGAGGTCATCATGACCGTGCTGCACGCTGGCGGTAAGTTCGACGACAACACCTACAAGGTTTCCGGCGGTCTGCACGGTGTGGGTGTGTCGGTGGTGAACGCCCTCTCCGAAGAACTGCGCCTGACCATTCGCCGTGCAGGCCAGGTCTGGGAGCAGATCTATCATCACGGCGTACCGCAGTTCCCGCTGCGCCCTGTGGGTGAAACCGAAGGCACGGGTACCGAGGTGCACTTCAAGGCTTCTGCCGAGACCTTCACCAACATTCACTTCAGCTGGGACATCCTGGCCAAGCGTATCCGTGAACTGTCCTTCCTGAACTCCGGCGTGGGCATCGTGCTGCGTGACGAGCGCAGCGGCAAAGAGGAAATGTTCAAGTACGAAGGCGGTTTGAAAGCGTTCGTCGAGTATCTGAACACCAACAAGACCGCCGTCAACGAAGTGTTCCACTTCAATGTCCAGCGCGAAGAAGATGGCGTTGGTGTAGAAGTTGCCCTTCAGTGGAACGACAGCTTCAACGAAAACATCCTCTGCTTCACCAACAACATTCCCCAGCGTGACGGTGGTACCCACCTGGCAGGCTTCCGCTCTGCCCTCACTCGTCATCTGAACAACTACATCGAGCAGGAAGGTCTGGCGAAGAAGTACAAGATCGCCACCACCGGTGACGATGCTCGTGAAGGCCTGACCGCCATTATTTCGGTGAAGGTGCCGGATCCCAAGTTCAGCTCCCAGACCAAAGACAAGCTGGTTTCTTCGGAGGTGAAGACCGCCGTTGAACAGGAAATGGGCAAGTACTTTGCTGACTTCCTGCTGGAGAACCCGAACGAAGCCAAGGCTGTAGTCGGCAAGATGATCGACGCCGCGCGTGCCCGTGAAGCCGCACGCAAGGCCCGTGAGATGACCCGCCGCAAGGGCGCCCTGGATATCGCAGGTCTGCCGGGCAAACTGGCTGACTGCCAGGAGAAGGACCCTGCCCTTTCCGAACTGTACATCGTGGAGGGTGACTCTGCGGGTGGCTCGGCCAAACAAGGCCGTAACCGCAAGACCCAGGCGATCCTGCCGCTCAAAGGCAAGATCCTCAACGTGGAAAAAGCGCGTTTCGACAAGATGCTGTCCTCGCAGGAAGTCGGCACCCTGATCACTGCATTGGGTTGTGGGATCGGCCGCGAGGAATACAACATCGACAAACTGCGTTACCACAACATCATCATCATGACCGACGCCGACGTCGACGGTTCGCACATCCGCACGCTGCTGCTGACCTTCTTCTTCCGTCAAATGCCTGAGCTGGTCGAGCGCGGCTACATCTACATCGCTCAGCCGCCGTTGTACAAGGTCAAGAAGGGCAAGCAGGAGCAGTACATCAAGGATGACGAGGCCATGGATGAATACATGACCCAGTCCGCCCTGGAAGATGCCAATCTGCACGTCAACGAGAACGCACCGGGCCTTTCCGGTGAGGCTCTTGAACGCCTTGTGAACGACTACCGCAATGTGATGCGTACCCTGAAGCGTCTGTCGCGCCTGTACCCGCAGGAGCTGACCGAGCACATGGTCTACCTGCCTCGAGTTGGCGTGGAGCAGCTCTCCGACCAGGCGGTAATGCAGAACTGGCTGGAAGCATTCCAGGCGCGTCTGAAGGCCGCCGAGAAGTCTGGCCTGACCTACACCGCCAGCCTGCGCGAAGATCGTGAGCGTCACCTGTGGCTGCCGGAAGTGGAACAGACTGCCCATGGTCTGTCTCACTACATCACCTTCAACCGCGACTTCTTCGCCAGCAACGACTACCGCCAGGTGACCGAACTGGGCGACCAGCTCAACAACCTGCTGGAAGACGGTGCCTTCGTCCAGCGTGGCGAGCGCAAGAAGCCGGTGGCCACCTTCAAGGAAGCCCTGGCCTGGCTGATGACTGAAAGCACCAAGCGTCACACCATCCAGCGCTATAAGGGTCTGGGTGAGATGAACCCCGAGCAGCTGTGGGAAACCACCATGGACCCGAACGTCCGTCGCATGCTCAAGGTGACCATCGAAGACGCCATTGCCGCGGACCAGATCTTCAACACCCTGATGGGTGATGCTGTAGAACCGCGTCGTGACTTCATCGAGAGCAACGCCCTCGCGGTGTCCAACCTCGACGTCTGACACAAGCCACGCCAGAAGAAGAAAACCCCCGGCCAGTGCCGGGGGTTTTTGTTTTTGAAAGGCGATAATTTGTGCCCGTTTCCCAAGAAAAGGACACGTGGTCTGTGCCATGGCGCGCTGCCAGAATAGTGCAGGACACGTGGAGGAAAACCAGCGATGCGCATCATCCTGAGCCGTAAAGGCTTCGATTCATCCGCTGGTGGTTGTCCGAGCCCGATCCTGCCGGATGGGCGACTCTGTTCATTACCCATTCCAGACCCGGAGTCCGCCATCTCTTTTGGTGATATCGCCTTTGACGGCATCAACCTGGGGGACGTGGTGAGCGGACTGAATCGCGAGGCGGGCTGGCATCATCGGCGTGCACATCTGGACCCAGACCTGCGACCCGACGCCCTGCCCCGCCTACCGGGCTGGAGGCCAATGCTGGGCCAAAGCGGTAGCGCCCAAGGGCATTTGCGAAATGAGGGCGTTGCCGTGGGGGACCTGTTCCTCTTCTTCGGCTCCTTTCGTCCAGTCGAAGAAACGGGGTATGGCGATTGGCGATTCATCTCCGGTCAACCCGCTCGCCAGGTGATCTGGGGATGGTTGCAGGTTGGCGAGATTCTAAAGGTCGACGATGTGCCCACCGGCGCGATGCCCTGGGCGCGCTACCACCCTCACTTTGCCTACGGTCAGGACGCCAGCAATACCCTGTATGTGGCTACGGAAGGGCTTTGTCTCGATGGTCTGTCGGAGTACGTTTCGGGAGCCGGCAACTTTCGGATCCTGGATGAGCGCCTGGTGCTGACGGCACCTGATTCGACGCTACAGACGCGCTGGCAGGTGCCGGCCTGGTTTGCTCCCAGTGCAGAGCGATCAGGATTGAGCTTTCACCGGAATCCAAATCGATGGACCGCAGCTGGTGATCGTTGCATGCTGAACAGTGCATATCGAGGCCAGGAGTTCGTCTTCGACACGCTCGGAGAGCAAGCACCAATGGATTGGATCAAGGCGCTGCTCAGGGCGGCATGAAGCAACTGGTCGAGCGAGAAAATTCGTTCTACGGCAATGAGTTACATACTGGAAACAGGGGGTAACACTCTGGCTGGGGAAGGGGGCTTCGAGTGTTACCCACGACTCGGACCGCGGGTACCCGGACGGGTCGTAAGGGAACATTTTAGGGCAAGGAATTGCGTTTCTGAAATGAATGATTTTTCTAACTTATTGATTTATAAGTGTTTTATAAAAATTGGCACGAGGTGTGCTCTATATATGGCACAACAACAATAAAAAGCTTCAAAAAGAAAGTTTTCGACTCTGACAAAACAACAACAACAGCCCAGAGAAGAAGCAAACCGATTTTTTTGGACAGGGTGTGCCGTTCCGCATCCGGTGGCTGGAGCAATAGAACAATAAAACTACCTCAAGGTAGCGGCGCTCTGGTTGGTTCAGAAATGACGATGGCATGATCAGCGTCCAAAAAAATCCGTTTGCCCTCGGTCCATGTTGGGACCAGCCAATTCTGGCTAGCTAGTAGCCAGTAGCGAAGAACAACAACGAATACTCAATAAGAACAACAACAAGAATGAAAAACCATTTGAGGGGAGCTTCGGCTCCCCTCAGTGCTTTCCGGCTTTCGCAAACTTCCCTTTCCTCCATTTCCCAGCTCATTCAGATAGCGTGCTCTCGCTCGTTCTGCGCTCGGGATGAGGCGTGGGCGTGCGTGGCTGGGAAGCGTAGTCTGGAACGGCTTGCAGAGGCCCTGGAGGCCCTAGAGGAGAAGTGGGATGGATGAGCACCAGGAAGATGCACCGAGCATCACCGATGAAGAGATTGGCGCCTACATGATGCGGCAGCTGCGGTCGGGGCGGGTCAAGGCGTTGGTGTTGGTGGTGCTGACCGAGAAGACCTTCCCGGGCGTTGCGCGCGAGCGGATCATCCGCTGCTTCAACGCCCTCGATTCGAAGTATCTGAAGGGATAGCGCTGGTGCCTTGCGAGAAATCGTTATGCACTTTCTCGCTAAGCTTTATTGTAAAAAGGAAAGCCTTGTAAATCAGAGGCTTGAGCTGTTATTTCGGCGATTCGCCAAAATTTTGTTCACAGCTTATCCACAGATCAGGCTGGGGTCTCGACCTTGGCGGTAGTTTGCGGACCTTCCAGCTCGCGCTGAGTCGCTTCCACCCAGGCAAAAGCCCTGTCATTCAGCTCGGCGATGGCCCTTGGCCCCTCACCTTCGGCATACATCACGGGACCGATCACGACCTGGATGGTGCCCGGGCGCTTAGCCCAACCTTCCTTCGGCCAGAAGTGCCCGGCATTGAGTGCCACTGGCAGAACAGGTAGCCCAGCATTCACCGCCAGGGCCGCGCCACCGCGGGAGAACTTGCCCATCTGGCCAACCGGCACACGGGTGCCCTCAGGGAAGATCAGCACCCAGGCACCCTGCTTGAGGCGTTCGTCGCCTTGCGCTGCGAGCTGCTTGAGGGCCGCCTTGGGGTTGCTGCGATCGATGGCGATGGGCTTCATCAGCGCCATGGCCCAGCCGAAGAAGGGCACGCGCAGCAGCTCACGCTTGACCACCTGGCTCAGGGGCTCGAAAGCACCGGAGAGGAAGAAGGTTTCCCAGGTGCTCTGGTGCTTGGCGAGGATCACGCAAGGCTGGGCCGGAACGTTCTCCATGCCTTTCACTTCATAGCGGATGCCTACCATCACCTTCGCCAGCCAGACGGCAAATCGGCACCAGCGCCATACGATGAAGCGGTAGCGCGCGCGAAATGGCATGAAAGGCGCGAAAAAGAGGCTCAACGTGCCCCAGATGAAGGCGCTAAGCGACAGCAGCAGGTAGAAAAGGAAGGTTCTGATGGCCTGCACTGTCGTCATGGGAGCTGTTGACCTTACTGAAGGAGATGCGCGGCAACCGCCGCAAGATCGTCGAATACCAGGGTGCCCGCTGGCAAGGTTTTAGCCAGGGTGCGTTCGCCCTTGCCGGTCTTCACCAGAACGGGCTGACAATCGACGGCCAGCGCGGCTTCCAGGTCACCACTGCTGTCGCCGACGAACCAGATTCCAGCAAGGTCCACGCCATAGTGCGCGGCGATGCGGTTGAGCATGCCGGGGCGCGGCTTGCGGCAATCACAGCCTTCGTCGGGGCCGTGCGGGCAGTACTGGATGATGCCGAGTTCGCCGCCCTGCTCCGCCACCAACTCGCGCAGGCGGGCATGCATGGAGTCCAGGGTGGCAAGGTCGTAGTAACCGCGCGCGATACCGGATTGGTTGGTGGCCACGGCGACGGTCCAGCCGGCCTTGCTCAGGCGGGCGATGGCCGCGATGGCGCTGGGAATGGGGATCCATTCCTCAAGGGATTTGATGTAGTCGTCGGAGTCTTCGTTGATGACTCCGTCGCGGTCGAGAATCAGTAGTTTCATGAACGACGCCTGAAGCGTGGAGCCGGAGCGCCCGAAGCATGCTGCCTCGGACCTCCGACCCACGGGCTTGCCTTAGCCCAGTACCGAGATGTCCGCTACGCCCAGGAACAGGCCGCGCAGCTTGGCCAGCAGCGCATAGCGATTGCCACGAACGGCGGCGTCTTCGGCGTTGACCAGTACCGCTTCGAAGAAGCTGTCCACCGGCTCGCGCAGGCTGGCCAGGCGCTCCAGGGTTTCGCGGTAGCTGCTGGCGCTCGCCAGGGCCTGCTCGGCGTCGGCCACGGCCTTGGCCAGGGCCTGCTCGGCAGCTTCCTGTAGCAGGGCATTGTTGACGCTGCCGGGAACATTGCCTTCGGCCTTGCTCAGCAGGTTCGACACGCGCTTGTTGGCGGCGGCCAGGGCCGCGGCTTCCGGCAGCTTGCGGAAGGCCTGGACGGCCTGCACGCGCTGGTCGAAGTCCAGGGCCGAGGACGGCTGCAGGGCGCGTACCGAGAGGTACACGGCCACGTCCACGCCTTCGTCCTCATAGCGGGCGCGCAGGCGGTCGAAGACGAACTCCAGCACTTGCTCGGCGAGGCCTTCGGATTTCACCTTGGAACCGTAGAGGTCGATGGCGAAGGCGACGGCTGCGGCGAGGTCGAGGTTCAACTGCTTCTCGATCAGGATGCGCAGGACGCCCAGGGCCTGACGACGCAGGGCGAAGGGGTCCTTGCTGCCGGTGGGCAGCATGCCGATGCCGAAGATACCCACCAGGGTGTCCAGCTTGTCGGCTACGGCAACCGCGGCACCGGTGAGGGTCTGCGGCAGTTCGGCACCGGCGCCACGAGGCATGTACTGCTCGTTCAGCGCCTTGGCGACGTCTTCCGGCTCACCGTCGTTGGTCGCGTAGTAGTAGCCAGCGATGCCCTGCATTTCCGGGAACTCGCCGACCATCTCGGTGGCCAGGTCGCACTTGGCAAGGATACCGGCACGCGCAGCGCGGGCTGGATCGGCGCCGATCTGCTCGGCCACGAAGCCCGCCAGACGGGATACGCGCTCGGCCTTCTCGTACACGGTACCGAGCTGGGCCTGGAACACCACGTTCTTCAGGCGCTCGTTGAAGACTTCGAGCTTCTGCTTCTTGTCCTGCTTGAAGAAGAACTCGGCGTCGGTGAGGCGCGGGCGAACCACCTTCTCGTTACCGGAGACGATCTGCGCCGGGTCCTTGCTGACCACGTTGGCCACGGTGATGAAGCGCGGCAGCAGCTTGCCGTTGGCATCCAGCAGGCAGAAGTACTTCTGGTTGTCCTGCATGGTGGAGATCAGGGCTTCCTGGGGCACGGCGAGGAAGCGCTCCTCGAAGGAGCACACCAGCGGCACCGGCCACTCGACCAGCGCAGTCACTTCGTCCAGCAGGTCGGCAGGCACCACGGCAGTGCCGTTCTGTTCGGCAGCCAGTTCGGCCACGCGCTTGGCGATGATCTCGCGGCGTTCGGCGAAGTCGGCCAGCACGTGCGCGCTGCGCAGGTCTTCCAGGTAGGTGGAAGGCTTGCTGATACGGATGTTGTCCGGGTTGTGGAAACGGTGGCCACGGGATTCACGACCGGCTTTCTGGGTAAGGATCTCGCAATCCACCACGTCGTCGCCGAACAGCATGACCAGCCACTGGGTCGGGCGGACGAATTCTTCGCGGCGAGCGGCCCAGCGCATGCGCTTCGGAATCGGCAGGGCAGCCAGGGAGGTTTCGACGATACCCGGCAGCAAGCCCGCGGCGGGCTGGCCGGGGATGGACTGGCTGAACTTCAGTTTCGGACCGCTCTTGTCGATCTGCTCCAGGTCGACACCGCACTTGCGGGCGAAGCCCAGTGCGGCCTGGGTCGGCTTGCCTTCAGCGTCGAAGGCGGCCTGGATCGGCGGGCCGTCGAGGTTGACGCTGCGATCGGGTTGCTGGGTGGCCAGTTGTTCCACCAGCACGGCCAGACGGCGCGGGGCGGCGAAGACTTGCGCCTTGGCATAGCCCAGACCGGCGGCCTTGAGGCCTTGCTCGATGCCGCCGAGGAAGGCGTCACCCAGGGTTTTCAGGGCCTTAGGAGGCAGCTCTTCAGTGCCCAGCTCTACCAGGAAATCTTGTGCACTCATTCTTGAGCCTCCAGCTTGGCCAGTACTTCGTCACGCAGTTCGGGAGTGGCCATGGGGAAGCCGAGACGCGCGCGCGCCTGCAGGTAGCTTTGCGCCACGGCGCGGGCCAGGGTGCGCACGCGCAGGATGTAGCGCTGGCGCTCGGTCACCGAGATGGCGCGGCGGGCGTCCAGCAGGTTGAAGGTGTGGGAGGCCTTGAGGACCATCTCGTAGGTCGGCAGCGGCAGCTGCAGCTCGATGAGGCGGTTGGCTTCGCTCTCGTAGAAGTCGAACAGCTCGAACAGTTTCTCGACGTTGGCGTGCTCGAAGTTGTAGGTCGACTGCTCCACTTCGTTCTGGTGGAACACATCGCCATAGGTGACCTTGCCGAAGGGGCCGTCGGCCCAGACCAGGTCGTACACCGAATCGACGCCCTGGATGTACATGGCCAGGCGCTCAAGACCGTAGGTGATCTCGCCGGTCACCGGGTAGCACTCGATGCCACCGACCTGCTGGAAGTAGGTGAACTGGGTGACTTCCATGCCGTTCAGCCAGATTTCCCAGCCCAGGCCCCAGGCGCCGAGGGTCGGCGATTCCCAGTTGTCTTCGACGAAGCGGATGTCATGCACCAGCGGGTCGACCCCGATGGCCTTCAGCGAGCCGAGGTACAGCTCCTGGAAGTTCTCCGGGTTGGGCTTGAGGACCACCTGGAACTGGTAGTAGTGCTGCAGGCGGTTGGGGTTTTCGCCGTAGCGGCCGTCGGTCGGACGGCGGGACGGCTGCACGTAGGCGGCGTTCCAGGTTTCCGGGCCGATGGCGCGGAGGAAGGTGGCGGTGTGGAAAGTACCGGCGCCCACTTCCATGTCGTAGGGCTGGAGCACCACGCAGCCCTGCTCGGCCCAGTACTGCTGCAGGGCGAGGATCAGGTCTTGGAAGGTGCGCACGGCGGGCGTAGTCTGGCTCACGAATTTCACCTGTGCTGGGTCTTCGACGGAAAATGCCGGAGTATACCCGATCCGACCCCGCCGCAACCGCATGGAAAGCCTTATGCCACGCTGCTTCTGGTGCAATGACGACCCCCTCTATATCGCCTACCACGACACCGAATGGGGCGTACCGCTGAAGGACCCGGCGGCGCTCTTCGAACTGCTCTTGCTGGAAGGCTTCCAGGCCGGCCTTTCGTGGATCACCGTGCTGAAGAAGCGTGAGCGTTACCGCGAGGTGCTGTTCGGTTTCGATCCGCAGCGTCTGGCAGTGATGAGTGACGAGGAAATCGAGACGCTGATGCAGGACCCGGGCATCATCCGCAACTTCCTCAAGCTCAAGGCCGCCCGGCAGAACGCCCAGGCCTGGTTGCGCCAGGACGACCCGGTGGCGCTGCTCTGGTCGTTCGTCGGCGGCAAGCCGAAGATCAATCACTTTAGCGAACGCGGCCAGGTGCCGGCAGTCACGCCGGAGGCGGAGGCCATGAGCAAGGCCTTGAAGAAAGCCGGTTTCACCTTCGTCGGTCCGACCATCTGCTACGCCTTCATGCAGGCCGCTGGCATGGTCATGGATCACACCACGGACTGTGACCGTTATCGCGAGCTGACCCTGTGATCCGGTGCGAGGGTAGAATGCGCGCTTTCGAACGTCCTGGAGTTGCCTGTGGATAAGTTGAAAGGTGCGCTGATTGTCGGCTTCCTGCGCCTCTTCGCGATGTTGCCCTGGCGCGCCGTGCAAGCGGTTGGCGCGACCATTGGCTGGCTGATGTGGAAGCTGCCGAACCGTTCCCGCGACGTGGTGCGGATCAACCTGTCCAAGTGCTTCCCAGAATGGTCGCCCGCGGAGCTGGAGCAGCGCGTTGGCCAGAGCCTGATGGATATCGGCCGGACCTTCACCGAAAGCGCCTGCGCCTGGATCTGGCCGGCGGAGAAGTCCATCGGACTGGTACGCGAAGTGGAAGGCCTGGACGTGTTGCATGAGGCCCTGGCCAGCGGCAAGGGCGTAGTGGGCATCACCAGCCATCTGGGCAACTGGGAGGTGCTCAACCACTTCTACTGCGCCCAGTGCAAACCCATCATCTTCTACCGCCCGCCCAAGCTGAAGGCGGTGGACGATCTGCTGCAGAAGCAGCGCGTTCAGCTGGGCAACCGCGTGGCGCCTTCCACCAAGGAAGGCATCCTCAGCGTCATCAAGGAAGTGCGCAAGGGCGGCTCCGTGGGCATTCCCGCCGACCCCGAGCCCAGCCTCTCGGCGGGCGTCTTCGTGCCCTTCCTCGGCACCCAGGCGCTGACCAGCAAGTTCGTCCCCGGCATGCTGGCCGGCGGCAAGGCGCGCGGTGTGTTCCTGCATGCCTTGCGCCTGCCCGATGGTTCGGGCTTCAAGGTGATCCTCGAAGCTGCCCCGGAAGGCATGTACAGCGAGAACGTCGAAGAAGGCGTCGCCGCCATGAGCCAGGTGGTGGAGAAGTACGTACGGGCCTATCCGACCCAGTACATGTGGAGCATGAAACGCTTCAAGAAACGCCCCGAGGGCGAGAAGAAGTGGTATTGACGAAAAAGGCGCCGAGAGGCGCCTTTTTTGTGGCCCTAATTATGCGGCCCGAGAAAGGGTTGTTCCAGATTTGATACATCGTTAACGTCGGTAACTCACCGGCTCAGGACGATGCGATCCAATGGCGAACCAGCGGCAATTTCCCCGAACTCCGATGAAATGCAGGATCAAGATCAGCCACCCGAGCTTCGGTGATCTGGTTGCCCAGACCCGCGATCTCTCCGATGGCGGCGTCTATGTCCGCCATCCCGACCTGGCCGCCCTTCCCGCCGGCAGCATCGTCCGCGGCCAGGTGCAGGACCTGCCCTTCGAGGCGCCTGTCCTGGCGATGGAAGTGATGCGGGCGGATGCCGAGGGCGCCGGCTTTCGTTTCCTGATGGAAGGTTGATTCCCCTCCAGGCAAGACCACCTGCCTCAGTCTCCCCCCTAATCGCTTCTCGGCCTTGCGCCGTTCTGCGCAACCTCTAATCGCGCGGGCAGAGTCGATCAGGCCGACGCGCCGCCCCGCTTGTCCAGGCGCTTGAGGAACACCGTCATTTCCTTCTCCGCCTGCTTGTCGCCATGGGCCTGGGCGGCCGCGAGGCCTTCGGTCCAGGCGGCGCGGGCGGCGGCGAGGTCTCCGTCCGCTTCCAGGGCCTTGCCCAGCAGCTTCCAGGCGGCGGAATACTTGGGGTCCTGCTCGACGCAACGGCGCAGGTGCTCGGCCGCTTTAGTGGCATCACCCTGGTCGAGGTAACCCTTGCCCAGGCCGAAGCGCAGCAAGGGGTTATCCACACCCTTGGCCAGCATCTTTTCCAGTCCTTCGAGCATGGGGCGCGCTCCTAATCTGTAAATGAGCAAATCCGAGCCTGCTTTTAACGCTGCAGGGCCGACGCGCAGCTGATCGTAGACGGGCTCTTAGAAGAAGGTCAGGCCCACCTGGAAGAGCCGCTCGGCGTCACGGATGTACTTCTTGTCCACGAGGAACAGGATCACGTGGTCGCCGGATTCGATCACGGTGTCGTCGTGGGCGATCAGCACTTCCTCGTCGCGAATGATGGCGCCGATGGTGGTGCCCGGTGGCAGGGCAATTTCCTCGATCATCTTGCCCACCACCTTGCTCGACTTGGCGTCGCCATGGGCGATGGCTTCGATGGCCTCGGCCGCGCCACGGCGCAGGGAGTGCACACTGACAATGTCGCCACGACGCACGTGGGTCAGCAGGGTGCCGATGGTGGCCAACTGCGGGCTGATGGCGATGTCGATGTCGCCGCCCTGCACCAGGTCCACGTAGGCCGGGTTGTTGATGATGGTCATCACCTTGCGCGCGCCCAGGCGTTTGGCCAGCAGCGAGGACATGATGTTGGCCTCGTCGTCGTTGGTCAGGGCGAGGAAGATGTCCGCGTCGCTGATGTTCTCTTCCACCAGCAAGTCGCGGTCGGAGGCGCTGCCCTGGAGCACGATGGTGCTGTCCAGGACTTCCGAGAGATGGCGGCAGCGTGCCGCGTTCATCTCGATGATCTTCACCTGGTAGCGGCTCTCGATGGCTTCGGCCAGGCGCTCGCCGATATGGCCGCCGCCGGCGATCACCACGCGCTTGTAGCTGTCTTCCAGGCGGCGCAGCTCGCTCATCACCGCGCGAATGTGCGCCTTGGCGGCGATGAAGAAGACTTCGTCGTCGGCCTCGATCACGGTATCGCCCTTGGGCAGGATCGGGCGGTTGCGACGGAAGATGGCGGCCACACGGGTATCCACGTTGGGCATGTGCTCGCGGATCTGGCGCAGCTCCTGGCCTACCAGCGGCCCGCCGTAGTAGGCCTTGACCCCCACCAGCTGGGCCTTGCCATCGGCGAAGTCGATGACCTGAAGGGCACCGGGATACTCGATCAGGCGCTTGATGTAGTTGGTCACCACCTGCTCGGGGCTGATCAGCACGTCCACCGGAATGGCTTCGTTGTCGAACAGGCCGGCGCGGGTCAGGTAGGCCGCTTCCCGTACCCGGGCGATCTTGGTCGGGGTGTGGAAGAAGGTGTAGGCCACCTGGCAGGCGACCATGTTCACTTCGTCGCTATTGGTCACCGCCACCAGCATGTCGGCATCGTCGGCACCGGCCTGGCGCAGCACGGTGGGAAAGGAGCCTCGGCCCTGCACGGTGCGGATGTCGAGGCGGTCGCCGAGGTCGCGCAGGCGGTCGCCGTCGGTGTCTACCACCGTGATGTCGTTGGCCTCGTCGGAAAGGTGTTCGGCAAGCGTACCGCCCACCTGGCCCGCACCGAGAATGATGATCTTCACTGCTAGCTCCGTTAGCCGCGTGGCGAGGCGGCGATCTTGATCAGCTTGGCATAGTAGAAACCGTCATGGCCGTTTTCCTGCGCCAGCAATTGGCGGCCATGGGGTTGTTTCAATCCGAAGGGACCGGGGATATCCAGTTCGCGGGCGCCGGGGGTGCGGGCGAGGAAGGCGGCGATGTTGTCGCTGTTCTCCCGTGGCAGGGTGGAACAGGTGGCATAGAGCAGCACGCCACCCACTTCCAATGTCGGCCAGAGGGCGTCCAGCAGCTCGCCCTGGAGCTGAGCCAGGGCGGCGATGTCTTCTTCCTTGCGGGTCAGCTTGATGTCCGGGTGGCGGCGGATCACGCCGGTGGCCGAACAGGGCGCGTCGAGGAGGATGCGCTGGAACGGCTTGCCGTCCCACCAACTGGCGGTAGCGCGGCCGTCGGCGGCGATCAGCTTCGCATCCAGGCCCAGCCGGTCGAGGTTTTCCCGCACGCGGACCAGGCGGCTTTCTTCCAGGTCCACCGCCACCACTTCGGCGAGGCCCGCTTCGGCCTCCAGCACGTGGCAGGTCTTGCCGCCGGGGGCGCAGCAGGCGTCCAGCACACGCTGTCCGGGCGCCAGTTCCAGCAGGTCGGCCGCCAGCTGTGCGGCTTCGTCCTGCACGCTGACGCGCCCTTCGGAGAAGCCCGGCAGGGTTTTCACGTCGCAGGCTTCGATGAGGCGGATGCCGTCGCGGCTGAAGGTGCAGGGTTCGGCTGCGATGCCGACCTGTTGCAACTCGGCCAGGTAGGCGTCGCGGCTGCCATGGCGGCGATTGACCCGAAGGATCAGCGGCGGATGGGCGTTGTTCGCCGCGCAGACCGCTTCCCAGTGTTCCGGCCAGGCGGCCTTGAGGGCCTTCTGCAGCCAGCGTGGGTGGGCGGTACGTGCTGCCGGGTCGCGTTCGAGCTCGGCGAAGATCGCTTCGCCCTGGCGCTGGGCGTTGCGCAGCACGGCGTTGAGCAGGCCCTTGGCCCAGGGCTTCTTCAGCTTGTCCGAGCAGCCGACGGTCTCGCCGATGGCGGCATGGGCGGGAATGCGGGTGTAGAAGAGCTGGTAGAGGCCGACCAGCAGCAGCGCCTCCACATCCTTGTCGGCGGACTTGAACGGCTTCTGCAGCAGGCGCTCGGCCAGGGCAGCGAGGCGCGGTTGCCAGCGCGCGGCGCCGAAGGCGAGGTCCTGGGCGAGCGCGCGATCGCGCGGCTCCACCTTGTCCAGTTGCGGCGGCAGGCTCCCGCCGAGGGAAGCCTTGCCTGAGAGCACCGCGGCCAGGGCTCGGGCGGCGGCGAGACGTGGATTCATGCGCCCAGTACCTTGCCCACGGCGAACTGCTCGCGACGGCTGTTGAAGAGGTCGGCAAAGTTCAGCGGCTTGCCGCCGGGCAATTGCAGGCGAGTCAGGCGCAGGGCACCGTCGCCACAGGCCACGGTCAGGCCGTCCTTGCTGGCGGCGAGGATCTGGCCGGGCGCGCCCTTGCCATCGCCCAGCACGGCGGCGAGCACTTTCAGCGGCTCGCCGTCGAGGGTGCTGTGGCAGATGGGCCAGGGGTTGAAGGCGCGAACCAGGCGTTCCAGTTCCACCGCCGGGCGGCTCCAGTCGAGGCGTGCCTCATCCTTGTTCAGCTTGTTGGCGTAGTTGGCCAGGGCGTCGTCCTGCACTTCGCCTTTCAAGGTGCCGGCGGCAAGACCTTCGATGGCTTCCAGCACGGCCTTCGGACCCAGTTGCGCGAGGCGGTCGTGCAGGCTGCCGCCGGTGTCTTCCGCGCTGATCGGGGTGGTGACCTTGAGCAGCATCGGACCGGTGTCGAGGCCCGCTTCCATCTGCATGACGGTGACGCCGCTTTCCGCGTCGCCCGCCTGCACCGCGCGCTGGATCGGCGCCGCGCCGCGCCAACGTGGCAGCAGCGAGGCGTGGCTGTTGATGCAGCCCAGGCGCGGGGTGTCGAGCACCACCTGCGGCAGGATCAGGCCGTAGGCAACTACCACCATCAGGTCAGCGCCGAGGGCCTTGAGCTCGGCCTGGGCGGCGGGATCACGCAGGGTTGGCGGCTGCAGCACCGGAATGCCGTGTTCGACCGCCAGTTGCTTGACCGGGCTCGGCATCAGCTTCTGGCCGCGACCGGCCGGGCGGTCCGGCTGGGTGTAGACGGCGATGACCTGGTGGCGGGAGCCCAGCAGGGCGTTGAGGTGCTCGGCGGCGAACTCGGGGGTGCCGGCGAAGACGAGGCGCAGTGGCTCGGTCATGGGGAAGTCACCAAAAAGAAAAGGCTTGCCGGGGCAAGCCTTTGGATCGGGGGAATCAAGCCTGTTGGCGGTGCTGCTTTTCCAGCTTCTTCTTGATGCGGTCGCGCTTGAGGGACGACAGGTAGTCGACGAAGAGCTTGCCGTTGAGGTGGTCGCACTCGTGCTGGATGCACACGGCCAGCAGGCCTTCGGCGATCAGTTCATAGGGCTGGCCGTCGCGGTCCAGGGCCTTGATCTTCACCTTCTGCGGACGATCGACGTTTTCATAGAAGCCCGGAACCGAAAGGCAGCCTTCCTGATACTGGTCCATCTCGTCGGTCAGGGACTCGAACTCGGGGTTGATGAAGACCCGTGGCTCGGATTTGTCTTCCGACAGGTCCATCACCACCACACGTTTGTGGACGTTCACCTGGGTGGCGGCCAGGCCGATACCGGGAGCGTCGTACATGGTTTCGAACATGTCGTCGATCAGCTTGCGGATGGAGTCGTCGACCACCTCCACCGGTTTGGCGATGGTGCGCAACCGCGGATCGGGGAATTCGAGAATGTTCAGAATCGCCATATGCGTTTGTGATGCACTTGTGGAATAAGTTGAAAATCCGCTGCTAAGATGGTGCGCAGCATCGAAAAAACGGCTGCAGAGCCCGGTTGGGGCGGCTCTCAGGGCGTTTCATGTGAATGAACATAATAAAGGGATTCACCGCATGAGGAAATCACTACTCGCCCTGCTGCTCCTGGCCGCCAGTGGCCTGACCCAGGCTGCGGTGGAACTCAAGGATGGGCATCCGGAGCGATATACCGTCGTCAAAGGCGACACGCTCTGGGATATCTCGGGCAAGTTCCTGAGCCAGCCATGGAAATGGCCGGAGATCTGGCACGCTAACCCGCAGATCGAAAACCCGCACCTGATCTATCCCGGCGACGTGCTCAGCCTGGTCTACGTCGATGGCCAGCCGCGCCTGATGCTGAACCGCGGCGCGTCCCGCGGCACCATCAAGCTGTCGCCGACCGTGCGCAGCACGCCGATGGCCGAAGCCATCCCGGCCATTCCGCTGGAAGCCATCAACGCCTTCCTGCTGAGCAACCGCATCATCGACGATCCCAAGGAATTCGAAGGCGCGCCCTACATCGTCGCCGGCAACGCCGAACGCGTGGTCAGCGGCGCTGGTGATCGCGTCTATGCCCGTGGCAACTTCTCTCACGAGCAGCCGGCCTACGGCATCTTCCGCCAGGGTAAGACCTACCTGGATCCGGAAACCAAGGAATTCCTCGGCATCAACGCCGACGATATCGGCGGCGGCGAGATGGTGGCCGACGAGGGTGATATCGGCACCCTGCAACTGACCCGCTCCACCCAGGAAGTCCGCCTGGGTGACCGCCTGTTCCCCACCGAGGAACGCGCGATCAACTCCACCTTCATGCCCAGCGCGCCGGATCGTGACATCAGCGGCGTGATCCTCGATGTACCGCGCGGCGTGACCCAGATCGGCCAGTTCGATGTGGTCACCATCAACAAGGGCAAGCGCGACGGCCTGGTGGAAGGCAACGTGCTGGCGGTCTACAAGACCGGCGAAACCGTTCGTGACCGCATCACCGACGAGTTCATCAAGGTCCCGGACGAGCGCGCTGGCCTGCTGATGGTGTTCCGCACCTACGACAAGCTCAGCTACGGCCTGGTGCTCGCCGCCACCCGCCAGCTGGCGGTGCTGGACAAGGTACACAACCCGTAACACCTCCAAGCCCCCGCCATGCGGGGGCTTGTTGTATTGATGGCTGTTCTGCCGCGATTGCGGCGCGATCAAGGACCGATCGAATGCCATCAATCTCCCCTGCCGAGCTGGAAGCTCGCCTTCGTCTTCATCACCTCCCCGAACTCGGCCCCGCGCGTTTCCGTCGCCTTATCGAAGCCTTTGGTTCCGCCTCCGCGGCCCTGAGCGCACCGGCCTCTGCCTGGCGCTCGCTGGGCCTGCCGGAAGCCTCAACCGACCCACGGCGTAGCCCGGAGATTCGTGACGCGGCCGCCCGCGCCCTGGCCTGGCAGGAGCGGCCCGGTCACCAGCTGCTGTGCTGGGACGATCCCGCCTACCCCGCCCTGCTGACCGAACTCGGCAATGCGCCGCCGCTCCTGTATGTCGCCGGTGATGCGTCCTTGCTGGAGCGTCCGCAACTGGCCATGGTCGGCAGCCGCCGCGCTTCGGCGGCCGGGCTGGATACCGCCCGTGCCTTTGCCCGCAGCCTCGCCGGTGGTGGCTTCGTGATCACCAGTGGCCTGGCCCTGGGCATCGATGGCGCTGCCCATCTGGGCGCGCTGGAGGTCAAGGGCGCAACGGTGGCGGTGCTCGGCACCGGCCTCGAACGCGTCTACCCCAATCGCCACCGTGGCCTGGCGGAGCGCATCGTTGATGAAGGCGGCGCGCTGGTGTCCGAACTGCCGCTGGAATGTCCGCCCCAGCCGGCCAACTTTCCGCGCCGTAATCGCATCATCAGTGGGCTGTCCCTCGGCGTTCTGGTGGTGGAAGCCAGCCCCTCCAGCGGATCTCTGATCACCGCGCGCCTGGCCGCCGAGCAGGGGCGCGAGGTCTACGCCATTCCCGGTTCCATCCACCATCCCGGCGCCCGTGGCTGTCACCAGTTGATTCGCGAAGGTGCGGCCCTGGTGGAAAAGGTCGAAGACATCCTCGAAGCGCTGCGTGGCTGGCAGACGGTGGCGTCCGAGCCGCGGATCGAGGCGCCCCTTCAAGTGGAGCATCCGCTGCTCGATCTGCTGCGCGCGGCGCCCTACAGCAGCGAAGCCCTGGCCGTTGCCAGCGGCTGGGAACTGCCGCGCGTGCTCGCTGAACTCACCGACCTGGAACTGCTGGGGCGCGTCGCCCGTGAGGCGGGCTGCTGGGTGCATCGCCAAGGTTGAGCCCTGTACACTTTAGCGATCCAGTATTGCGGGAGCGGGTGATGGTCAGCAGTTGGCGTGTGCAGCAAGTGGCGCGGATCGTGCGAGAAGGCGGGGTTATCGCCTATCCCACCGAGGCGGTCTGGGGCCTGGGCTGCGACCCCTGGAACGAGGACGCGGTCTATCGCCTGCTGGCGCTCAAGGAGCGTCCCGTGGAGAAAGGTGTGATCCTGGTGGCGGACAACATCCGCCAGTTCGACTTCCTCCTTGAAGGCCTGCCGGATGCCTGGATCGACAAGCTCGCCAGCACCTGGCCGGGCCCCAACACCTGGCTGGTGCCACACCAGGACCTGCTGCCGGAGTGGATCACCGGCCAGCACGACAGCGTCGCCCTGCGCGTCAGCGACCATCCGCTGGTGCGCGATCTCTGCGCCCTCACCGGGCCGCTGGTTTCCACCTCCGCGAACCCGTCGGGCCGTCCGGCCGCGTACTCGCGTCTGCGTGTCCAGCAGTACTTCGGCGACAAGCTGGACGCGGTGCTGGGGGGCGCCCTCGGCGGGCGGCGCAACCCCAGCGTGATCCGCGATCTGGCCAGTGGGCGCGTGCTCAGGGGATAAGCACGGTCGAACCGGTGGTCTGGCGGCTGGCCAGGGCGGTGTGCGCCTTGGCAGCGTCGGCCAGGGCGAAGCGCTGGTTCACCTCCACCTTGATGCGGCCGTCGGCGATCAGCCCGAATAGCTCATCGGCCATGGCCTGCAGGCGTTCCGGCGTGCTGGCGTAGCCGAACAGCGTCGGCCGGGTGACGAAGAGCGAGCCCTTCTGCGCCAGGATGCCCAGGTTGACCCCGGTCACCGGCCCCGAGGCGTTGCCGAAGCTGACCATCAGGCCGCGCGGCGCCACGCAGTCCAACGAGATTTCCCAGGTGTCCTTGCCTACCGAGTCGTAGACCACCGGGCACTTGGCGCCATTGGTGAGTTCCTGCACGCGCTGCACCACGTTCTCATGGCTGTAGTCGATGGTCGCCCAGGCACCGTTGGCCTTGGCCTGCGCGGCCTTTTCCGCCGAGCTGACGGTACCGATCAGCTTCACGCCAAGGGCGCGGGCCCACTGACAGGCAATCAGCCCCACACCGCCGGCGGCGGCGTGGAAGAGGATGGTTTCGCCGCCCTGCAACGGGAAGGTCTGACGCAACAGGTACTGCACGGTCAGGCCCTTGAGCATCACCGCCGCGGCCTGTTCGAAGCTGATGCCCTCCGGCAGGCGCACCAGCATGTCCGCCGGTAGCACGTGCAGTTCGCTGTAGGCGCCCAGCGGGCCGGTGGCATAGGCGACGCGATCGCCCACCTTGAACTGGGTCACCGCGCTGCCCACCGCCTCTACCTCGCCGGCCCCTTCGGTGCCCAGGCTGGTGGGGAAGTTCGGTGCCGGGTAGAGGCCACTGCGGTAATAGGTGTCGATGAAGTTCAGGCCGATGGCGCGGTTGCGCACGCGCACTTCCTGCGGCCCCGGCTCTGCAGGCTGGTAGTCCGCGAACTCGAGGACTTCCGGACCGCCGTAGGCGGAGAACTGGATGCGTTTGGCCATGCTTGCAACCTCCTGGTCGGAAAAGCCCCCATCCAACGCCTCGCCTTGATTCCCGTCAAGCCACCAGGCCTCTCGGGCGGTGGTATGCTTGCCTGCTCATTTTTCCGCCACTCCACCTGCTTCCAGGGTTGACCACGTGACTGACCGTATCGAGGCCGTGAAGGCCTACCTGCTCGATCTGCAAGACCGCATCTGCGCCGCGCTCGCGGCCGAGGATGGCAAGACCGGTTTCTACGAGGACGCCTGGACCCGTCCCGCCGGTGGCGGTGGCCGTACGCGGGTGATCGAGAACGGTGCGCTGATCGAGAAGGGTGGCGTGAATTTCTCCCACGTGTTCGGCGCCAACCTGCCGCCATCGGCCAGCGCCCACCGTCCTGAGCTGGCCGGACGTGGCTTCCAGGCCCTCGGCGTGTCCCTGGTGATCCACCCGGAAAACCCCCACGTACCCACTTCCCACGCCAACGTGCGCTTCTTCTGCGCCGAGAAGGAAGGCGAAGAGCCGGTCTGGTGGTTTGGTGGCGGCTTCGACCTGACCCCCTACTACGCCGTCGAAGAAGACTGCGTGTTCTGGCACAAGGTGGCCCGCGACGCCTGCGCGCCCTTCGGCGCCGACGTCTACCCGCGCTACAAGGAATGGTGCGACCGCTACTTCCACCTCAAGCATCGCAACGAGCCGCGTGGCATCGGCGGCCTGTTCTTCGACGACCTGAACCAGTGGGACTTCGACACCAGCTTCGCCTTCATGCGCGCCATCGGTGATGCCTACCTGGAGGCTTACCTGCCGATCCTGAAAAAGCGCAAGGACACCCCCTTCACCGAGGAGCAGCGCGAGTTCCAGGCGTTCCGCCGTGGCCGCTACGTGGAGTTCAACCTGGTGTTCGACCGCGGCACCCTGTTCGGCCTGCAGTCCGGCGGCCGCACCGAGTCCATCCTCATGTCCCTGCCGCCGCACGTGCGCTGGGGCTATGACTGGAAACCCGAGCCGGGCAGCGAGGAAGCGCGCCTGACCGAGTACTTCCTCAAGGATCGCGACTGGCTCGGGGAGGCAGGGCTGTGACCGATCGCTACTGCGTCTTCGGCAACCCCATCGGCCACAGCAAGTCGCCGCTGATCCACGGCCTGTTCGCCGAACAGACCGGCCAGCAGCTCACCTATGAAGCCGTGCTGGCGCCGCTGGATGACTTCACCGGCTGCGCCCGGCAGTTCTTCGCCACGGGCAAGGGCGGCAATGTCACCGTTCCGTTCAAGGAACAGGCCTACCAGCTGGCCGGCAGCCTCAGCGCCCGCGCCCAGCGCGCCGGTGCGGTGAATACCCTGAAGAAACTGGATGACGGCAGCCTGCTTGGCGACAACACCGACGGCGCCGGCCTGGTGCGTGACCTCACCCGCAACGCCGGTCTCGATCTGGCCGGCAAGCGCATCCTCCTGCTGGGTGCTGGTGGCGCCGCTCGCGGTGTGATCGAGCCGCTGCTGGCCGAGAAGCCGGCTGCCCTGGTGGTCGCCAACCGCACCGTGGAAAAGGCCGAAGCCCTGGCCCAGCTGTTCGCCGACCTCGGGCCGGTATCCGCCAGCGGCTTCGACTGGCTGGAAGAGCCCGTCGACCTGATCATCAATGGCACCTCGGCAAGCCTTGCCGGCGACCTGCCCCCTATCTCGCCGAGCCTGATCAAACCGGGGCACACCGTGTGCTACGACATGATGTACGGCAAGGAAATGACTGCCTTCAACCGCTGGGCTGCCGAACACGGCGCCGCGCGTACCCTCGATGGCCTGGGGATGCTGGTGGAGCAGGCAGCCGAAGCCTTCCTGCTGTGGCGCGGCGTGCTGCCGGACAGCGCACCGGTGCTGGCCGAACTGCGCCGCCAGCTGGCGCAAAGCTGAACTTGTGGGAGCGAATTCATTCGCGAATGAATTCGCTCCCACAGCAATCCCGCTACCCCTCGATCACCAACTGACTGCCCTCGCCTTCCAGCTTGCGCAGCTCCCGCGCCACCTGCGGCCGGGCGCGACGGAGCACCAGGCTGCGCCCTTCTCCACCCAGGCGCCGCGCTTCCTCGTGAAGCATGCTCACTCCCGCGTAGTCGATGAAATTCACATGGTGCGCATCCAGCACCAGGCGTCCGGCGCGGCTGCGCTGGATCAGCTTCTGCAGGTACGGGCAGGCGCCGAAGAAGATTGACCCCTCGATGCGCAGGACTTCGGCGTCTTCTTCCGTCGCCTGCAGCACACGTGGTTGCGAGGTGCGCTTGAGGTAGAAGAACAGCGAAGCCAGCACCCCGGCGTAGATGGCGGTCTGTAGCTCCAGCAACAGGGTGGCGACGCAGGTCAGCGCCATCACCACGAACTCCGCCCGGCTGACCCGCCAGAGCTGGTGCACGCTGCGTCCATCCAGCAAACCCCAGCAGATCAGCAGGATGCTCGCCGCCATGGCGGGCAGTGGGATATGGGCGATCAGGCTTGCCCCCAGCAGGGCGAACAACGCCACCCAGAGCGCCGAGAACACACCCGACAGGGGCGACTGCGCACCGGCCTGGAGATTCAGCCCGGAACGGGTGAAGGAGCCCGCCGAGAGGTAGCCGGAAAACCAGGCGCCGATCAGGTTGGACAGGCCCTGGCCACGGCATTCCTGGTCTGCATCCAGCACCTGGCGCGACTGGCAGGCCAAGGCGCGGGCGATGGAAAGGCTGGTGACCAGGCCGAGCAGACCGCAGGCGACCGCCGAGGGTAGTAGGCGCAGGATGTCTTCGGCATCGAAGCGGATCGCGGCCAGTGGCGGCAGGCTTCCGCTGAAGGGCTGCACCAGCGGGACGCCGGCGAAGGTGCCGGGCAGCGCCAGCACCAACAGGCTGCCGCCGATGATGCCGATCAGCAGCGCCGGCATGCGTGGCCACAGAGTGCGTACAAGAATCGACAGACCCAGTGTGACGACCGCCACCAGCAGCGACGGCCAGTGCACTTCGCGCACATGCCGCGCCAGTTCCAGGGCGCTCTGCCAGGCCGTTGCGCGCCCTTCCAGATGGGCCAGGCCCAGCAGGTTCGGCACCTGGCCGAGGGCGATCACCAGCGCCGCGCCCAGGGTGAAGCCGAGCACCACCGATTGCGAGACGAAGTTGGCCAGCGAGCCAAAGCGCAGGGCGCCCAGCAGCCACTGGAAGGCCCCGGCGAGGAAGGTCAGCAGCAACACCAGGCCGACGTAGTCCTGGCTGCCCGGCAGGGCCAGCGGGCTGACGCTGGCGAAGAGCACCACCGAGATGGCCGCCGTAGGCCCGCAGATCAGGTGCCGCGACGAACCCCAGAGGCAGGCGACGATCACCGGGACTACCGCCGCGTACAGGCCGTATTCCGCTGGCAGTCCGGCGATCAGTGCATAGGCGATGGACTGTGGCAGGGCGAGGATGGCGCCGGTCAGGCCCACCAGCGCGTCGCGGCCGAGGCCGCGTGGGCGAATGGCGGGTAGCCAGGTGAGGAAGGGGAAGAGGTTCGAGGGTTTCATCCTGGGGCGGGACCGGCCGGTGTGGGAGCGAATTCATTCGCGATGCAGGCCGAAGGCCTGCCCTGTACCCCCAATGGGGGCTGCTGCGCAGCCCTTCGCGAATGAATTCGCTCCCACAGGGTTCTCGATCATCCGAGGGCGTCAGAGCTTCGCCTGCACCGCCGCCACGGCATCGCCGCCCTCGCGGGTGGTCACGCCCTGCAGCCAGCCCTGCACCACCGCCGGATTGGCCTTGAGCCAGGCCTTCACTGCCGCGTCGTTGTTGGCGCTGCCGTTGAGCACCTGGTCCATGATCGAGTTCTCCATCTCCTGGGTGAACTGCAGGTTGGTCAGCAGCTTGCCCACGTTCGGGCACTGCGCGGCGTAGCCCTTGCGCGCCAGGGTGTTCACGCTGCCGCTTTCGCCGAAGTACTTCTCGCCGCCCTTGAGGTAGGCCATGTCGTACTGCACGTTCATCGGGTGCGGCGTCCAGCCCAGGAACACCACGAACTGCTCGCGTTTCACCGCTCGGCCCACCTGCACCAGCATCGCCTGCTCGCTGGACTCCACCAGCTTCCAGTCGCCGAGGCCGAATTCATCCTTGGCGATCATCTGCCGGATCGACTCGTTGGCCGGAGAACCGGAAGCAATGCCGTAGAGCTTCTTGTCGAACTGGTCGGCGAAGCGGTCCAGGTCGGCGAAGGTCTTCACGCCCGCGTCGAAGGCGTAGCGTGGTACCGCCAGGGTGTACTCGGTGCCGCTGAGGTTCTGCGCCACCTTGTCGACATTGCCGGCGGCGACGAACTTGTCATAGTTGCTCTGTTGCGCCGGCATCCAGTTGCCGAGGAAGGCGTCGATCTGCCCCTTGTGCAGGCCGGCGAAGATGATCGGCACCGCCAGTGTCGGGGTTTCCGTGCGATACCCCAGACCATCGAGCAGGATGCGCGCCACGCCGTTGGTCACGGCGATATCGCTCCAGCCCGGATCACCCAGCTTCACCGTCGCGCAACTGGCGTCCTCCGCCTGGACGTTGAACGTCAGGCCGGTCAGCAGCACGCCGCCGGCAAGCACCGCATTGATCGTCTTCATGCCTTGGTTCCTCGCAAGAGTGGGTCAGGGTTGGGGAAAGCGCGCGCGGCGCTCCAGGTCGTCCAGGTCGATGTGGTTGCGCATGTATTGCTGGCTGGCGTCGACGAAAGGCTGGTGGTCCCAGCTCTTCAGCCGGCCATGGGTCAGGGCGTCGGCGACGAAGCGGCGACGGCGCTGGCTGGCCAGTGCGGCTTCGGCGATGGTCGGGATATCCCAGCGTACGCGCGCCTCGTCGAGAAATACCGCAAGCAGTGCCTGGTGGTCCGGTGAGGTGGCCAGGTTCTCCAGTTCCTGCGGGTCGTTGGCCAGGTCGAAGAGCAGGCAGGGGTCTTCTTCCGAGTAGATGAACTTGTAGGGGCCGCGACGGATCATCATCAGCGGGCTGGTGGTGCCTTCGGCCATGTACTCGCCCAGTACGCCGTCGTGCCCGCCCTCGCCCCGCAGGTGTGGCAACAGCGAGCGGCCATCCAGCGGCAGGTTGCGTTCCAGCGTGCCGCCGGCCAGTTCCACCAGCGTGGGCAGCAGGTCGACGGTGGAGACCGACTGGCTCACTCGATGCGCCTGGAAGCGGCCGGGAGCGTGGACCAGCAGCGGCACGCGGGCGGCCATCTCGAACCAGTGCATCTTGTACCAGAGGCCGCGCTCGCCAAGCATGTCGCCGTGGTCGCCGGAGAACACGACGATGGTGTCCTCGTCCAGCCCGCACTCGGCCAGGGTCTTCAGCAGGGCGCCGATCTGGTCGTCTACGTAGCTGCAGGCGCCGAAGTAGGCACGGCGGGCGTCGCGGATCTTCCCGTCCGGTAGCGGTTTGCCCCAGAGGTCGATGACCTTGAGCAGGCGCTGGCTGTGCGGGTCCTGCTCGGCATCGGCGAAGCGCTGGCGCGGCAGGGGAATGTCGACGTCCTCGTAACGATCCCAGTACTCCGCCGGGATGGTGTAGGGATCGTGGGGATGGGTCAGGGACACGGTCAGGCAGAAGGGCTGCTCGGCGTTGTCGCGAACATGGTCGTAGAGGTACTGGCGGGCCTTGAACACCACCTCCTCGTCGAAATCCAGCTGGTTGGTGCGCACGCAGGGTCCGGCCTGCAGCACCGAAGACATGTTGTGGTACCAGCTCGGGCGCACATCGGGCTCGTCCCAGTTCACCGCCCAGCCATAGTCGGCCGGATAGATGTCGCTGGTCAGGCGCTCCTCGTAGCCGTGCAACTGGTCCGGGCCGCAGAAGTGCATCTTGCCGGAGAGTGCCGTGCGGTAGCCGAGGCGGCGCAGGTGGTGGGCATAGGTGGGCACGTCGGCGGGAAAGTCGGCGGCGTTGTCGTAGGCGCCGATCTTCGACGGCAGTTGCCCACTCACCAGGGTAAAGCGTGAGGGCGCGCAGAGCGGGCTGTTGCAGTAGGCCGAATCGAATACCACACCCTCGGCGGCGAGCCGCGACAGGTGCGGCACCTTGATCGGTGAGGGCGCGTAGAAGGGCAGCAGCGGTGCGGCCATCTGGTCGGCCATGATGAAGAGGATATTGGGTCGTTTCATCGTTCGCTTATCCATACTGTCGAATTATGCGAAAGTGCTGGGAACGATGATTGCGCCAGCGATCAGCCCGGTAAACCGCATAGCGGAACATGACTTGGATAAGAGCTACTTATGGCAGAACTACAGTCTGAGCTGTCCCTGGACCTACTGCGGGTGTTCGAGTCCGCCGCCCGCCATCTCAGCTTCACGGCCGCCGCCGTGGAACTGGGCACGACCCAGCCGGCGGTTAGCCAGCAGATCCAGCGCCTGGAGAAGCAACTGGCGACTCGCCTGTTCGACCGTGTTTATCGCGGTATCGAACTCACTGACGCCGGCCGCCTGCTGTTCCTCCATGTCCAGGAAGGTTTGCAGGCCATCAGCGCCGGGCTCGAAGCCATCGGCTCGCGGCCCCAGCACGAGGTGCTGCAGGTGGCCACCGACTTCGCCTTCGCCGCCTACTGGCTGATGCCGCGCCTGCACCGTTTCCATGAGGCGAACCCGGAAATCGATGTCAGCATCGTCACCAGTGATCGCACCATGAACATGCTGCGCTCGGAGGTGGACATCGCCATCGCCTTCGGCGACGGCCGCTTCAAGCATGGCGAGGCGCTGCTGCTGTTCCGCGAAGAGGTCTTCCCCATCGCCAGCCCGCGCCTGCTGGCCGCACGTGACAAGCCACTGCCGGTGACGGCCCTGACTGAACTGCCGCTGCTGCACCTCAAGCCCGAGGTACGCACCCGCTGGTTCGACTGGGGCGCGCTGTTCCGCGAACTGGGGATCGCCCAGCCGCCCGGCTCGGGAATGCTGCGCTTCGACAACTACACCCTGCTGATCCAGGCCGCGATTGCCGGCCAGGGTGTGGCCATCGGCTGGCGCTATCTGGTGGACGACCTGCTCGACCAGGGCCTGCTGGTGCCCGTGCTGGAGACCAGTGTCAGTTCGGATTTCGGTTATTACCTGGTGCAGCCGGAGCGCAAGCGCCGTGCCCGGCTGATGAAGTGTTTCGTCGACTGGCTGCAGCAGGAGTTGGGCGACGAAGCCCGCCACGCGCAGCTCATCCGGCATCGGGAAGGCATCGCCATCTGAGACCCGATCAGGCCCAACTATCGGTTGGTTCTGCGCGGATCTGAGACGTTCGTGCTGAAATCGTGCCGCACTGTCATGCAGCGGGAAAGAACCTCGGCTATCAGTTCTGGCTTCGTCCATTTCATGAGAGCTGCCGATGAAAGTCCTCACCTGCCTGGCTGCCGGCCTCAGCCTCTGCGCCCTCGCCGGCCAGGCCAGTGCCTGGTCGCAACCGACCCACAAGAACATCGTCAAGGATGCCCTGGCCTACATGAATTCCCCCTATGCGACGGCGGAAATGCGTGAGGCCTACCAGTTCTACGTGAGCGCTGCCGGCAGCGAGGCCAAGGCCGGGGAAGTCCTCGGCCAGGCCGCCTTCGACGTGGATGACTTCAAGGACACCCGCCTGGGCGGCTGGTGGGTCGGCTACGAATACGCGCCGGTGTGGAACGCCGCCGCCGGCCTGGTGAACTACACCTCCTACTGGCACTTCCTCAACCTCACCCGCGACGGCGATGCCCATGGCAATGCCCATGGCGGCTATGACTATCGTTACCACAAGGTGGACGGCGGCATTGCCGACGTGGATTGGTACGCCATGGTCTATCTCTACAACCGCGAGCTGAAGCGCGGCGACTTCGACACCACCGAAGCCCACTATCGCCGGGGCACCCGTTCCAACTGGCAGGAGCACTACGGCGACTTCCAGACCGCCGCCTTCCAGCCCATCGATAACCTCGCCGGCTACTGGTTCGATCAGTTCCGTGCCGCGCCCTCGCTGCAGACCATCGGCTACGCCCTGCACGCCACCGGTGATGTGGCGCAGCCGCACCACGTGTGGGTCACCTCGGCCAACGGCCACTCCAGCTGGGAAGGTTGGGTCGACGACCATTACGCCAGCGAGAAACTCAATGACCAGGCCGCAGTGGCCAACCTCATCGGCCGCTACGACGCCAGCCGTAGCATCCGCGAACTGCTGACCCAGACCGGACAGGTCGCCTATGCCCACCCCGAGCCGCTGTATGACACCAGCTACGCCACGCGCCTGCGGGTGGCGAGGGAGCTGATCCCCGAGTCCATCGCGCTGACCGTCACCGTGTTGACCAAGGGGGCCGACAGCTTCAATGCGCCCGAAGGCATCTGACGTGCGCAGGGCGATCACCGGCCTGTTGCTGGGGTTGTACCTGGGGGGCGCGCAGGCCATGCCGGCCGCGTCGGATTTGCGGGTCGATGGCGAGCTGCTGCCGGGCAAGAGCATCGCCCTGCTGGAACAGGTGCTCAGCCGGGTGAAGTTCAACACCGACTCGCAACAACTGCGTCGCGGGCTGCTGGAGAACCACCTGCTCGCCCGCGAGGTGGCGGGCGAGTTGAACGCCCAGAGCCGCGCCGACCTGGACGCCAGCGTCGAGATGGAAGCCGGCAACCTGCTTGAGCAGTACTACGGACGTGCCGGCCGGCAGGACCTGCGGCCCTTCCTGCGCCAGCCACAGCCGCTTAGTGCCCAGCACCTGCGCGACGTGCTGGCTCCCGCTTCCCGCGGGTTGGTGGAGAACAGCCTGCAGCTCAGCCCCGAGCAACAGCGCGAAGCTGCGCAGGTGGAGCTGATCCGCTGGCAGTTCCCCGGCCAGCCCGAGCAGCGCCTGGACCTGTTGTCCCTCTATCAGGGCGACAACATCCAGGGTCAGGTGGAACTGCAGCAGGGCAACCTGGAATACCTGGCGAGCCAGGTGCAGACGCGCGTGCAGCGTGACTACCTATGGTTCCGCCTGGCTCAGGACGGCTTTACCCCGGCGGAACGGCGGGGGCTGAAGACCCTGGTGCGGGATCGCCTCGTGCGCCAGCGCTACCTGCACCAGATCGGCCTGTACAGCGACTTCCACCATGAATCCGATGCCCTGCGCGAGTTGGCGGGCAAAGTCACCGACGCTGAGGCAGAGGCTTATTACCAGCGCAACCAGGCGCGCTACCGCAACGTCGCGGGCGTACAGGCGGCGCATATCCGCCTACCCGACCAGGCCAGCGCTGATCGCGTCTATGCCGAACTGCAAAAAGGGCTGGCGTTCGATGAGGCGGTGCGGCGCTATTCCCTGGCGCAGGACAAGGATCGGACACCCCCGGGCGATCTCGGTCTGATCCGTCCAGAGGACGGCGAGCTCGACCTGCTGCGCAAGACGGCGTTGATCCAGAAGGCCGATACCCTGTCGCAGCCCATGCGCATCGGTGGCGTGTTCGAGATCGTCCGGGTACGCAGCCGTGAAGACCGGCAACTGCCCCTCAGCGACCGCAGCGTGCGTTATGAGGTGAACCAGGCGGTGGCGCGGGAGAAGCTGGCCGCCGAGTTCGAGGAGCGCCTGGGCCGCCTGCTTGCCAGTGCACGGGTGGAGGGGCTGTGAAAGCCTGGCTCGGCGTGGCCCTGGCCTGCAGCACGGGCGTTGCGGCGCTGGCCTGCGCCACCGTGTTGCTGACACCGACGCCGCAGCCGGTATCGGCGTCCAGACCCATACCGCCGCCGATCATCGCCCCCGCGTCTTCATTGCCGGTGGCGGCGCCTGCGCCTGCCCTGCCTGCGGAAGGTCGAGGCGGGCCCCTGGCTGTCGCCACGTCGGAACGGGAAACACCAAGGCTGGACCAGGCCGAGGCTATTCAGCTCATGCAGTGGATGGCCGAAAAGGGTGACCCGCGCAGCCCGACCCTGGGTGGCCTGAAACCGCGCCAGGCTGCCACCGCCACCGAGCTGGCCGACCCGCGCCAGTACGCAGCCCTGGAGGAACGCCAGACCCGCGAGCTGCTCCAGGCCTATGCCGGCGGCGTGCAGCAGATTCCGGAAATTCGTGCGCGCATCGAGGCGGCGGAGCAGAGTGGCGAACGCAGCACCAGCGAACTCGACGAAGCACGCGCCGCGTTGGAGCAACTGGAAGCCATGAAGGGCCGGCTCGAAAGCGAGGCACCGCAACTGCTTCCCGAAGCAGGTACCCAGGCCCCGGCGAAAGACCGATAGCGGCGGAAATCCCCGCGGCCAAGCCATCGCTTGCAGGTACCATGGGTGCCTTCGCATTCCGGGAGGCGTGATATGCAGGACTTCTCCACACCCCGCATCAAGGGCTTTCACGCCCACGTTTATTTCGACGCCACGAGCCTTGAGCAGGCCCGCACGCTCTGCGAGGAAGCCGCACGGCGCTTTCCGCTGAAGATGGGGCGCGTACACGAGAAACTTGTCGGCCCGCATCCGGACTGGAGCTGCCAGCTGGCGTTCAAGCCCGAATTGTTCGGCGACGTGATCCCCTGGCTGGCGCTGCACCGCAATGGCCTGACGGTGCTCATCCACCCCATCACCGGCAGCGACCTGCGCGACCACCGCGACTACCCCATGTGGATGGGCGCCGTGCGGCCGTTGGATCTGTCCTGCCTCGAAGACGGCGAGATCGAGTACGACCTGTGACGATTCGAATGCTCGGGCTAGCAGGATGAGGCCGATCGGGTAGGGTGCGCCGTGCGCACCGGCGGTTTGGCCTGGTGCCGAAGCTGGTCATGAAGTCGGTGAACACACAGCGCACCCTACGGTCCTGACTGGACTATAGAGGTCGGCATTGTGCTCCGTAGTGGATTCGTCCCCACAGGAATGTCAGGGGACGGTACGAAAAAAGCCGCTGCTCCCTTTGGGAGCAGCGGCTTTTTCATGCCCTTGGGCGTGAATCAGGCGCGAGCGCCGCGTACGCCTTCGGCCAGGGTCTTGCAGAGGCTGAGCACGCCGTTCACGGCCTGTTCCGGGGTTTCGGCCTTGGCGATCTGGTCCACCAGGGCGGAGCCCACCACCACGCCATCGGCCAGCTTGGCGATGCTCGCGGCGTGTTCGGCGGTACGGATGCCGAAGCCGATGGCCACCGGCAGGTCGGTGTGGCGACGTAGGCGGGCGACGGCTTCCTGCACGTGCTCCAGGGTGGCGGAGCCTGCACCGGTCACGCCCGCTACGGAGACGTAGTAGACGAAGCCGGAGCTGCCATCGAGCACCACGGGCAGGCGCTTGTCGTCGGTGGTCGGGGTGGTCAGGCGGATGAAGTCGATGCCCGCGGCCTGGGCCGGGTGGCAGAGGTCTTCGTTATGTTCCGGTGGCAGGTCGACCACGATCAGGCCGTCCACGCCGGCTTCCTTGGCGTCGCTGATGAAGCGGTCCACGCCGTAGTAGTGGATGGGGTTGAAGTAACCCATCAGCACCAGCGGAGTGGTCTGGTTGCCAGCGCGGAATTCGCGAACCATCTGCAGGGTCTTGGCCAGGTTCTGCTTGGCACCCAGCGCGCGGATGTTGGCCAGCTGGATGGACGGGCCGTCGGCCATCGGGTCGGTGAAGGGCATGCCCAGTTCGATGACGTCGGCACCGGCTTCCGGCAGGCCCTTGAGGATGGCCAGGGATGCGTCGTAGCCCGGGTCGCCGGCGGTGACGAAGGTCACCAGGGCGGCGCGGTTCTGCTCTTTCAGTTCGGCGAAGCGGGTCTGCAGGCGGCTCATGCTTTCTGCTCCTGTTGCATGTGGTGCATAACGGTCTGCATGTCCTTGTCGCCGCGGCCGGACAGGTTCACCACCATCAGGTGGTCCTTCGGCAGCTTCGGCGCGCGCTTGAACACTTCAGCCAGGGCGTGGGAGCTCTCCAGCGCCGGGATGATGCCTTCCAGGCGGCAGCACTGGTGGAAGGCTTCCAGGGCTTCATGGTCGGTGATCGAGGTGTACTCGACGCGGCCGATGTCGTGCAGCCAGGCGTGTTCCGGGCCGATGCCGGGGTAGTCCAGGCCGGCGGAGATCGAGTGGGCGTCGATGATCTGGCCGTCCTCGTCTTGCAGCAGGAAGGTGCGGTTACCGTGCAGCACGCCCGGTACGCCACCGTTCAGGCTGGCCGCGTGCTTGCCGGTTTCGATGCCGTGGCCGGCAGCTTCTACGCCGACGATCTTCACCGAGGTGTCATCGAGGAACGGATGGAACAGGCCCATGGCGTTGGAACCACCGCCGATGCAGGCGACCAGCGAATCGGGCAGGCGTCCTTCCTTCTCGGCCAACTGCCCGCGGGTTTCCTTGCCGATCACGGCCTGGAAGTCGCGGACCATGGCCGGGTACGGGTGCGGACCGGCGACGGTGCCGATCAGGTAGAAGGTGCTGTCGACGTTGGTCACCCAGTCGCGCAGCGCCTCGTTCATCGCGTCCTTCAGGGTGCCGGTGCCGGCGGTGACCGGGATCACTTCGGCGCCGAGCAGCTTCATGCGGAAGACGTTGGCCTGCTGGCGGTCGATGTCGGTGGTGCCCATGTAGATCACGCACTGCAGGCCGAAGCGGGCGGCCACGGTGGCGGTGGCCACGCCGTGCATGCCGGCGCCGGTCTCGGCGATGATGCGCTTCTTGCCCATGCGCTTGGCCAGGAGGATCTGGCCGATGCAGTTGTTGATCTTGTGCGCGCCGGTGTGGTTCAGCTCTTCGCGCTTGAGGTAGATCTTCGCGCCGCCGAAGTGCTCGGTCAGGCGTTCGGCGAAGTACAGCGGGCTCGGGCGGCCGACGTAGTCACGCTGGAAGTAGGCCAGCTCTTTCTGGAATTCCGGATCATCCTTGGCCTTTTCGTATTCGCGGGCCAGGTCGTGGATCAGCGGCATCAGGGTTTCGGCGACGTATTGTCCGCCGAAGCTGCCGAAGAGGCCCTTGGCATCGGGGCCGGTGCGCAGAGAGGTCATGCTGGACTCCTGTTTCTGCACCCCTCGCTCGTCGGCGAGGGGCTGGGGAAGAGGGTTGATGGCGCCATTCTACCCTTGGCGAGGTGACGGAAAAGCGATTAGATTGCCTTTACCTGTCAGAAAAACTCACGAATAACCATGAGCCGTGACCTGCCTCCCCTGAATGCCCTTCGCGCCTTCGAGGCCGCCGCCCGACTGCAGAGCATCAGCCGCGCCGCCGAAGAACTTCACGTCACCCACGGCGCCGTGAGCCGGCAGGTGAGGATGCTGGAGGAGGAGCTGGGCATCGCCCTGTTCAGCAAGGATGGTCGCGGCGTAAAACTCACGGATGCCGGCCAGCGCTTGCGCGATGCCGCCGGTGACGCCTTCGAGCGCCTGCGCAACGCCTACGCCGACTTGCAGAAACGTAGCGAGGATGCGCCCTTCGTCCTCGGCTGTCCGGGCAGCCTGCTGGCGCGCTGGTTCATTCCGCGCCTGGACCGGCTCAACCGCGAACTCCCCGAACTGCGCCTGCAGCTCTCGGCCAGCGAGGGTGAACTGGACCCGCGCCGTCCTGGCGTTGACGCCACCCTGTGCTTCGCCGAGCCGCCCTGGCCGGCGGACATGCGGGTGTTCGAGCTGGCCGCCGAATCCATCGGCCCGGTACTGAGTCCACGTTATGCCCGCCACGACCTGCTGGCCCACGCCAACCCCGCCGCGCTGCTGGACGAGGCCGTGCTGCACACCGTGTCGCGCCCCCAGGCCTGGCCGCAGTGGACCGCCGCCCAGGGGCTGGACCAGGGCCGCCTGCGCCAGGGCCAGGGTTTCGAGCATCTCTACTACCTGCTGGAGGCGGCCGTGGCCGGGCTCGGCGTGGCCATCGCCCCGCAGCAGTTGGTCGCCGACGAACTCGCATCCGGCCGCCTGGTGGCGCCCTGGGGCTTTGTCGAAACCCCGGCGCGCCTGGCGCTCTGGGTCCAGGCGCGGCAGCTGGATCGTCGAGCCGAACGCCTGGCCCATTGGTTGAGCAAGGAGTTGGCCGGCCGATAGCGGCATTCTTGGCTAGCCTTGCAGGGGAACCCACTCGTGCCCGGCACAGGAGATACACCATGTCTGATCACCGCACCTACAAGAAGATCGAGATAGTTGGCACCTCCCGCAGCAGCATCGACGACGCGATCAACAATGCCATCACCGAGGCGTCGAGGACGGTCCGCAACATGGACTGGTTCGAAGTCGTGGACACCCGTGGGCACATAGAGAACGGCAAAGTGGCGCACTTCCAGGTGACCCTGAAGATCGGCTTCCGCATCAGCGACAGCTGACGCGCCACCTGCTCCCACGCGGGAGAGCGAGGTGGCGCACATCCTCCCTCGCCTGAATTCGGCTAGTCTCTGGCCGTCCACTCCTGGCCTTCCTGGAACCAGGCGGGAGCGGATGGCTCGTGCGAGCCCATCATTCATTACGAGGGAGCGTTACACATGAAGAAACTGCTGTTGGGCCTTGGCCTGTTTGCCCTGGCCGGTTCGGCCTTCGCCGCCGTCAAACCCTGCGAAGAGCTCAAGGCCGAGATCGACGCCAAGCTCAAGGACAAGGGCGTCGTTTCCTACAGCCTGGAGGTCGTCGACAAGGGCAATGCGGCCGGCAAGCAGGTGGTGGGTACCTGCGAGGGCGGCACCAAGGAGATCGCCTACCAGCGCAATTGATCGCGCGGCATTCCCCGGGCCGGCGCCTGTGCCGGCCCAATCCTTACCTTCTGGTGCCCTGGTTACCGAAAAGTGCCTTCTAGCGGCCTTGGGCGCCAATCCCTAGAGTAAGACCTACTGATTCACTCGGATAAGGCTCCACGCCTTTCCCCTGCCAAGGTCTTGCCTATGTCTGCCCTGTCCAAGTTGCCCCTTTCCGTCCTCGATCTGGCCCCTGTGCGCGACCACGGCGGCGCCACCCAGGCCCTGCACAACTCCCTGGAGCTGGCGCGCCACGTCGAACAGCTGGGTTTTTCGCGCTTCTGGGTAGCCGAGCACCACAACATGGACGGCATCGCCAGCTCCGCGACCGCCGTGCTGCTCGCCTACCTGGCCGGCGGTACCTCGCGCATCCGTCTGGGCTCCGGGGGCATCATGCTGCCCAACCACGCGCCGCTGGTGGTCGCCGAGCAGTTCGGCACCCTCGCCAGCCTCTATCCGGGCCGCATCGAACTGGGCCTTGGCCGTGCGCCGGGGGCTGACCATCTCACCGCCCGCGCCCTGCGCCGCGACCGCCTGGGCAGCGCCGACGACTTCCCGCAGGACGTGGAAGAGCTGGAAATGCTCCTCGGCCCGCGCCAGCCGGAGCAGAAGGTGATCGCCATGCCGGGCGTGGACACCAATGTGCCCATCTGGCTGCTTGGCTCCAGCCTGTTCAGCGCCCAGCTGGCCGGGCAGAAAGGTCTGCCCTATGCCTTCGCCTCGCACTTCGCGCCGCGCTATATGCATGAGGCGATTCGCGTCTACCGCAATCATTTCCGCCCCTCGGCGGTGCTGGACAAGCCCTACGTGATGCTGGGCGTGCCGCTGGTGGCAGCGCCCACCGACGAAGAGGCGGAATTCCTCGCCACCACGGTGTACCAGCGCGTCCTGGCGCTGATTCGTGGCGAAAGCCTGGTGTTGCGACCGCCAGTGGAAAGCATGGCGGGTCGCTGGTTGCCCCATGAGAAGGATGCCGTGGGCAGTTTCCTGGCCATGGCCATGGTGGGTGGGCCGGAGAAGATCCGTGCGCGCCTGCAGGTGCTGCTGGACCAGACCGATGCCGACGAGCTGATCTTCACCTGCGACCTCTACCAGCACGAGCACCGGCTCAGGGCGTTCGACATCCTCGCCAGCCTTCGCGGTTGACACACGCCGGCGAGGCAGCAGCGGCCAGGGCGGCCGCTTTCAGTTCAGAAGGGGCCGCAGCGCGGGAAGATCTCATGGCGCGCCAGCACGTTGCGCTGGTCGTCGTAGAGCCAAACCCAAGGCTGGTTGGCGGCGTTCCGTGCTTCCACGCGGTAGCGCCTGCCGGCTTCGAACTTGTCGTAGCGCAGCACCACGTAGCAGGTGGTTTGGGTGGGGCCTGAGTTCATGTCTCTGCCGAAGCCACCGCCGCCACCACCGATTTCGAACTGGTAGCGCAACTCCAGCTCGTGCTTGCCAGGCAATACCTGGTAGTAGCGGCCGTCGCCCCAGCGCCTGTCGTCGAGGCGGTCGGCCATGAGGGTATCGCCGGGCTCGGGAGAAATGTCGATCCACGCCATCCGCGGATCGGGTTCGGGCAACTTGCTGGCGCAGGCGGAGAGGCTGGCCAGCAGCGTCAGGGCCAACAGCGTGCGCATGAAGCAGCTCCTGATGGGTAAGGTGCGTTCAGCATACGCCCATGTCGGAGATTTCAGACATCGCCGCAGCGACTTTCCCGCGCCTTGGCGACTTCCTGGCTGCGCTCGTCATACAGCCGCGCCCAGGGACGGAAACCGATACCGCCCGCCTGTAGCAGGTAGCGCTCGCCTGCCGCGAAGTCGGCATAGTCCAGCTTGAGCAGGCAGGTGCGCCGATAATTCGTGCTGCCCTGGCCGATGTCCTGACCGCCCACGTCGAACTCCAGGCGCACTTCCAGTTCGTGCCGGCCCGGCGTGACCTGGAAGTAGCGCGGGTCGGAGAGTGCCTTGTTATCCACCCGGCTGGCCTGGATGTCCTGGCCTTCCTGCTCGTGCAGGGAGATCCAGGCCTGGTTCGGGTCGGGGCTGGGCAGCATCAGGGCGCAGCCGCCAAGGCTGAGAAGCGGCAGGAAAAGCAGCAGAGGGCGCATGGAAGGCTCCAACAGGCCAGTAGTGGTGGATGGCTCCGATGCGCTAGTGTCGCGGCATGCTGACCACCCTTGTTATCGAACTGCTTGACCGCATCCACAGGCCCTGGGTTCCCCTGCTGGGCGCCGTGCTGCTGAGCGGTTGTTCCAGCCTGGACTACTACGGCCAATTGGCGCGCGGACAGCTCGCCCTGCTGCACGCCCGCCAGCCGGTGCAGGCGTTGATCGACGACCCCGCCCAACCGCAACAGCTGCGCCAGCGCCTGGCACTCACCCAGGAGGCGCGGACCTTCGCCAGTTCGTCCCTGGGGCTTCCGGACAACGACAGCTATCGCGTCTACGCCGATATCCAGCGGCCCTATGTAGTGTGGAACCTGTTCGCCACGGCGGAGTTCTCCCTGCAGCCGGAAACCCACTGCTTCCCGATTGCCGGTTGCGTCGCCTATCGCGGCTACTACCAGTTGAGCCGTGCACGAGGTGCTTCCGCATTGCTCAAGCAGCAAGGCCTGGATACCTGGGTCGGCGGCGTCGAGGCCTATTCCACCCTGGGCTGGTTCGACGACCCGCTGCTCAACACCATGCTGCGCTGGGATGACGACCGCCTTGCGGCGCTGATTTTCCACGAGCTGGCCCACCAGCAGCTCTATGTGCCGGGGGATACGGCGTTCAACGAGTCCTTCGCCAGCTTCGTCGAGCGCGAAGGCCTGAACCAGTGGCGCGCCAGCCGTGGCCTATCCACCCGGGGCGACGAAGACTCCCGGCGCCGGGACGCCCTGACCCGACTGGTGCTGGACGCCCGCGAGCGGTTGGAACATCTCTACGCCAGCGGCTTGCCGCCCGAGCGCATGCGCCAGGGCAAGGCCAAGGAATTCGAGCGCCTGCGCCGCGACTACCGCACCATGCGCGACCGCGATTGGGGCGGCTACAACCGCTTCGACGCCTGGATGGACGGGCCGATGAACAACGCCAAGCTGCTGCCCTTCGGCCTCTACGACCAGTGGGTACCGGCCTTCGCCGCGCTGTTCCGCGAGGCGGGAGGAAACTGGCAAGCCTTCTACCGGCGCGCCGGGGAGTTGGGGGACCTGCCTCAGCAGGAACGCACGCGAGCACTGGAAAGCCTGACGGCGAACCGCTAGAACTTGCCTGGCTGGCTGTCAGTCCAACGGCCGGGAGATCAAGGAAATGGAGTTGGCGATGAGAAGAATGGCTGTAGTCCTGATGCTGGGCGCGTTGGCGGGCACCGCTGTGGCGGCACCCAAGCCTTGCGAGGAGCTGAAGCAGGAAATCGAAGTGAAGATCCAGGCCGCGGGCGTCACCAGCTACACCCTGGAGATAGTCCCCAACGCCGAAGTGAAGGACCAGAACATGGTGGTCGGCTCCTGCGAGAACGGCACCAAGAAGATCATCTACCAGCGCAACGGGGATTGATGCCGACGCTGGGTTGGCCCTGTAGGGGCGAATTCATTCGCGAAAGGCCGCGTTGCGGCCCCTCCTTGAAATCTGGTTGAGCAGGTCTTCGACCTGCATCGCGATTGAAATCGCTCCCACAAAATGCGGTTTCTCGCCGTCCACCCATCAACCAAACGCCCGACTCAGCTCATCCAGGCTGGCGAAGTAGTAGGCCGGCGCCTCGCCCATCAGCTCCTCGCGGCTGCCGAATCCATAGCCCACGCCGGCCCCGTGCAGGCCATTGCGGCTTGCGCCGATCAGGTCGTGCTTGCGGTCGCCGATCATCAGAGTATCGGCGCGGTCCAGGCGCTCCTCCTCCAGCAGGTGGGCGATCAGCTCCACCTTGTTGGTGCGGGTGCCGTCCAGTTCACTGCCGTAGATGTGTTTGAAGTGCCGGTCGAAGCCGAAGTGCCGGGCGATCTCGCGGGCGAATACCGTCGGCTTGCTGGTGGCGATGAACAGGGTGCGGCCCTGTTCGCGCAGGCGTCCGAGCAACGCATCGATGCCATCGAACACGCGGTTCTCGTAGAGCCCGGTGACCTTGAAGCGGTCGCGGTAGTGGTTCACCGCTTCCCAGGCGCGCTCTTCCGGGAGGTCGTAGGTCTGCATGAAGCACTGCAGCAGCGGTGGGCCGATGAAGTGCTCCAGCTTCGCCAGGTCCGGCTCGTGGATGTCCAGTTTGCCGAGCGCGTACTGCACCGAGCGGGTGATGCCCTCGCGCGGGTCGGTGAGGGTGCCGTCGAGGTCAAAGAGGATGTTCTGGTAATCCATCTCAGCCCCCGTAGCCTTCGGCGATGTGCAGGTCCTTCAGCTTCACGTAGTTGGCCGCGCTGTAGGTGAAGAAGGCCTTTTCCTTGTCGCTCAGCGGGCGGGCCTGTTTCACCGGGCTGCCGACGTAGAGGTAGCCGCTTTCCAGGCGCTTGCCCGGCGGCACCAGGCTACCGGCGCCGAGCACTACGTCGTCCTCGATCACCGCGCCGTCCATGACGATGCTGCCCATGCCGATTAGCACCCGGTTGCCGACCTTGCAGCCGTGCAGCAGCGCCTTGTGGCCGATGGTCACGTCGTCACCGATTTCCAGCGGGTAGCCGTCGGGATTGAAGGGGCCGGCGTGGGTGATGTGCAGCACGCTGCCGTCCTGCACGCTGGTGCGCGCGCCGATGCGGATGCGGTGCATGTCGCCACGGATGGTCACCAGCGGCCAGACCGAGCTGTCGTCGCCAAGGTGCACATCGCCGATGACCACGGCGGAGGCGTCGACGAAGACCCGCTCGCCGAGCTGCGGGGTAGTGCCCTGATAGGTTCTGATCGGGTTCATAGCTTTTCCTGAGGCTGCGTCAGCCGGCGATTGTAATTAAGATGGCTCCCATCCGGGCTGTGTCTCGTCTCCTTGTGCAGCCCGCGCCCTTCCTCGAATACAGGTGAATGCCGTGACCCTGAGCAATCCCCTCCTGCAAGACTTCGATCTGCCGCCCTACTCCGCCATTCGTCCGGAACATGTCGAGCCTGCCGTCGACCAGATTCTTGCCGACAACCGTTCCGCCATCGCCGAGCTGCTCGAACGCCAGGACGGCACCCCCACCTGGCAGGGGCTGGTGCTGGCGCTGGACGAACTGGGCGAACGCCTGGGTCGAGCCTGGAGCCCGGTGAGCCACCTGAACGCCGTGTGCAACAACGCCGAACTGCGCAATGCCTACGAGGCCTGCCTGCCCAAGCTGTCCGAATACTGGACCGAGATGGGCCAGAACCGCGCCCTGTTCCAGGCCTACGAGGCGCTGGCCGCCGGTCCTGAAGCTGCCGGCTTCGACGTGGCGCAGAAGACCATCCTCGACCACGCACTGCGCGACTTCCGCCTGTCCGGCATCGACCTGCCGGCCGACGAGCAACAGCGTTACGGCGAAATCCAGATGAAGCTGTCCGAGCTGGGCAGCCGCTTCTCCAACCAGCTGCTGGACGCTACCCAGGCCTGGACCAAAGAGGTTCACGACGAAGCGGCACTGGCCGGCCTCACCGATTCGGCCAAGGCACAGATGAAGCAGGCCGCTGAAGCCAAAGGGCTGGGCGGCTGGCTGATCACCCTGGAATTCCCCAGCTACTACGCGGTGATGACCTACGCCGACGACCGCGCCCTGCGCGAAGAGGTCTACACCGCCTACAGCACCCGCGCCTCCGACCAGGGGCCGAATGCCGGGCAGAACGACAACGGCCCGGTGATGGCCGAAATCCTCGACCTGCGCCAGGAGCTGGCCCGCCTGCTGGGCTTCGAGCATTTCTCCGACCTCAGCCTGGCCACCAAGATGGCCGAGTCCACCCCGCAGGTGCTGGGCTTCCTCCGCGATCTTGCCAAGCGCAGCAAGCCGTTCGCCGCCAAGGACCTGGACGAGCTCAAGGCCTTCGCCGCCGAGCGCGGCGTGAGCGACCTGCAGAGCTGGGACGTGGGCTACTTCAGCGAGAAGCTGCGCGAGCAGCGCTACAGCATTTCCCAGGAAACCCTGCGCGCCTACTTCCCCGTCGACAAGGTGCTGTCCGGCCTCTTCGCCATCGTGCAGAAGCTCTACGGCATCGAGATCCGCGAGCTGTCCGGCTTCGACACCTGGCATCCGGACGTGCGCCTGTTCGAGATCAGCGAGAACGGCCAGCACGTCGGCCGCTTCTTCTTCGACCTCTATGCCCGCGCCAACAAGCGCGGTGGTGCATGGATGGACGGCGCCCGCGACAAGCGCCGCAACGTCGGCGGCGAACTGGTGAGCCCGGTGGCCAACCTGGTCTGCAACTTCACCCCGGCCGTGGGCGACAAGCCGGCCCTGCTGACCCACGATGAAGTCACCACCCTCTTCCACGAGTTCGGCCATGGCCTGCACCACCTGCTGACCCGCGTCGAGCATGCCGGTGCGTCCGGCATCAACGGCGTGGCCTGGGACGCGGTGGAGCTGCCCAGCCAGTTCATGGAGAACTGGTGCTGGGAGCCGGAAGGCCTAGCGCTGATCTCCGGCCACTACCAGTCCGGTGAGCCCCTGCCCCAGGACCTGCTGGACAAGATGCTGGCGGCGAAGAACTTCCAGTCCGGCCTGATGATGGTGCGCCAGCTGGAGTTCTCCCTGTTCGACTTCGAACTGCATGCCACCCACGGCGACGGCCGCGGTGTACTCGACGTGCTGGAATCGATCCGCTCTGAAGTGGCAGTGATGCGTCCGCCCGCGTTCAACCGCTTCGCCAACAGCTTCGCGCACATCTTCGCTGGCGGTTACGCCGCCGGTTACTACAGCTACAAATGGGCGGAAGTACTGTCCGCCGACGCCTTCTCGCGCTTCGAGGAAGAAGGCGTGCTGAACCCGGCCACCGGTCGCGCATTCCGCGAGGCCATCCTGGCCCGTGGAGGTTCCCAGGAGCCCATGGTGCTGTTCGTCGACTTCCGTGGTCGCGAGCCCTCCATCGACGCCCTGCTGCGCCACAGCGGCCTGACGGAGGACGCAGCATGACCGCCACGCCGAAACGCTTCATCGCCGGTGCCGTGTGCCCTGCGTGCAGCGAAATGGACAAGATCCAGATGTGGGACGAGGACGGGGTGCCGCACCGCCAGTGCGTGGCCTGCGGCTACGCCGACACCCTGAATGCCCAGGGCCAGTCGGTGCCGAAGGAGCTCGGTACCCGCGTCAATCAGCCCAAGCCCAAGGTGGCCGATCCCAAGGTGCAGGGGGTGCAGTTCTTCCCCAATCCGAAGCTGAAGAAACCCAGCGAGTGATCTGCAGGCCAAGGAGGGCGTGTGTGGCGTCTGCTGTGAGGTGATGTGGCGGCGGCGTTAGCTGTCTCCACGTGCCTTGTAGGCGCCAGCTTGCTAGCGAAATGGACCATTCGCTGGCAAGCCAGCTCCTACGGGCAACCGCCCGGCAGAATCCGGCTAGTCGTAGGAAGAATCTCCATATACTGTATGAATATACAGTTTGCGGAGATTCTCCCATGCCTGCCCCTCTTCCGCCCCGTGGCCGTGGTACGGCCAGCAACCCGTTCAACCGTTTCGCACCAACCACCTCGGTGGCGATGGATGACGGCTGGTTCCAGGAAGTCCCGCCCAGCCGCGCGACCGAAGTCCGGCAGGAAACCGCGAAGAGCATCATCACCCGCAACCAGTCGCCGGACCTGCCCTTCGACCGCTCGGTGAATCCCTATCGCGGCTGCGAGCACGGTTGCATCTACTGCTATGCGCGGCCCAGCCATGCCTATTGGGACATGTCGCCGGGATTGGATTTCGAAACCCGGCTGATTGCCAAGACCAACGCCGTCGCCCTGCTCGAACAGCAGCTCTCCAAGCCTGGTTACCAGTGCGCGCCGATCAACCTCGGTTCCAACACCGACCCTTACCAGCCCATCGAGCGCGAATACCGCCTCACCCGCCAGACTCTCGAAGTGCTGCTGCGCTATCGCCACCCGGTGACCATCGTCACCAAGGGCTCGCTGGTACTGCGCGATCTCGACCTGCTCACCGAGCTGGCGGAGCAGAACCTGGTGGCGGTGATGATCAGTCTCACCACCCTCGACGATGAACTGAAACGCACCCTGGAACCCCGCGCCGCCGCTCCATCGGCACGCCTGCGGGCGATCCGCGTGCTGAGCGAGAACCGAATTCCGGTGGGAGTGCTCTGTTCGCCGATGATCCCCATGATCAACGACATGGAGCTGGAGAGCCTGCTGGAAGCCGCGCGAGATGCCGGCGCGCGGCAGGCGAACTACATGCTGCTACGCCTGCCCAGGGAAGTGGGGCCGCTGTTCGAAGAATGGCTCCAGGCGTACTACCCACAACGTGCCGCCCATGTGATGAGCATCATTCGTCAGTGCCGGGGCGGGGAAATCTACGACAGCCGTTTCGGCCACCGCTTCAAGGGCCAGGGGCCTTTCGCCGAACTGCTGGCGCAGCGTTTTGCCGTCGCCATCCGCAAGCTGGGACTGAACCGGCGACGTGACTATGAACTGGACTGTTCTCGCTTCTGTCGGCCCGGCGGACAAATGGCGTTACTTTGAAGTGTGACTCGGAGGGTTGTAACGACAGTCCTGTAGGAATTCAAATGCCGGCAATACGTGGATAATGGGCGGCATAACAGACAATTCCTACGATGACCGAGGTTGGCAGCATGAACAACGAGCACGACAAGCTGGGCAGTGAAAGCGCCGAAGAAGCCCTGCGGAACATAGTCGAGGGCTTCCAGCGGTTCCGCGACGAAGTCTTCCCGCAACAGGAAGAACTGTTCAAGAAGCTCGCCCATGAACAGAAACCCCGCGCGATGTTCATCACCTGCGCCGACTCGCGCATCGTGCCCGAACTGATCACCCAGAGCTCGCCCGGCGACCTGTTCGTCACCCGTAACGTCGGCAACGTGGTGCCGCCTTACGGCCAGATGAACGGCGGCGTGTCGACGGCCATCGAGTTCGCGGTAATGGCCCTCGGCGTGCACCACATCATCATCTGCGGCCACTCCGATTGTGGCGCGATGAAGGCGGTGATGGACCCGCAGACGCTGGAACGCATGCCCACCGTAAAGGCCTGGCTGCGCCATGCCGAGGTGGCCAAGGTGGTGGTCCAGGAAAACTGCGGCTGCGCCAGCCACGAGTCCCTGGCAGTACTCACCGAAGAGAACGTGGTGGCCCAGCTGGACCACCTGCGCACCCACCCTTCGGTGGCGGCGCGCCTGGCCAGCGGCCAGCTGTTCATCCACGGCTGGGTCTATGACATCGAGACTTCCGTCATCAAGGCCTACGACGCCGAGCAGGGGCGCTTCCGCGCGATCGGTGACGGTCCGCTGCCGATGGCCACGCCACGGCCGCGCTACCAGGCGGAGTGATGAAAAAAGGGGCTGCCGGTGCAGCCCCTTTTTCATTTGAGCTTGGGAAATCACGTTCCGAGGACGTGGTCTTGAGTCACCGGCTCTGCCAGTGACGATGGGCCGCCGAGGAATCAGGATGACGTTCGTAGGATGTGGCGGGTGGTACTCCGCTGGAGCGAAGCGATACCCATCGGCTCTACAGAACTGCCTGAGGCGGTTCGTATCCCCGTGAAGCCGATCTTGTAGGGTGCGCCGTGCACACCGGCAGTTTGACCGGGTGCCGCAGTTGATCCATGGAGTCGGTGTGCGCAGCACACCCTACGGTCCAGACCGAGGATTCGCCCCCTTTTCAGGGGGCTTCCGCAGGTCCGCGTTCTACGAACCTGGATGCTTACTCAGCCCGCAGAACGCTGGCCCTGCTTCAGTTCCAGCCCGACGCCCAGTTGCTGGGACATGCACGGCCAGCGTTTCCAGGCTTCTTCCACCTTGGGGTCGTGCAGTTGCTGGCGATAGGCCTGGGCCGAGGGTTGGCTGAACACCTCGTCGTCCAGCAGGCCGTCCACGGCATGGTGAACGGCTTCATCCAGCTGGTTGGCGAAGGGCTCGCCGATCAGCTGGTGGGCGATCAGGTTGGCCACCGTGGTATCCAGCGGGATCAGCGGCTGGCCGAAATGCACGATGTAGCGGTCATTGACCTCTTCCACCAGGCGATGGGCCAAGTAGGCCTCGTCGAGCAGGCCTTCCAGGCCTTCATGACCTGCCATCAGGGCCGGGGGCTGCAGGAAGAACTGCTCGGCGACCTGGAGCACCGGTTTGATGCGGGCTTCGATTCCGGCTTCACGGGCGACATTGGCGGCGGCATCCAGCACGTCCGGGACCTGTTCCACATAGGCGGCGATGAAGCGGGCGAGCACGCCCTGGGCATCCTCTGCCGGCAGGCGAATGGCGGGGTGCAGGCTGGCGACCTGGGCTTCCAGTATCCGGGTCAGTTGGGAGGAGGCGACTTCGTTCTGGAGGGCGCGCTGGATGAGTTCGCGCAGTGCGGCGGTGTTCATGACTGCTCCTGAAAAGGACATGGCGGTTGCAGGTGAATGAAAAGTTGAAGACAAGACCTTAGCTCGCTCAGCGGAACTGCTAAGACCGGATTGTCATAATTGCCTAGCAGTTATTCGGGCAGGATATAACAGCACTTTGCCATCTGCTTGTAGCCCACGCCAGCCGTGGCGTTTAGGACAAGGCTTACGCGCCTTCAGCCATTTCTTCGGTCGCGTTGCGCACCCGAAGTCCCTGTCTATACTCCGACTCGAAAGGCATTACCTGATGGAACCCGACTGTGCACCTGCGTGCCGAGGTCGGCGGTCCGAGTGTGGTAGTCCGGGCAGCCGTCCCCAAGCCGTTGGCCCAGCCGGCGGGATAACAAGAACGAGAAGGGGAACCCGCAATGATGCGACATCCACGAGTCTGGATGGGACTCCTGCTGCTGTCTGTTCTCAGCCAGGCGGAGGCTGCCTGGACAGTCAACATGGCGCCTGGTGCAACCGAGGTCAGCCGCACCGTTTTCGATCTGCACATGACCATCTTCTGGATCTGCGTCGTCATCGGCGTACTGGTCTTCGGTGCCATGTTCTGGTCGATGATCATCCACCGCCGCTCCACCGGCCAGCAGCCAGCGCACTTCCACGAGAGCACCACGGTTGAAATCCTCTGGACCGTCGTGCCCTTCGTCATCCTCGTGCTGATGGCGGTGCCGGCGACCAAGACGCTGATCGACATCTACGACACCTCCGAATCCGGGCTGGACGTGCAGGTCACTGGCTACCAGTGGAAATGGCACTACAAGTACCTGGGCCAGGACGTGGAGTTCTTCAGCAACCTGGCCACGCCTGCTGACCAGATCCACAACAAGGCGCCGAAGGACGAGCACTACCTGCTGGAAGTCGACCAGCCGCTGGTGGTGCCGGTGGGCACCAAAGTGCGCTTCCTGATCACCGCCGCCGACGTGATCCACTCCTGGTGGGTGCCGGCGCTGGCGGTGAAGAAGGATGCGATCCCCGGCTTCGTCAACGAATCCTGGACGCGCATCGAGAAGCCCGGCATCTACCGTGGCCAGTGCACCGAGCTGTGCGGCAAGGACCACGGTTTCATGCCCATCGTGGTCGAGGCCAAGTCCCAGGAGGACTTCGCCAAATGGCTGGCGGCTCGCAAGGAAGAGACCGCCAAGCAGAAGGAGCTGACCGACAAGGATTGGACCCTGGAGGAACTGGTCGCGCGAGGTGACAAGGTCTACCACACCACCTGCGCCGCCTGTCACCAGGCCGAGGGCCAGGGCCTGCCGCCCATGTTCCCGGCACTCAAGGGTTCGAAGATCGCCACCGGTCCCAAGGCTGATCACCTCGGCATCGTCTTCCACGGCAAGCAGGGCACTGCCATGGCCGCCTTCGGCAAGCAACTGTCCGAAGTCGATATCGCCGCCGTCATTACCTACGAGCGCAATTCCTGGGGCAACAACACCGGGGACATGGTGACGCCGAAGGAAGTGCTGGCCCTGAAACAGGCGGAAAGCCAATGAAGAAGACACCGGCCTATATGGAGACTGACATGAGTGCAGTGATCGATCACGATCATGCCGGGCATGATCACCACCACGGTCCGGCCAAGGGCCTGATGCGCTGGGTGCTGACCACCAACCACAAGGACATCGGCACGATGTACCTGTGGTTCAGCTTCGCCGCCTTCCTCCTCGGGGGCTCGATGGCGATGGTGATCCGCGCCGAGTTGTTCCAGCCCGGCCTGCAGATCGTGCAGCCGGAATTCTTCAACCAGATGACCACCATGCACGGCCTGATCATGGTGTTCGGTGCTGTGATGCCGGCCTTCGTCGGCTTGGCCAACTGGATGATCCCGCTGATGATCGGCGCGCCGGACATGGCCCTGCCGCGCATGAACAACTTCAGCTTCTGGCTGCTGCCGGCGGCCTTCGGCCTGCTGGTCAGCACCCTGTTCACCGCCGGCGGCGGACCGAACTTCGGCTGGACTTTCTACGCGCCGCTATCGACCACCTACGCGCCGGAGAGCGTCACCTACTTCATCTTCGCCATCCACCTGATGGGCATCAGCTCGATCATGGGCGCGATCAACGTGATCGCCACCATCCTCAACCTGCGTGCCCCGGGCATGACCCTGATGAAGATGCCGCTGTTCGTCTGGACCTGGCTGATCACCGCCTTCCTGCTGATCGCGGTAATGCCGGTGCTGGCCGGCTGCGTGACCATGATGCTTATGGACATCCACTTCGGCACCAGCTTCTTCAGTGCTGCCGGCGGTGGTGACCCGGTGCTGTTCCAGCACGTGTTCTGGTTCTTCGGCCACCCCGAGGTGTACATCATGATCCTGCCCGCCTTCGGTGCGGTCAGCTCGATCATCCCAGCCTTCAGCCGCAAGCCGCTGTTCGGCTACACCTCGATGGTCTACGCCACCGCGTCCATCGCCTTCCTGTCGTTCATCGTCTGGGCGCACCACATGTTCACCGTGGGCATTCCGCTGACCGGTGAGCTGTTCTTCATGTTCGCCACCATGCTGATCGCCGTGCCCACCGGGGTGAAGGTGTTCAACTGGGTGAGCACCATGTGGGAAGGTTCGCTGACCTTCGAGACGCCCATGCTGTTCGCCGTGGCCTTCGTCATCCTGTTCACCATCGGCGGATTCTCCGGCCTGATGCTGGCCATCGCCCCGGCGGACTTCCAGTACCACGACACCTACTTCGTGGTGGCGCACTTCCACTACGTGCTGGTGCCCGGCGCCATCTTCGGCATCTTCGCCTCGGCCTACTACTGGCTGCCGAAGTGGACCGGCCACATGTACGACGAGACCCTCGGCAAGCTGCACTTCTGGATGAGCTTCATCGGCATGAACATGGCGTTCTTCCCCATGCACTTCGTGGGGCTGGCAGGCATGCCGCGGCGGATTCCGGACTACAACCTGCAGTTCGCCGACTTCAACATGATCTCGTCCATCGGCGCCTTCACCTTCGGTGCCACCCAGCTCCTCTTCCTGTTTATCGTCATCAAGTGCATCCGTGGCGGCAAGAAGGCCCCGGCCAAGCCCTGGGATGGCGCCGAGGGCCTGGAGTGGACCGTGCCGTCGCCGGCGCCCTACCACACCTTCACCACGCCGCCGGAAGTGAAGTGAGATGAGCGGGGAAATGAGCACTCGCCGCCTGATCCAGCGCCTGCTGTTGCTGGTGGTGGTGATGTTCGGCTTCGGTTTTGCCCTGGTGCCGATCTATGACGTGATGTGCCAGGCGTTCGGCATCAACGGCAAGACCACCGGGTCGGCCTACGAGGGCGCGCAGAACGAAGACCAGCAGCGCCAGGTGCGGGTGCAGTTCCTCGCGACTAACGCAGCGGGGATGAGCTGGGAATTCCGCCCCAAGGCGGATGACCTGGTGGTGCATCCGGGGGCGAGCAACGAGATGCTGTTCATTGCCTACAACCCCACCGACAAGCCGATGACGGCCCAGGCCATTCCCAGCGTGGCGCCGTCGAAGGCGGCGGCGTTCTTCCACAAGACCGAATGCTTCTGTTTCACCCAGCAGGTCCTGCAGCCCGGCCAGCGCATCGAGATGCCGGTGCGTTTCATCGTCGACCGTGACCTGCCGGCCGATGTGCATCACCTGACCCTCGCTTACACGCTGTTCGATATCACTGCCCGCAAGCCACCAGTCGCCAGGAATGACGGCTGACGGGCCGATAAGGAGAACAACAACGATGGCTAGTCACGAGCAGTACTACGTCCCGGCCCAGAGCAAGTGGCCGATCATCGCCACCATCGGCCTGCTGACCACGGTCTACGGCCTGGGCACCTGGTTCAACGACCTCAAGGCGGCGCGCCCGGATTCAAACGGCCCGATCATCTTCTTCGTCGGTGGGCTCATCGTCGCCTACATGCTGTTCGGCTGGTTCGGCAATGTGATCCGCGAGAGCCGAGGCGGTCTCTACAGCCCGCAGATGGACCGTTCCTTCCGCTGGGGCATGAGCTGGTTCATCTTCTCCGAGGTGATGTTCTTCGCCGCCTTTTTCGGTGCGCTGTTCTATGTGCGCCACTTCGCCGGCCCCTGGCTCGGCGGCGAGGGCGCCAAGGGTGTCGCCAACATGCTCTGGCCGAACTTCGAATACACCTGGCCGCTGCTGAACAACCCGGATTCCAAGCTGTTCCCGCCGCCCAAGGCGGTGATCGACCCGTGGCATCTGCCGCTGATCAACACCCTGCTGCTGGTGACCTCCAGCTTCACCGTGACCTTCGCCCACCATGCGCTGCGCAAGAACAAGCGTGGTCCGCTGAAGATCTGGCTGGCGCTGACCATCCTGCTCGGTGCGACCTTCCTGGGCTTCCAGGCCGAGGAATACATCCACGCCTACAAGGAGCTGGGGCTGACCCTCGGTTCGGGCATCTACGGCGCCACCTTCTTCATGCTCACCGGCTTCCACGGCGCCCACGTGACCATGGGGGCGCTAATCCTGACGGTGATGCTGGTGCGCATCCTGCGCGGCCACTTCGACCCCGAGCATCACTTCGGATTCGAGGCGGCGGCCTGGTACTGGCACTTCGTGGACGTGGTCTGGATCGGCCTGTTCACCTTCGTCTACGTGCTGTGAAGGTGGTGGCCGGAGGCGGGGGCTTCCGGCTTACCAGGTGACATGGGAAACGAACTGGCCGCTGTAGAAACCCCAGGCAATTAGCGCCAGGGTGACAGCGGTCAGGATTACACGAACCGTTAGCGCATTGACCACGCGGGAGCTGCGTCCTTCGTCCCTGACCAGGAAGAAAAGGCCGCTGAACAGGCTGACCAGCGTGGCAAGCAACATGAGGATGATCGCAGCTTTGAGCATGCGTGACTCCGGGGGAAGGGGGATGTTTTGCAGTATAGCCAGCCCTGTTCTGCCTCGCGGACGGCGGCCATGAGCGCCTTCCGGCCCGGCCTGGCGCCCACCCTGGTGGTGCTCGCCCTGCTGCCGGTGCTGCTCGGGTTGGGCTTCTGGCAGCTCTCCCGCGCCGAGGAAAAAAGCCAACTGCTGGCTGCTGCCGATGCCCGGCACATCACCGCCCCTGTCGATATCGAGAACCTTCGTGCCAGCGCCGATCCGGCCTACCTGCGCGTGCGCCTGAGCGGCCATTTCGACGCCGCCCACAGCCTGTTGCTGGACAGCCGCATCCGCGACGGCAAGGCCGGCGTCGAACTGCTGCAGCCCTTCCAGGACAGCACCAGCGGCCAGTGGCTGCTGGTCAACCGTGGCTGGCTGCCCTGGCCGGATCGCCGCGTGGCGCCGGCCTTCACCACTCCCGATAGCGAGCAGGCGCTGGTTGCCTGGGCCTATGTGCCGCCGGGCGCCGCGTTCGAACTCAAGCACCTGCAAGCGAGCGGCTGGCCGCAACTGATCAACCAGGTGGATGCCGCCGCGCTCTGGCAACACCTCGGCCGCAACGGCCTGCCACTGGAACTGCGCCTGGAGGAAGGCCCGGCGGCCTACCGCACCGACTGGCCGGTGGTCGCCATGGGGCCGGAAAAACACATTGGCTACGCCGTGCAGTGGTTTGCCCTCGCGGCGGCGCTGCTCGGCCTGTTCATCTATTTCGGATTGCGCAAAGGACGGGAGAACAACAATGAACCCAGCACTCGCCATGCCTGAGGCCGCGCCGCCGCGCCGCCGTGGACGCATCCAGCTGCTGCTGATCCTGATGGTGGTGATCGGCCCGATGATGCTCGCCACCGCCATGTACAAGTTCAGCTTCTGGGTGCCGGAAGGCCGCAGTTATCACGGCGCCATGATCGGCAATGGCCAGACCAGCGCCGATATCGGCGTCCAGGGCGCAGCGCCCCAGGAGACCTGGCAATTGCTGGTCACCGCGCCGGGTGCCTGCGAGGCCGATTGCCAGCAGTTGGTCTACCTGGCGCGGCAGATTCACATCGGCCTGGGCCGCGACGCGTCGCGCGCCAGCCACTCCCTGGCCGCCGCCGATGTGCCGGCGGACTACGCCGACAAGCTCAAACAGGAATATCCGCAGTTGAAACGCTACGGCCTGGACACGGTCACCTACGGTAAGGCCACCGACAATCTGGGTGGCGCCCGCCTGTGGATCGTCGACCCCCACGGCAACCTCGTCCTGCGTTACGACGGCACTGCCAAGGGCAAGCAGATCCTCAACGACCTGCGCCACCTGCTGAAGCTTTCCAATATCGGTTGATCGACCCCTTTCTCGCGAAAGGTGAGGAGCGACTGCTGTGGATACCTACAAGAACCGGCCCGGATTCCGCCTCGCCCTGTTCGCCACCCTGCTGGCGCTGGTGGTGGTACTGCTGGGCGCCTACACCCGCCTGACCCACGCCGGCCTCGGCTGCCCCGACTGGCCCGGCTGCTATGGCTTCATCAGCGTGCCGCAGACTGACGCCCAGCTCGCCCATGCCGAGGCCAATTTCCCCCACGCACCGGTGGAGGCCCAGAAGGGCTGGAACGAGATGGTCCACCGCTACTTCGCCGGCACCCTGGGCTTGGTGATCCTCGGCCTGGCCATCCATGCCGTGCGCCTACGCGGCCGTGACGGCCAGCCGCTGAAGCTGCCACTGCTGCTGGTGGCGGTGGTCGTCGCCCAGGCCGCCTTCGGCATGTGGACGGTGACCCTGCAACTCTGGCCCCAGGTGGTGACCGCGCATCTGCTGGGTGGCTTCACCACGCTCTCGCTCTTGCTGCTGCTGAGCCTGCGGCTGTCCAACGCCTTCCCGCCGCTGCAATTGCCACAGCGTCTGCGGCTGTGGGCGGCACTCGGGCTGGCGCTGGTGATCGGACAGATCGCCCTCGGCGGCTGGGTCAGCTCCAACTACGCGGCTGTGGCCTGCGTCGACCTGCCCACCTGCCATGGTCAGTGGTGGCCGGCGATGGACTTCGCCAACGGCTTCCACCTCACCCAGCACATCGGCCCCAACTACCTGGGCGGGCAACTGGATAGCGACGCCCGCACTGCCATTCACATGACCCATCGCCTCGGTGCATTGGCCGTGACCCTGGTGCTGCTGGCCCTTGCCTGGCAATTGCGCGCCGGCGGCCTCAAGGGCCTGGCCGGGCTGCTGCTGGCGGCCCTGTGCCTGCAGGTCGGCCTGGGCATCAGCAACGTGATCTTCCACCTGCCGCTGCCGGTGGCGGTGGCCCACAACGGTGGCGGCGCCCTGCTGCTGCTGGTGCTGGTCACCACCAATTACCGGGTGCGCAACGCGGCTCTTTTTGTAGGAGCGAGCTCTGCTCGCGAAATTGGCGGCGGCGGAGGTTCGCGAGCAGAGCTCGCTCCTACGGCATTGACCCCGCACGGCAAGTAACCGGATCACCAAGGAGAAAACGCCATGGCCACTCTGCTCAGCCAAGGACACAGCCAGGCCCGCGCCAGCTGGCGCGACTACCTGGAACTGACCAAGCCCAAGGTGGTGGTGCTGATGCTCATCACCTCCCTGGTAGGCATGTTCCTCGCCACCCGCGCCGGGGTGCCCTGGGAGGTGCTGCTGTTCGGCAACCTCGGCATCGGTCTCTGCGCCGGGGCGGCGGCGGCGGTCAACCATGTGGTGGACCGGCGCATCGACTCGATCATGGCGAGAACCCTGAAACGCCCTGTGGTCAATGGTCGCGTCTCGCCGGTGGCTGCCTTGAGCTTCGCCTTCGTCCTGGCCGTGCTGGGTCAGGCGCTGTTGCTGGCCTTCACCAATGAGCTGACCGCCTGGCTGACCCTTGCCTCGCTGGTGGGCTACGCGGTGCTCTACACCGGTTTCCTCAAGCGCGCCACGCCGCAGAACATCGTCATCGGTGGCCTGGCCGGCGCCGCGCCGCCGCTGCTGGGCTGGGTTGCCGTCACCGGGCATATGTCCGCCGAACCGCTGCTGCTGGTGCTGATCATCTTCGCCTGGACCCCGCCGCACTTCTGGGCCCTGGCCATCCACCGCAAGGAGGAGTACGCCAAGGCCGACATCCCCATGCTGCCGGTGACCCACGGCGAGCACTACACCAAGGTGCACATCCTGCTCTACACCCTGGTGATGTTCGCGGTCAGCCTGCTGCCCTATGTCATCCACATGAGCGGCCTGCTCTACCTGGCGTGCGCGGTAGCCCTGGGGGCGCGCTTCCTGCAGTGGGCCTGGGTGCTGTACCGTGACAGCAAACCGCACGCTGCGATCAGGACCTTCAAGTACTCTATCGCCTACCTCTTCCTGCTGTTCATCGCCCTGCTGGTGGACCACTACCTGATGCTGAACCTATGACCAGAATCCAGAAAACCGTCTTTGTCCTCGTCGCCGTCGTGGCCGTGGTGCTCGGCCTCACCGTGCACCGCGTCCTGACCAGCCAGGGCCAGGCCGACCCCACCAAGCTGCTCGATGCCGGCATCGTCCTGCTGCCGCAGAGTCGCACCCTGCCGACGCTGGAAATGGTCGACCAGAACGGCCAGAAGGTCGCGGTGGACCAGCTCAAGGACAAGTGGAGCCTGGTGTTCTTCGGCTACACCTTCTGCCCCGATATCTGCCCCACCACCCTGGCGCAGATGCGTGAGCTCAAGGGCCTGCTGCCGCAGCAGGCGCAGGACAACCTGCGCTTCGTGTTCGTCAGCGTCGACCCGAACCGCGACACCCCGCAGCAGATCAAGCAGTACATCGGCTATTTCGACCCGACGTTCGTCGGCATCACCGGTGACCTGCCGACCCTGCAGAAGCTGGCCAACGCCGTGAGCATTCCCTTCATCCCGGCGGACACCAGCAAGGAAAACTACACCGTCGACCACAGCGGCAACCTGGTGGTCCTCGGCCCGGACGGCACCCAGCGCGGCTTCATCCGCTCGCCGCTGAACAACCAGAAGCTCAAGGAGCAACTGCCGGGGCTGGTGACGCCGAAGAGCTGACGCGAATCGGACGCACTGCGTAGGGTGCGCTGCGCGCACCGAAATCTCGGCGCAGGCTAAACGTGCGCACGGCGCACCCTACGATCAAGCTGAGTGCGTTACGCCCACAAAAAAGCCCGCTCATTGAGCGGGCTTTTTCGTTCAGCGCAAAGCGATCAGAACGCCGGAACCACAGCGCCTTTGTACTTCTCCTCGATGAATTTCTTCACCTCGGGGCTGTTCAGGGCCTTGGCCAGTTTCTGCATGTCGGCGTTGGCCTTGTTGTCCTCGCGGGATACCAGGATGTTCACGTAAGGCGAGTCGCTGCCTTCGATCACCAGGGCGTCCTTGGTGGGATTCAGCTTGGCTTCCAGCGCGTAGTTGGTGTTGATCAGCGCCAGGTCCACCTGGTTCAGCACGCGCGGCAGGGTCGCGGCTTCCAGTTCACGCACCTTGATGCCCTTCGGGTTCTCGACGATGTCCTTCGGGGTGGCGGTGATGCTGGTGTTGTCCTTCAGCTTGATTACACCGGCCTTGTCCAGCAGCAGCAGGGCACGGCCGCCGTTGGTGGCGTCGTTGGGGATGACCACCTGGGCGCCTTCCGGCAGATCGGCCAGGGACTTCACCTTGCTGGAGTAAGCGCCGAAGGGCTCGACGTGCACGCCGGTGACGGAAACCAGTTTCACCTTGGTCTGGCGCGCCTTGTTGAACTCATCGAGGTAAGGCTGGTGCTGGAAGAAGTTCGCGTCCAGGCGGCCTTCGGCAACCTGCACGTTGGGCTGGACGTAGTCGGTGAAGACTTTCACCTGCAGGTCCACGCCTTCTTTGGCCAGCTGCGGCTTGATGAACTCGAGGATCTCCGCGTGGGGCACCGGGGTGGCGGCGACTTTCAGGGTGTCGGCCTGGGCGGAGAGGGCGGTCAGGGCGGCGAAGGCCACCAGCAATTTCTTCATGAACGGCTCCTTGTGGGAAGTCATCGGGCCGGCGCAACTGGCGCCGGCACCAGGTCATTTACGGGAAAAATGCACCACCAGCTTGTCGCCGACGGTTTGCAGGATCTGCACGAGCACCAGCAGCAGGACCACGGTGACCACCATCACGTCGGTCTGGAAGCGCTGGTAGCCGAAGCGGATGGCCAGGTCGCCGAGGCCGCCCGCGCCCACCACGCCGGCCATCGCGGTGTAGGACACCAGGGTGATGGCGGTGACGGTGATGGCGGCGAAGATGCCCGGTCGCGCCTCCGGCAGCAGAGCGTTCCAGATGATCTGGCGGGTGGTGGCGCCCATCGCCTGGGTGGCTTCGAGGATGCCGCGGTCCACCTCGCGCAGGGCGGTTTCCACCAGGCGCGCGAAGAACGGCGTGGCACCCACCACCAGCGGCGGGATGGCGCCGGCGACCCCCAGGGAGGTACCGGTGAAGAACACGGTGAAGGGGATCATCACGATCAGCAGGATGATGAAGGGCAGCGAACGCAGCACGTTCACCAGCAGCGACAGCAGGCCGTAAACGGTCTTCTGCTCGAACAGTTGGCGCGGGCCGGTGAGGAAAAGCAACACGCCCAGCGGCAGGCCGAGCAGCACGGTGAACAGCAGCGAGCCACCGAGCATGAGGAAGGTATCGAGGGTGGCGAGCCAGATTTCGTACCAGTCGATATTGGCGAGCAGGGCTTCCATCAGCGCAGGATCTCCAGGTGCACGTCCGCCTCGCGGAAGCAGCCAAGCGCAGCGTCGATGTCGCCGCCGGTCAGGGCCAGGGTCAGCTGGCCATAGGGGGTGTCCTTGATGCGGTCGATGCGCCCGGCAAGGATGCTGTAGTCCACGCCGGTCTGGCGCGCGACGGTGCCCAGCAGCGGGGCGTAGGTCGCCTCGCCACGGAAGGTCAGGCGCAGGATGCGGCCGCTGACGTGGGAGAAGTCGTCACGCTGTTCGCCCTCGTCCACCTGCTCGTCTTCCAGCACGAAGCGCTGGGTGGTGACGTGCTGCGGGTGCAGGAACACATCGGCCACCGCGCCCTGCTCGACGATCACACCACCATCCATCACCGCCACGCGGTCGCAGACCCGGCGGATCACATCCATCTCGTGGGTGATGAGGACGATGGTGAGCTTCAGCTCGCGGTTGATCTCGGCCAGCAGTTGCAGCACCGAGGCGGTGGTCTGCGGGTCGAGAGCGCTGGTGGCCTCGTCGCAGAGCAGGATCTTCGGCTGGGTGGCCAGGGCGCGGGCGATGCCGACGCGCTGCTTCTGGCCGCCGGAGAGTTGCGCCGGGTATTTGCGGGCATGGTCGCTGAGACCGACGCGGGCCAGCAGTTCGGCGACGCGGCGGTCGATCTCTGCGCGGGACAACTCACCGGCCAGCTTCAGCGGTAATCCGACGTTCTCAGCAACGGTCTTGGATGCCAGCAGGTTGAAGTGCTGGAAGATCATCCCGACGCGCTGACGGAAGCGGCGCAGGCCTTCGCTGTCCAGGGCGGTGATGTCGTCGCCATCGATGACGATGCGACCACCGGTGGGTTCTTCAAGGCGGTTGATCAGGCGCAGCAGGGTGCTCTTGCCGGCTCCCGAGTGGCCGATCAGGCCGAACACTTCGCCGCTCTGGATGGCGAGGTCGGTCGGCTGCAGGGCCGGAATTTCGCGGCCTTCGACGCGGTACGCCTTGTGGACGTTATGGAATTCGATCACTGCGGAAACCTTGTGGGTTCGTCGTTAGCCGGATCGGCTAAAAACCGGCAAGTTTACCTGCTGGCACATAGGCACAGAAAATCTTTCTGGACCTATGGCTATAGCAAGAGGGAATAAGCGACAGGCGGACTGCGTGGAGTCTAGCTGCCGCCGGCCGGGACGTTCAGTGGTGCGGGCTGAGCACCAGGCGCGGCACCTGGTCGGGGTTCAGCGCCTGGCTGTACTGGGGCTTGAAGCCGGGATCGAGCTTCTTCACCCGTGCCGACAGCAGGGCGGCGACCCAGGGATAGTCCTTGGCCTCCCGCACCTGGATCTGCACGGCGCAGTCGTGGGCGACGATGTCGGCGGCCACGTCGTCCAGCAGGCGGCGCAGGTTTTCGTTGTCGTCGCGATCGAGCATGGGCAGCTCCACCAGCGGTTTCAGGGCGCGCGGCTTGCTGGCCTGGACAACAGGCTTCTCGCCCTGGGGGGCGTTGGGCAGAACGGTTTGCGCCTGGATGGCGGCGGCTTGGCGTTCGGCGGCTTCGCGCAGTTGACGGGCCTGTTCCAGGCGCGCGGCATTTTCCTTGGCAGCGGCGGCCTCGGCAGCGCGGCGGGCCTGCTCGGCGCGGGCCTCGGCGGCTTCGCGGGCCTGGTCGATGGCGCCGTCCAGGCCGGTGGTCAGGGCGGGCGCCTGGGGCATCAGGCCACGGGCGTGGCTGAGGGCCTTGGTGGCGTTGTCCAGGTCGCCCTGCTGCAGGGCGTCCTGGCCGCGCTTGAGCCAGGCATCGGCCAGCTGGCGCTGGTATTGCTCGAGTCGGGTGTCGCCGGCGGCCTTTTCTTCCAGGCCCTTGAGCTGCGCCTCGGCTTCGGTGAGCTTGCCTTCGGAAAGGTCCTGGTCGAGATGTCGGAAGCTGTTGACCAGATCGTCAGTTGGTACCTCGGCTACTTGCTGGGCAGTCTGACAGGCGGCCAACAGCAGGGAAAAGGCGACAACGGGCAGGCAACGAGTGGCGAACAGCTTCATTCCAGCGGGTCTCTGATTGCTCAAAAAACGCGCGATTCTACACTGCGGTGCTGATCAGGACAAAAAGTAGGGGCAAAACGGCCGCGAAGATGGCATTTCCAGAGGCATCTCAGTGGCCTTGCAGACCTTTCCCAGCTCCTGTCGGAACCGCCACTGCTGCAATATGGCCAGCCACAACGACAAGAACGGCGAGGATTGCCATGTACCCAGCCCTCCAGGACTTCGACTACCTCATCGTCGGTGCCGGCCCGGCCGGCTGCCTGCTGGCCAACCGGCTTTCCGCCGACCCCGGTGTGCGCGTGCTGCTGCTGGAAGCCGGTGGGCGGGACAGCTATCCGTGGATCCACATTCCGGTCGGCTACCTCTATTGCATCGGCAACCCGCGTACCGACTGGTGCTATCGCACCGAGGCCGAGCCCGGCCTGCATGGCCGCAGCCTGGGCTACCCGCGCGGGCGGGTGCTGGGTGGTAGCTCTTCGATCAACGGGATGATCTACATGCGCGGCCAGGCCGCCGACTACGACCGCTGGGCCGAGCTGGGCAATGCGGGCTGGAGCTGGAAGGACGTGCTGCCGCTGTTCCTGCGCAGCGAGAGCCACTTCGGCGGCACCAGCGAATTCCACAACGGTGCCGGCGAGTGGCGGGTGGAGCGCCAGCGCCTGTCCTGGGAAATCCTCGACGCCTTCCGCCTGGCCGCCGGCGAATGCGGCATTGCCCCGGTGGAGGACTTCAACACCGGCGACAACGCCGGGTGCGGCTACTTCCAGGTCAACCAGCGCGCAGGGGTGCGCTGGAATGCGTCCAAGGCGTTCCTGCGGCCGGCGTCGCAACGGCCCAATCTCACGGTGCGCACCGGGGTGGAGGTGCAGCGCCTGCTGCTGGAACAGGGCCGCGCGGTGGGTGTGTCGGGGCGCTGGGAAGGTGTGCAGCATGAATTCCGGGCGCGGCGCGAAGTGATTCTCTGCGCCGGTGCCGTGGGCACACCGATGCTGTTGCAGCGCTCGGGAATCGGTCCGCGATCGCTCTTGGAGCGCCTCGGCATCGGCGTGCGACATGAGCTCGCCGGGGTGGGCGGCAACCTGCAGGATCACCTGCAGCTACGGCTGATCTTCAAGGTTTCCGGCGTGCCGACCCTCAACCAGATGGCCGGCAGCCTGTGGGGACGGCTGGGTATGGGCCTGCGCTATCTCGCCAGCCGCAGCGGACCACTGGCCATGGCGCCGAGCCAGCTGGGCGCATTCGTCCGCTCTGGCCCCGAGCAGACCCGGGCGAACCTCGAGTATCACGTACAGCCACTGTCGCTGGAGCGTTTTGGCGAGCCGCTGCACCCCTTCCCCGCCTTTACCGCCTCCGTCTGCAACCTGCGCCCGCGAAGTCGTGGCCGGGTGGATATCCGTTCCGTCGATCATCGGGCGCCGCCCTTGATCCAGCCCAACTACCTGAGTGATGCCGAGGACCTGCGGGTGGCCGCTGATGCCATCCGCCTGACCCGGCGCATCGCCGCCGCGCCCGCATTGGCGCGCTATCGACCGGAGGAATACCTGCCGGGCCCGGCGCTGCAGAGCGAAGCGGAACTGCACGAGGCTGCGGGGCAGATCGGCACCACCATCTTCCATCCGGTGGGTACCTGCCGCATGGGGCAGGATCGGGACGCCGTGGTGGATGCCGAACTCAAGGTGCACGGTATTCCGGGGCTACGCATTGCCGATGCCTCGGTGATGCCGGAAATCGTCTCCGGCAACACCTGCTCACCGACCCTGATGATCGCGGAGAAGGCCGCGTCCCTAGTGCTTGCCGACCTCAGGCGCGGCGCGGCAGTGCAAAGCTGAAGAGGAACAGGCTGGCGGCGGAGACCACGATGGACGGACCGGCCGGGGTGTCCTTGAACCAGGACAGCGCGAGGCCCGCGCAGACCGCCACCAGGCCCAGCAGGCTGGCGCCCAGGGCCATCTGCTCGGGGCTGCGGGCGTGGCGCTGGGCGGCGGCGGCCGGGATGATCAGCAGCGAGGTGATCAGCAGCACGCCGACGATCTTCATCGCCACGGCGATCACCACCGCGATCAGCAGCATCAGCGCAAGGCGGATGGCCGCCACGGGAAGGCCTTCCACCCGCGCCAGTTCCTCGTGCACGGTGATCGCCAGCAGCGGCCGCCACATGGGGATCAGCACCAGCAGCACCAGGGCGCTGCCGCCGAGGATCCAGGCGAGGTCGGTGCGGCTCACCGCCAGCAGGTCGCCGAACAGGTAGCCCATCAGGTCGATACGCACTTCGCTCATGAAGCTCAGGGCCACGAGACCCAGGGACAGGGTGCTGTGGGCGAGGATGCCCAGCAGCGTGTCCGACGCCAGCGGCTGGCGCTGTTGCAGGGTGACCAGCAGCACCGCGAGCAATACGCAGCCGACAGTCACGGCCAGAGTCGGGCTGACGTCCAGCATCAGGCCCAGGGCCACGCCGAGCAGCGCGGCATGGGACAGGGTGTCACCGAAGTAGGCCATGCGCCGCCAAACCACGAAGGAGCCGAGGGGGCCGGCCACCAGGGCCAGGGCGAGACCGGCGAGCAGTGCGTTGAGCAGGAAATCAGCCATGGTTGCAGTCGGGGCCGTGCTGGTGGACGGGAGTGAAACGGGTGCCGCTGGGGAAAGGTTGCTTCACCACTTCGCCATGCAGGTCGTGGGCGTGATCGTGGTGGTGGTGATAGACCGCGAGGCTCTTGGCGTCCTGGCCGAACAGCTCGACGAAGGCCGGGTCGCCGCTGACCTGTTCCGGGTGGCCGGAGCAGCAGACGTGGCGGTTGAGGCAGACCACCTGGTCGGTGGCGCTCATCACCAGGTGCAGGTCGTGGGAAACCATCAGCACGCCGCAGCCGTGACGGTCACGCAGGCGGCTGATCAGGCGGTAGAGCTCGGCCTGGCCGGCGACATCGACGCCCTGCACCGGCTCGTCGAGCACCAGCAGTTCGGGTTCGCGCAGCAGGGCACGGGCCAGCAGCACGCGCTGCAATTCGCCGCCGGAAATGTTCTGCAGCGGGCTGTCGATCACCTGCACGGCGCCTACTTCATCCAGCGCGGCGAGGGCCGCCTTGCGGTCCACGCCCGGCACCAGGCGCAGGAAACGCAGCACGGTGAGCGGCAGGGTGGCGTCCACCTGGAGCTTCTGCGGCATGTAGCCGATGTGCAGCCGCGGCTTGCGCCAGACCTCGCCCTTGTCCGGCTTGAGCAGGCCGAGCACGGTGCGCACCAGGGTGGTCTTGCCGGCGCCGTTGGGACCGATCAGGGTGACAATCTCCCCGGCCTTCACGGCCAGGTGCACGTCCTGCAGCACCGGCTGCCCGGCAAAGTCGACGCCGACCTTTTCGAGGTGGATCAGGACGTCGCTCATGCGGCCACCTGGCAGCTGGCGCAGAGGCCGACGACTTCGACGGTCTGGCCTTCGACGACGAAACCGACGGATTTCGCGCTGTCGATGATGGCCTGGCTGATGCTCGACTGCTCCAGTTCGATGGCCGTCTGGCAGTTACGGCAAATGAGGAACTGACCCTGATGGGACTCGCCCGGATGGTTGCAGCCGACGAAGGCGTTGAGCGAAGCGATGCGGTGCACCAGGCCGTTTTCCAGGAGGAAGTCCAGGGCGCGATAGACGGTGGGCGGCGCCGCGCGGCGGCCATCTTCCTCGGTCAGCACGCCGAGGATGTCGTAGGCACCCAGCGGCTTGTGGCTCTGCCACACCAGTTCCAGCACGCGCTTGCGCAGGGCGGTCAGGCGCAAGCCCTGCCGGCCGCAGATGGCTTCGGCTTCGGCCAGGGCGTTGGACACGCAGTGGGAGTGGTCGTGGGGGCGACAGGCCAGGGGGGCTTTTGCGCTGATCGGCTTGAGCATGGCGGCGGCGACGTCTGGAGAAAGAGACGTTATTCTATAACTCTTTTCCCGCCGAGTCTGTGCCGTGTTCCGTCTATTCGTCTCCCTGTTCCTCAGCGCCTGCGCCCTGTCTGCCCAGGCCGACGTACGCCTGCTGACCAGCATCAAACCGCTGCAACTGATCGCCGCAGCCGTGCAGGACGGCGCTGGCCAGCCGGACGTGCTGCTGCCTCCGGGCGCTTCGCCACATCAGTACGCCTTGCGCCCCTCCGACGTGCGCCGGGTGCGTGAGGCGGACCTGTTCTACTGGGTCGGGCCCGACCTGGAAGGCTTCCTGCCCCGCGTGCTGAAAGGGCGTGACAAGCCCAGCGTGGCTGTGCAGGACGAACCCGGCATGACCCTGCGCCATTTCGAGGCGCTGCACGATGAGCACGAAGGCGAGCACGACGAACACGAGCACGACCATGACCATCGCCCCGGCACCATCGACGCGCACCTCTGGCTGCTCCCGGCCAACGCTCGGGTGATCGCCGCACGCATGGCCACTGACCTCGCCACCGCCGACCCGGCCAACGCCGCCCGCTACCAGGCCAACCTGAAGGCCTTCGAAGGCCGCCTCGACCAGCTCGACGCCCGCCTGAAGGCGCGCATGGCCAAGGTCGCCGGCAAGCCGTTCTTCGTCTTCCACGAGGCCTTCGACTACTTCGAGGCGGCCTACGGCTTGCGCCATTCCGGCGTATTCAGCGTCGCCAGCGAAGTGCAGCCCGGTGCCCGCCACGTCGCTGCGATGCGTGAGCGACTGCAAGCGGCTGGCCCGAGTTGTGTGTTCAGCGAGCCGCCGGTACGCCCGCGTCTGGCCGACACCCTGACCGCCGGCCTCTCGGTGCGCCTGGCCGAACTGGATGCCCTGGGCATGAACGCCCCGGTGGCCGCCAACGGCTACGAGACCCTGCTGCAGAACCTGGGCGATGGGCTGGCGGGGTGCCTGGAGGCGCTCTGATCTCGACTGTAGGGTGCGCTGCGCGCACCAACTCGCTATGCACGCCTGGGCTTCGCCCGGTGCGCATGGCGCACCCTACCGGGCATTCCGCACGGACTGCTAAGGTGAGAGAGGGGCCGCGGGTCGTCTTGATGTGAATCAGCGGCCGGCATTCGTGGTCAGACTAGTCTGGACTCTTCATCGAGGGAGGGCAGCGGATGGCCAGGACGGGAACCCCCAGGCAGGTCCAGGGTAACCACGGCATCGCCTTGCAGGCGGCGTCGGAAGACATCTGGGACAGCAAGTACCGCCTCAAGCACAAGGACGGTACGCCGATCGACCTCACCCCTGATGCCACCTGGCAGCGCGTGGCCCGCGCCCTGTCGGAGGTGGAGGCCGATGCCGCAGCCCGCGAGCACTGGTACGAACGCTTCCTCTGGGCCCTGCGCAATGGCGCCATCCCCGCCGGCCGGATCATTTCCAATGCTGGCGCCCAGGACATCAAGCCCGCCACCTCCACCATCAATTGCACCGTTTCCGGCACCATCCTCGACTCCATGGACGACATCCTCGGCAAGGTCCATGAAGCCGGGCTCACCCTCAAGGCCGGCTGCGGCATCGGATACGAATTCAGCACCCTGCGCCCACATGGCGCCTATGTTTCCGGGGCAGGCGCGCAGACCAGCGGGCCGCTGTCCTTCATGGATATCTACGACAAGATGTGCTTCACCGTGAGCTCCGCCGGCGGTCGCCGCGGCGCGCAGATGGGCACCTTCGACGTATGCCATCCGGATGTGCGTGAGTTCATCCGTGCCAAGCGCGAGGATGGCCGCCTGCGCCAGTTCAACCTCAGCCTGTTGGTGAGCGATGCCTTCATGCACGCGGTGGAGAACGACACCGAATGGCCACTGCTCTACCCGGTGCACCCCAAGGAGCGCGACGAGCTCGACTTTGGTGACGCGACCCAGGTGATCTGGCGCGATTGGCCGGTGCATGACGGCTACATCACCCGTGAGGACGGCCTGGTGGCCTGCAAGGTCTACGGCCGCGTCCAGGCCCGGCACCTGTGGGACATGATCATGGTCTCCACCTACGACTTCGCCGAGCCGGGCTTCATCCTCATCGACCGGGTCAACGAGCTGAACAACAACTGGTGGTGCGAGGCGATCCGCGCGACCAACCCGTGCGGGGAGCAGCCGCTTCCCCCTTATGGCTCCTGCCTGCTGGGTTCGATCAACCTCACCGCCTTCGTCGAAGAGCCGTTCACCGAGGACGCGCACTTCGACTGGGAGCGCTTCCGTGCCGTGGTGCGGGTATTCACCCGCATGCTCGACAACGTGGTGGAGATCAATGGGCTGCCGCTGGCGCAGCAGCGCGAGGAAATCCTCGGCAAGCGCCGCCACGGCATGGGCTTCCTCGGGCTGGGCTCGGCCCTTGCGCTGCTGCGGTTGCGCTACGGCAGCACCGAGGCCTGTGTGTTCACCGAGGAAGTGACGCGGGAAATGGCCCTGGCCGGCTGGCAGGTAGCCCTGGAGCTGGCGCGGGAGAAAGGGCCGGCGCCCATCCTGGCGCTCGACTATGAGGTCACCGCCACCATGCTGCGCAAGCGCCCGGAAATGGTGGATGACGGCTACAAGGTGGGCGACCGCGTGCCCGGCCGCATCCTCCACGCGCGCTATTCCCGCTACATGCAGCGTGTCGCCGAACATGCCCCGGAACTGGTGGCCGAGCTGGCCGAGGTGGGCGCGCGCTTCACCCATCACAGCTCCATTGCCCCCACCGGCACCATCAGCCTTAGCTTGGCGAACAACGCTTCCAACGGCATCGAGCCGAGCTACGCCCACCAGTATTCGCGCAACCTGATCCGCCCCGGGCGCAAGACCAAGGAGAAGATCGACGTCCGCAGTTATGAGCTGCTGGCCTACCGCTCCCTCGTCAACAGCCAGGCCCGGCCGGATGCCGAGCACCCGGCGCAGCGCTTGCCGGACTATTTCGTCAGCGCTGACGACATCAGCCCGGCCGAGCACGTGGACATGCAGGCGGCGGCGCAGAAGTGGATCGACTCGTCCATCTCCAAGACCGCCAACGTGCCCACCGACTTCCCCTTCGAAGCGTTCAAGGACATCTATCTGCACGGCTGGCGCCAGGGTCTCAAGGGATGCACCACCTTCCGCTTCAATCCGGCGGCCTTCCAGGGTGTGCTGGTCAAGGACGCGGATCTGGAGAGGACGGTTTACCGCTTCGAGCTGGAGGACGGCACTCTGGTGGAGCTGCGCGGTAACGAAGAAGTGGAGTACGACGGCGAATTACACACCGCCGCCAACCTGTTCGAGGCCTTGAAGGAAGGCTACTACGGCAAGTACTGAACGATCGGAGGCGGTCATGACCATCAAGATCGAGAAGAAGATCAAGGGCTTCAGCCTGGTGGACCTGGAACAGGAAAAGGCCCGCAAGGCCGCCGAGGAAGCGGCTGCCGTCGTGCAGATGGATGAAACCCTGCAGCGGCCGGAAACCCTGGTGGGCGCCACCTACAAGATCAAGTCGCCGTTGTTCGAACACGCGCTCTACGTGACCATCAACGACATCGTGCTCAACCCCGACACCGCCTTCGAGCAGCGCCGGCCCTTCGAAATCTTCATCAACTCCAAGGGCATGGAGCACTTCCAGTGGATCGTCGCCCTCACCCGCATCATGTCGGCGGTGTTCCGCAAGGGCGGCGACTGCACCTTCCTGGTGGAAGAGCTCAAGGCGGTGTTCGACCCGCGCGGCGGTTACCTCAAGCGTGGCGGCGTCTACATGCCGTCGCTGGTGGCCGAGATCGGCGCCGTGCTGGAGCGCCACCTGATCGCCATCGGCCTGATGGAAGGCCAGAAGCTGGACGAGGAACAGCGGCTCTACCTGGCGGAAAAGCGTGCCGCCTACGAGGCCAGCCAAGGCACCACCACCGCCGAACCCGGCGAAGGCTTCCCACCCGGCGCGCAGCTCTGTGGCAAGTGCAATACGCAGGCGGTGGTGCAAATGGATGGCTGCGCGACCTGCCTCAACTGCGGTCACTCGAAATGTGGGTGAGCTTGTCGGCCGATTTCTGTAGGAGCGAATTCATTCGCGAAGGGCAGCGCAGCTGCCCCGCCACCCAGCCTGGGAATCGCGAATGAATTCGCTCCCACAAGAAAGGCGAATTCTGGCCTGGCTCAGAGCGCAAACGGCAGCGGCAACTCCACCTTCTGCCGCTGCGCGAGACGCCGCTGGAACACACTCGGATCGTGGATCAGCACGTCCTGCCCGGCGAAGGCATTGGCGGCGATCAGGCGCGACAGCCAGAAGCGCACGCAGGCGATGCGCAGGGCGGTCGGCCAGAGTTCGGCTTCGGTGGCGGTGAAAGGGCGCAGCGCGGCGTAGGCGCCGAGCAGGGCGCGGGCGAGTTGGCCGTCGAGGCGGCCGTCGGCGTCCGAACACCAGTCGTTCAGGCAGATGGCCAGGTCGTAGAGCATCGGCCCGGAACAGGCGTTGTAGAAGTCGATCAGGCCGGACAGGTGGGGGCCGTCGAACAGGGCGTTGTCCTTGAACAGGTCGGCGTGCAGGTTGGCGCGCGGCAGGGCGAGGAAACGCGCCTTCACTTCGCCGATTTCCTTCAGCGCGTCACGCAGCAGTGGCAGGGCCGTCTCGTCCAGTTGCAGGGCCAGCGTCGGGCCTTCATCGAGCATCCAGTCCAGGCCGCGATCGCTCTTGCGCTCCAGAACCCGCTCGCGGGTGGCCAGGTGCAGGCGTGCCAGCAGGGCACCGACCTCGGCGCAGTGGTGGGCATTGGGCTGGTGCACGTGCTTGCCCGGCAGGCGCGGTTGCAGCAGCGCCGGTTTGCCGGCGAGTTCGCGCAGGGCGTCGCCGCCCCCGGTGCGCAGCGCAAAAGGGACCGGCAGGTCCGCGTCGTGGAGCACATCCAGCAGTTCGATGAAGAACGGCAGGTCGTGGACCGGGCCGCGCTCCACCAGGGTCAGTACGTATTCACCCCCTTCCAGGCTGACGAAGAAGTTGCTGTTCTCGGAGCCTTCGGCGATGCCCTGGAAGTCCTTCAGCCGACCCAGCCCGTAGGGGGCGAGGAAAGCTTCCAGTTCCGGACGTTCGAGCGGAGTGAATACAGACATTGGACTACCTTGTTACGGGGTTGCGTGTGCGCTACCAGCTGAAGATTTCCCAGGCTGGGATGAGCATGTCGGGATAGTCCGAGCGGACGAAATTGTTTTCGCCGTCGGCGCGGACCAGGAAGTACGGCTTGCCACCCTTGGGTGTCACCTTGATGGCGTAGAGGATGCCGTTGACGCGGTACTCCTGGATGGTCTTGTCGCCTTCCTGGCGGATGGTCACGTCCGGCTCGGCGGACGGCTCGTCTGCGGCGAAGGTGGCGACTGGTGCGAGAGCCAGCAGGCCGGCCAGCAAAAGGCGGTTCAGTGCGCGCATGGTAACCTTGTCCCTTCTCGTCAATGATCGGTCCATTCTACTTCGGGTCCGGTGAATAAAGGTTGAATTCACGCATGAGCCAAGCCCCCCTCGTCCTGGTGGACGGATCCTCCTACCTGTACCGCGCCTTCCATGCCCTGCCGCCGCTGACCACTTCGGCCGGCCTGCCCACGGGCGCGGTCAAAGGCGTGCTGAACATGCTCAAGAGCCTGCGCCGGCAGTTCCCGGACAGCCCCTTCGCGGTGGTGTTCGACGCCAAGGGCGGCACCTTCCGCGATGAGATGTTCGCCGAGTACAAGGCCAATCGCCCCTCGATGCCGGATGAGCTGCGCGTACAGGTGGAACCGTTGCATGCCAGCGTGCGTGCACTGGGGCTGCCGCTGCTCTGTGTGGAGGGCGTGGAAGCCGACGACGTGATCGGCACCCTGGCCCGGCAGAGTGCAGCGGGCGGGCGTCCGGTGGTGATCTCCACCGGTGACAAGGACATGGCGCAACTGGTCGACGGGCACATTACGCTGGTCAACACCATGACCGGTAGCACGCTGGACGTGGATGGCGTGAAGGAGAAATTCGGTGTCGGTCCTGAGCTCATCATCGACTACCTGGCGCTGATGGGGGACAAGGTGGACAACATCCCCGGCGTGCCCGGGGTCGGCGAGAAGACCGCCCTCGGTCTGCTCACCGGCGTGGGCGGTGGCCTGGATGTCCTCTACGCCAGCCTGGACAAGGTGCCCGCCCTGCCGATCCGCGGCGCCAAGGGCTTGCCGGCCAAGCTCGAAGAGCACAAGGACATGGCCTACCTGTCCTACAAGCTGGCGACCATCAAGTGCGACGTCGAACTGAACGTCGAGATCGACGCCCTGCACCCCGGCGAACCCGACCGCGAGGCCCTGGCCGAGCTGTATCGCACCCTGGAATTCAAGACCTGGCTGGACGACCTGCAGCGCCAGGCCAAGTCCGACGGCGAGCAACTGGAACTCGTCGAAGCTGCGCCCGCCAAGGCCGAGGCACGCTATGAGGTGGTCCTGGAGCAGGCGCAGTTCGACGCCTGGCTGAAGAAGCTGGAAGCCGCCCCGCTGTTCGCCTTCGACACCGAAACCACCAGCATCGACGCCCAGCAGGCGCAGGTGGTGGGCGTATCTTTCGCTGTGGAAGCCGGTGAAGCCGCCTACGTGCCCCTGGCCCACAGCTATATGGGCGTACCGGCGCAGCTCGATCGCGACGCCGTGCTCAAGGCCCTCAAGCCGCTGCTGGAAGACCCGAACAAGGCCAAGGTCGGCCAGCATGCCAAGTACGACATGAACGTCCTGGCCAACGCCACGACGCCTATCGCCGTACAGGGCATCACCTTCGACACCATGCTTGAGTCCTACGTGCTGGACGCCACGGCCACCCGCCACGACATGGACAGCCTGTCCCTCAAGTACCTGGGGCACAGCACCATCCGTTTCGAAGACATTGCCGGCAAAGGCGCCAAGCAGCTGACCTTCGACCAGATCGCCATCGAGCAGGCCGGCCCCTATGCGGCTGAAGATGCCGACGTCACCCTGCGCCTGCACCAGACCCTGTGGCAGAAGCTGGAAGCCATTCCCTCCCTGGCCAAGGTGCTGCGCGAAATCGAGATGCCGCTGGTGCCGGTCCTGGCACGCATCGAGCGCAACGGCGCCTACGTCGACGGCACGTTGCTGGGTCAGCAGAGCCTGGAGCTGGGCGAGAAGATGGTTGCCCTGGAGCGCCAGGCCTTCGAGCTGGCCGGGCAGGAGTTCAACCTCGGCTCGCCCAAGCAGCTCGGCGCCATCCTCTATGAAAAACTCGGCCTGCCGGTGCTGGCCAAGACCGCGACCGGCCAGCCTTCCACTGCCGAGAACGTGCTCGCCGACCTTGCCGAACAGGATTACGAGCTGCCCAAGGTGATCATGCAGTACCGCTCCCTGAGCAAGCTCAAGAGCACCTACACCGACAAGCTGCCGGAGCAGATCAACCCGCGCACCGGACGTATCCACACCTCCTACCACCAGGCGGTGGCGGCGACCGGGCGCCTGTCGTCCTCTGATCCGAACCTACAGAACATCCCGATCCGCACCGCCGAGGGCCGGCGCATCCGCCAGGCCTTCGTCGCTCCCAAGGGTTACAAGCTGTTGGCGGCGGACTATTCGCAGATCGAGCTGCGCATCATGGCCCACCTGGCCAAGGACGAAGGCCTGCTGGACGCCTTCCGCCATGACCGTGACGTGCACCGTGCAACCGCTTCCGAGGTGTTCGGCGTGCCGCTGGACGAGGTCAGCCCAAACCAGCGCCGCAGCGCCAAGGCGATCAACTTCGGCCTGATCTACGGCATGAGCGCCTTCGGCCTGGCCAAGCAGATCGGCGTCGAGCGCAAGGAAGCCCAGGCTTACATCGACCGCTACTTCGCTCGCTATCCGGGCGTGCTGGCTTATATGGAGCGCACCCGCGAGCAGGCCGCGCAGCAGGGCTTCGTCGAAACCCTGTTCGGCCGCCGCCTGTACCTGCCGGAAATCCACTCCAAGAACCAGGCCATGCGCAAGGGCGCCGAGCGCACCGCGATCAACGCGCCGATGCAGGGCACCGCGGCCGACATCATGAAGCGCGCCATGGTGGCTGTGGATAACTGGCTGCAGGAAAGTGGCCTGGACGTCCGCGTCATCCTCCAGGTGCACGACGAACTGGTGCTGGAAGTGCGCGAGGACCTGGTGGATCAGGTTTCCGAGCAGATTCGCCCGCTCATGAGCGGTGCCGCCGAGCTGGATGTGCCGCTGGTGGTGGAAGTGGGCGTGGGTGACAACTGGGATGAGGCGCACTGAGTGCGCCTTCGGGGCAAGCATCTGTTTCACGGCTGAAACAAATGCTTATTTCCTGATCGAATAACCAGATTTTTTTGATAGCAAACTGTTTTTAGGGGCGGTCTGAACTTTCTGCGAGGCGGGGGAGTCACACACATGAATGGCTGGTGAAGCCTTTCGATGCTCCTTTTGCTGTGTTTAGTGTTGGCAGATATCTGAACCCCGCCCTAGCGGTTCAGACTTAGACCCCGAACTTCCCCCTCCCCATACGAAGTCCGGGGTTTTTTTTGCCCGGAATTCAGGCGTCGGCCTCGCCTTCTTCCAGATCCAGCTGCAGCCAGTGCGCCAGCACTGCATGGGCTTCCTCGATGCCCTGGCGCTTGGGCGCCGAGAACAGCTGGATGCTCACGCCCTCGCCCCAGCCCTTGCGGATTTCCTGACGCACCTTGAGCAGGGCGTTCTTCGCCGCGCCGAAGGCCAGCTTGTCGGCCTTGGTCAGCAGGATGTGCATGGGCATGTTGCCGGCGGTGGACCAGTCCAGCATCAGCCGGTCGAAGTCGGTCAGCGGGTGGCGGATGTCCATCATCAGGATCAGCCCGGCGAGGCTTTCGCGGCTGCTGAGGTAGGCCTCCAGGTGATGTTGCCAGTGTTGCTTGAGGGGGATCGGCACCTTGGCGTAGCCGTAGCCGGGCAGGTCTACCAGGCGACGTTCTTCATCCAGGGAGAAGAAGTTCAGCAACTGGGTGCGCCCCGGGGTTTTCGAGGTGCGCGCCAGGCTGGCGTGGGTCAGGGTATTCAGCGCGCTCGACTTGCCGGCGTTGGAACGCCCGGCAAAGGCCACTTCCAGGCCGCTGTCCGGCGGGCACTGGTCGACCTTGGCGGCACTGATGAGGAAGCGGGCCTGTTGGCACAGGCCAAGAATGGGGTTCTTCAATGACATGGGGAATCCAGGGGTGCGACGCGGTGTCGCATAGGGCGGTTTCGTTTCCGTTTATGCCTCGCCAGTATATAATGCCGCAGATTTAGTGTGCGCTTTATCCCCCAGGGTCTGGTGTCCACGGCAACGACCGACGCACGAAAGAATGCGCGGCAATGCCCTCCCGATGAGGTTGATCATGAAGAAAGTACTGCTCGTCGCTAGCCTTGCGGCGCTGTCCTTCGCCGCTCAGGCGGCTCAGGATCCGGAAGCGGTTTTCAACAGGGCCTGTGGTGCCTGTCACTCTGGTCAGCTGCCGATGGCGCCGAAAAAGGGCGACAAGGCTGCCTGGGAACCGCGACTGGCCAAGGGCATCGACACTCTGGTGCAGAGCGTCACCAATGGTTTGAACGCCATGCCGCCGAAAGGCCTGTGCATGGATTGCAGTGCCGAGGACTACAAGGCCGTCATCCAATGGATGAGCCAATAAAGTAGCCCGGCACATAACACCTTTACCCTTTAGCCGTAGTTGGATTAGCTGATGAACAAAGTAATCGTGAGTCTGCTGTTGACCCTGGGCATCACCGGCATGGCCCACGCCGCTGGCGACGCCAAGGCTGGCCAGGCCAAGGCCGCTGTTTGTGGCGCTTGCCACGGTCCCGATGGCAACAGTGCCGCCCCGAACTTCCCGAAACTGGCTGGCCAGGGCGAACGCTACCTGCTCAAGCAGATGAAGGACATCAAGGCCGGTAACCGTACCGTGCTGGAAATGACCGGCCTGCTGACCAACGTCAGCGACCAGGATATGGCCGACATCGCCGCCTACTTCTCCAGCCAGAAGGGCAGCGTCGGTGCCGCCGACCCGAAAGTGGTCGCCCGTGGTGAAGCCCTCTTCCGTGGCGGCAAGCTGGACCAAGGCATGCCTGCCTGCACCGGCTGCCACGCTCCGGACGGCTCCGGCAACCCGACTGCCGGCTTCCCGCACCTGGGCGGCCAGCATGCCCAGTACGTGGCCAAGCAGCTGACCGACTTCCGCGAAGGCAACCGCACCAACGATGGTGACACCATGGTCATGCGCGGCATCGCGGCCAAGCTGAGCAACAAGGATATCGAAGCGGTTTCCAGCTACATCCAGGGTCTGCACTAAGACCCGTTGTCTGGAATCTGAACAAGGGTGGCCTCGGCCACCCTTTTTCGTTCTGCGGCCCGCTACAATGGCCGGAACCCGCTGTGTAGCCGCAGGTCGAATCATCGCCCTCGCGGCCCCATTACCCCTCAAGGAGTGAAGCATGCGTAACCTGATCCTTTCCGCCGTTCTTGCCGGTGCCAGCCTGCTGGGCATGAGCGCCGTCCAGGCTGACGACATCGAGGCCGGCAAGCAGTACGTCGAGCTGAGCAGCCCGGTTCCGGTATCCGTACCCGGCAAGATCGAAGTGGTAGAGCTGTTCTGGTACGGCTGCCCGCACTGCTATCAGTTCGAACCGACCCTCAACCCCTGGGCTGAGAAGCTGCCGGAAGACGTGAACTTCGTGCGCATTCCTGCCATGTTCGGCGGCCTGTGGAACGTCCACGGCCAGTTGTTCATCACCCTCGAAAGCATGAAGGTCGAGCATCAGGTACACAAAGCCGTGTTCGACGCCATCCACAAGGAAGGCAAGAAGCTGGCTACCCCGGAAGAGATGGCTGAATTCCTCGCTGGCCAGGGCGTGGACAAGGACGCCTTCCTCAAGGCCTACAACTCCTTTGCCGTGAAGGGCCAGATGGAGAAAGCCAAGAAGCTGGCCATGGCCTACCAGATCACCGGCGTTCCGACCCTGGTGGTCAATGGCAAGTACCGTTTCGACATCAGCTCCTCGGGTGGCCCGGAGCAGACCCTCAAGGTCGCCGAACACCTGATCGAGAAGGAGCGCGCCGCGAAGTAAGCGGCGCATTCGCCCGATGCTGCGACGCTGGGTGGGTGAGCGGGCGGCGAGCTCGTGCGATGCACGGGTGAACCCCCATTGCGACAGGGGCGGGTTGCCCGCCGATGGCCGCCTGCGCTTGCTCAGCTTCAACATCCAGGTCGGCATCAGCACCGAGCGATACCGTCACTACCTGACCCGTGGCTGGCAGCACCTGCTGCCGCACACGGGCCGCGCCGGAAATCTCCAGCGCATTGGCAGCCTGCTCGGCGACTACGATCTGGTCGCCCTGCAGGAAGCCGACGGCGGCAGCATCCGCTCCGGCTACATCAACCAGGTCGAGCATCTCGCCCAGCTTGGCGACTTCCCCTACTGGTACCAGCAGCTCAATCGCAATCTCGGGCGCATCGCCCAGCACAGCAATGGCCTGCTCAGCCGCCTGCAACCCAGCCTGCTGGAAGACCATCCCCTGCCGGGCCCACCCGGTCGCGGCGCGATCCTGATGCGCTTCGGCAAGGGCTCCGACGCCCTCGCCGTGGTGATGATGCACCTGTCCCTCGGCGCCCGTACCCGCACTCGCCAACTGGCGTACATCCGCGAGTTGGTGGCCGGCTATCGCCACCTGGTGCTGATGGGCGACATGAACACCCACGCCAATGACCTGCTGGAGCGCTCGCCCCTGCGCGACCTCGGCCTCCTGGCCCCGCAGGTCGAAGCGACCTTTCCCAGCTGGCGGCCACAGCGCTGTCTCGACCACATCCTGCTCAGCCCCAGCCTGACCCTGGAGCGGGTGGCGGTGCTCAGCCAGCCCATATCCGACCACCTGCCCGTGGCCGTGGACATCCGCCTGCCGGTCGAACTGCAGGCCGACCTGCCCCTTGCCCTCAGCCAACCCACGCGCGGAATCCCTGCATGAGCGACGACGCCCAGCGCTGGAAAACCAAATACCTGGAAAACCTCGAACAGCAGGAGAAGCTGGAAAGGCGCTGGGATGCCCGCCTCGACCTGCTGCGTCGCGGCCTGGTGCGCAGCTCCCTGGCGGCCGAGGGCTCCGACAAGGCGGTCGACCAGTGCATGCAGGAGCTGCGCGAAATCATCCGCGGCGAGCAGATGGACGCCGGCCTCGCGGCTCTGATTCCGCGCCTGGAAAAGGCGGTGCTGGACTCCGAGCAACGCCGCCAGCAGCGCGTGGAACAGAACGTCAGCGCCCTGACCGGTATCACCAGCCGCCTGCTCGCCCTCGACCTGCCCCGGGAAGTGCGCAAGGGCCTCAAGCAGTTCGCCAAGCGCATCGACGAGCGTGCGCGCCAGTCCCGCGAGCTGCCGGCAGTGCTGGCCGAGCTGGGTGTGCTCCAGGGCCAGGCACTGCAGGCGCTTACCAATGAAGACGCGACCGTCGCCAGGCCCGGTCTGCTGCAGCGCCTGTTCGGCAACGGACGCGACGAGCCTTCGGCCGAAGCCGCACCTGCGCCAGCCGCTCCTGCTGCTCCGCAAGCCGAAGAGCGTGCCCGGGCGGACGCACCTGCTCCCCAGGCAGACGCCCTACCCGAGCCCGTTGACCACCGCCCGCCGACCGAAGCAGAACCTGCCCCTGCCCGACCGCTGCCAGCGCCCGTCGAGCCCGTGCTAGCCGCGCCCGCCTCCACTGCCCCGGTGCGCAGCAGCACCCTCGACAGCCTGCCGCTGGCCGCCTCCATCCTGACTGGCGAGGGCGACCCCGAGTACGCCCTGCCGGCCCAGCCAGAGCCTGGCTACAGCGCCATCGCTCCCCATGTGGCCGACAGCCTGCGGTCACTGCTGGATGAGCTGGACCTGCCTGAACATCACCAGCCCCAGGCAGAAATGCTGCGCCAGCGCCTGCAAGGCGGGCTCAACTGGTACGAGCTGGTGCCGGTGCTGGATGACTTCGGCGTGCTGGTGCTGGCGGTAACCGACAATGGCCACCGCGAGTTCGCCGGCTACCTGAAACAGCTCAACCAGCGATTGGCGCTGTTCCTCGAACACCTCAGCGCCGCCCAGGAAGGTTATGCCGAGTCACTGGACAGCGCCCGCGCCCTGGACGACCAGCTGCGCGAGCACGTCAGTGGCCTGCAGGCCAGCGTGCAGGACGCCACCGACCTGAACCATCTGAAGCAGAGCCTGGAGCATCGCCTCGACGGCCTGCTCGACACCATGAACCGCTACCAGCAGCAGCGTTCGGCGCGCGAGCAGGAAGTGGGCGAGCGCCTGCAGGCGCTGATGGCACGGGTGGCGACCATGGAGGATGAAGCCAAGGTCTTCCACGACAACCTTGAGGTCCAGCGCCAGAAGGCGCTACAGGACCCCCTGACCGGCCTGCCCAACCGCGCCGCCTGGAACGAGCGGCTGGAGATCGAACAGGCCCGGCAGCAGCGCTACGGCGGCGACCTGCTGCTGGCGGTGATCGACATTGACCACTTCAAGCGCATCAACGACGGCTTCGGCCACCTGGCCGGCGACAAGGTGTTGAAGATCATCGCCGGCGAACTCGCCCGGCGCCTGCGCAAGACCGACTTCATCGCCCGCTTCGGTGGTGAGGAGTTCGTCCTGCTGTTGCCCTCCACTCCCGTGGAAGGCGGCAAGCAATTGCTGGAAAACCTGCGTGCGGCCATCGAGGCCTGCCCCTTCCACTTCAAGGGTGAGCGGGTGTCGATCACCCTCTCCGCCGGGCTGACGACCTTGATGGCCGGTGAGCCCAGTGATGTCGCCTTCCAGCGTGCCGACCAGGCGCTCTATCGGGCCAAGCACCAAGGGCGTAATCGCGTCGAGCTGGCGCTGGTGCAGTCGCCGGACGGACGCGGCGAATCCGGTGCCCAGGGCTTGCCTCAACCGGTCTGAATCCTCAGGCCGCGCTGGAGAGATAGGGCTTCCAGTGTTCCGGAATGCGCTCCAGGCGCGGATAGTCGAGCCCGGCGAACTGCGGCTCGCTGAGCATGAACGGCGTGTGCCGCTGTTCGATTGGCAGGCCGCGCAGCTCAGGTAGCCAGAGGCTGACATAGGTCGCCTCCGGATCGTACTGGCGAGCCTGGCGCAGGGCATTGAAGGCCAGTGCGCGTTGCGGGTCGCTGGCGACGCCGGCGAGGTAGGCCCAGTTGCCCCAGTTGCTCGCCGGATCGTAGTCCAGCAGGTGTTCTTCGAACCAGGCCGCGCCGTAGCGCCAGTCCTGCTGCAGGTCGTTGACCAGGTAGGCTGCGACGATCTGCCGACCGCGGCTGGACATCCAGCCGGTCGTCATCAGCTCGCGCATGTTGGCGTCCACCAGCGGCATGCCGGTGCGTCCGTTGCACCAATGCAAGTAGCGCTCATCGAGGGTTTTCGGCGCCCGTGCGGTGGCTTTCAGACCATCTGCGCGGAACAGCGCGCTGCCGTAGCGCAGCAGTGTCCAGCGGAAGAACTCGCGCCAAAGCAATTCCATCCGCAATTGCTGGGTCGACTCGCTACGACCGTGTTGCGCTTCCAGGCGGTGCAGCTCGGCGGCTACGCGGCGTGGCGACAGGCTGCCGTTGGCCAGCCAGGGCGACAGCTTGGACGAGTACTCGCTGCCGATCATGCCGTTGCGCGACTCCTGATACTGATGCACGCCCTGGGTTTCCCACAGGTAATCACGTAGCCGCGCCAGGGCCGCAGGTTCGCCGCCCGCGAACGGAAAGGCGGTGGCCGGCACCCCCAGGGGTTCGCCTAGACCCAGGCGAGACAGGGTCGGCAGTGGCTCCATCAGGCTGGCTGCGCCACTGGGCAGCGGTGGCAGGTTCTGGGGGATGGGGCGTGGCTGGAAGACATGCAGGCGCGCTTCCAGCAGCTCGCGGAATTGATTGAAGACCGAGGGCAGCTCGTTCAGAGGACGTGGCAGCTCTTCCTCGCGCAGCAGGTTATTGCCCTGCAGCTCGGTCAGTTGCACACCCAGGGCATGGCGCACCCGGCGCAGCTCGTCGCGCTCATAAGGAGCCATCTCTTCCAGGGTCAGCACCTCATCCAGGCCAAGGTGCTCCACCAGGGTGGGGATCACCAGTTCGGCGTGGCCCTGCACCACCATCAACCGCGAGCCGTGCTGGCGCAGGCCAGCATCCAGCGCCGCCAGGCTTTCCAGCAGGAAGCGCGCGCGATGTACGCCGAGTCGACGCGGGCCGAATGGCGAGGGGCGAAGCAAGGCGGGATCGAAGACGTAGAGAGGCAACAGGCGATCAGCCTGGAGCGCCGCCTGGAGCGCCGGGTGGTCATCGAGCCTGAGATCCTGCTTCAACCAGAGCAGCGCGCGGCGCATGTCGGTCTTCCTCGGCGAGGTTTCCCTTACCTACAACATTACCTGCGGCGGCCATTTCCAACTCGCCGTTCATCCTGGCCTGTAGGCCCCATGTCCGATAACCACAGTAGCATTCGGCTATAATTCGCGCCCTTTTTCTCCCGGGGCCTGCGAGCGGGGAAGATTTCGCAACAGCTTCACCATCCGCCCCAGGGACTGCGCGCAGACGCCAGCGCAACCGCCCATTACACTTCTGCCCATTGGTACAGGGGAGCACCCCATGGAAATCCTCGGCATTGCCGTACTGATCTTTCTGGTCACCGACCCCTTCGGCAACATCGCCATCTTCATCGCTGCCCTCAAGGGCGTGGCCCCCGAGCGCCGTCTCAAGGTGGCGCTGCGCGAGTTGCTGTTCGCCCTCGCCCTGCTCCTGCTGTTCCTCACCTTCGGCGACAAGATCCTCAGCGGGCTGGGCCTGTCACGAGAATCCATCGCCATCGCCGGCGGCATCATCCTGTTCATCATCGCCCTGCGCCTGATCTTCCCGCGTCCGGAAGGCGTGCTCGGCGACCTGCCCGGTGGCGAGCCGATGCTGGTGCCCCTGGCCACCCCGGCAGTGGCCGGCCCCTCGGCCCTCGCCGTACTGATGACCCTGCGCAACACCCACCAGGGCGAGCTTTGGGAACTCTATGTCGCGGTGATCCTGGCCTGGGCCTGCACTGCCCTGATCCTGCTGCAGGCCGCGTTCCTGCAGCGCTTTCTCGGTGATCGCGGCCTGATGGCCGTGGAGCGCCTGACCGGTATGCTGCTGATCATGCTCAGCGTCGACATGCTGCTCGACAACCTGCAAAGCGTCCTGCACCTGACCCCATGAAGACCTTCGTTCTAAGTCTCGCCTTGCTGCTACTCGGTGGTTGCGCAGGTGGGCTGCAAATCGACGACAGCCAGCGCTCGGTGAGCCAGAGCAGCCGCGTGCAGTACGTGGTGCTGCACTACACCTCCACCGATATGGAGCACTCCCTGCGCCTGCTGACCCGCGACGGCGTCAGCAGCCATTACCTGATTGGCGACCACCCGGCGAAGATCTACCGCCTGGTGGACGAAACCCGCCGCGCCTGGCATGCCGGGGAAAGCGAATGGCAGGGCCGCACCTGGTTAAACGCCAGCACCATCGGCATCGAACTGGTCAACGATGGCTATCGCGATGCCCCGGGCGGGCGGGTCTACCAGAGCTTCAGCGATGAGCAGATCGACGCCCTGATCCTGCTCCTCAAGGACATCGTCCAGCGCCACAATCTTCCGCTGGGTAGCATCATCGGCCACAGCGACATCGCCCCCCAGCGCAAGGTCGATCCGGGCCCGCTGTTCCCCTGGAAGCGCCTGGCCGACGCCGGCCTGGTGCCCTGGCCGGATGCCCGGGCGGTGGCCTGCGAGCAGGCGCGCTTCGCCGTGGCCCTGCCCACCGTCGGCTGGTTCCAGCAGCAACTGGCGCGCCAGGGTTACACCACGCCGCAGACTGGCGTGCTGGACAAGGAAACCCGCAACGTCATCGCTGCCTTCCAGATGAAGTACCGCCAGAAGCTGTTCGACGGCCAGCCCGACGCCGAAACCGCCGCGCTGCTGCTGGTGCTCAATGGGATGCGGCACTGAACAGTAGGGGCGAATTCATTCTCCCGGTCTGCGTTGAGTGCTGCTGTAACCTCTTGAGCCAGGCTGTTTGCCGAATTCTGTGGGTGTTTCTGGTTTCGCCCTCCCGGGCGAGTCCCTTTTGCAAACGCCCAAAAGGAACCAAAACGCTTGCCCCTGCATGCGGGTCCGGCTGCGCCGGACTTCCCTCGCTCCATCGTTGCGCCGGGGGCACGGCGAGAGGGGCCATCCATGGCCCCACACGCCTCTCGCGGCATCCATGCCGCTCGTCCCCTCTGCAACGATTCCGCTCGGCCTCCTGACGGGGCGCAGTCGCTGCCCCACCTCGGTTGTCCAGTTTCAGGCCACTGGCTGCTTCAGGATTGCTTGTGCCTCGCATGCGCGAGTCACCCCTCGCCCGCCTGCGGGAGAGGGGCGGGGGTGAGGGACGTGTCGGCTTGAGCGGAGTCCGGAAGGGCCTGCGTCGCGCGTTACAAGCCAGCGCAGAAATGGCCAATCAATTCGCCCCTACACCGGCAAGGTCATATAGAACTGCGCCCCCTGCCCCGGCCGTGAATAGAGGCCGACGCGCCCGCCGTGCAGCTGCACGATCTCCTTGCACAGTGCCAGGCCCAGGCCAGCGCCGCCCTTGCGGTGGCCGACCTGCACAAAGGGTTCGAAGATCCGCGCCTGCTGGCTGTAGGGCACGCCGTCGCCGTCGTCCGCCACGCTTACCAGCACCCGTTCGCCGTGACGCCGGGCCTGCAGGCGGATGTTTCCGCCGTCCGGGCTGTGGCGGATGGCGTTGCCCACCAGGTTGTCCAGTGCCCGCTCGATCTGCAGACGGTCCAGGCTCACCCGCGGCAGTGGCGGGTGCAGTTCCAGCTCGATCTCGATGCCGCGTTCGCTGGCCTGGGCGCTGTAGCGCTGGCGCAAGGCGCTGAGCAGTTCCTCCAGGTCGCAGGGTTCGCGCTCCAGGGCCTGCACGCCGCTCTGGTAGCGGGAGAAGTCCAGCAGGTCGTTGATCAGTCGCACCAGCCGCTGCATCTCTTCGTCCACGGTGGTCAGCAGGTCGGCCTCGCGGCTATCCGGGTCGAAGCGCAGGCGCTCGTTGAGCAGCCCGAAGGCCATCTGCATGCCGGTCACGGGCGTCCGTAGTTCGTGGGAGGCGCGCAGCACGAATTCCTTGCGTACCCGTTCGAAGGCGCGCTCCTCGGTCACGTCGCGCAGCACCATCACGCCTCCCAGCAGACGTCCGTCCTCCTGCGCCACCGGGACCATGCGCCAGCTCAGCAGGCGCTGCTCGGCGTCGGCCATGACCTCCAGGTCCTCGGGCTCGTCCTCCCGAGGGTCGCCGCGCAGTACGCGTTGGGCCTGCTCGTCCAGTTCCGGCCGGCCGAGTGCCTTCGACAGGAGGAGGCCGTGTGGTACCTCTTCCCAGGACAGCTGCCGCTGGGCCACCGGATTCGCGTGCTGGATGCGTCCCTGGCGATCGAGGATCAGCAGGCCGTCATCGATGCTGTCGAGCACCGCCTTCAGGCGCTGCTGCTCGGCCAGCAGCTTCTCCACGTTGGTTTCCTTGAGCATGCGCAGGGCCTCGGTCATCAGACCGAAGCGGCGGATCAGCGCAGCCATCTCGTTGACCGGCGACAACGGCAGGGTGACCTGGAAATCTCCCCGCCCCACCTGGTCCGCCGCCTTGGCCAGGGCGTCGATGGGCGCGCCGAAGCGACGGGCGATGCCCTGGGCGGTGATGAAGCCGATCAGCAGCACGGCGCCCACGACCAGTCCGAGCAGCCCGGCGATCATCCGGGCGCGGTCACGGGTCGCCGTTTCCGCAGTCCTGACGATGGACAAGGCATGGCTCTGCAGTTCCGCCATGTTGCTGCGCAGGGCCTCAAGGGCGCGGCCGGGTCCTCTCTGGTCCAGCAGGCTGTTGCGCAGGCCGGCAGGCTGACGCATGACATCGAGGAAGACCTGGTAGGAGGCCGCGATCTTCTCGAAATGCTGGCGGGATATCGGGTCGGACGACAGGTCCAGGCCTTCCTTCAGCGCCTCCAGGAATTGCTGCTGGGCGTTCAGGAGGGTGACAGGGTCCACATCCTCGCCCATCAGTTCGACCATCTGGTCGCCCAGGTGCTGGCGCATGCGCTGGACGAGCTCGAGGGTCGTGAAGGACTGGTTGATCAGCTGCTCCCGGGAGCCGGCGATCTGGGTCACGCTGACCAGCCCCAGCAGCAGGCCCACCAGGGCAACAGTGATCAGCGCCGAGATGCTCAGGAACAGCCGCGTGCGCAATCGCATGGCCGTTGCCTAGCTCAGAGGCCGTAGAGCTTTCGCTTGCGGTACAGGGTCGACGCGTCGATGCCGAGGGTGCGGGCGGCCTGGTCCAGGGTTTCGCTGCTGGCCAGCACTCCGGCGATATGCGCCCGCTCCAGTTCCTCCAGGCTCAGAGGCCCGCCCACTCGCGGCGCATTGGCGGCGGGTGCGTCGCCCAACCCCAGGTGGCTGACCTCTACCACCTCCTGGTTGCAGATGATGCTGGCGCGTTCGATCACGTTGCGCAGCTCTCGCACATTGCCCGGCCAGCGGTAACCCTGCAGCGCCGCCGTCGCCTCTTCACTGAAGGCACGCGCGGGGCGCCCGTAGTCGCCAACGAAGCGGGCCAGGAAGCGCTCGGCGAGGTCGAGGATGTCTTCGTGGCGCTCCCGCAGCGGCGGCATGCTCAAGGCAATCACATTGATGCGATAAAGCAGGTCCTCACGGAAGCGGCCGTCGCGGGACATCTCTTCCAGGTCGAGGTTGGTGGCGGCGAGGATGCGCACGTCGGCACGACGGGTCACCGGGTCGCCCACGCGCTCGTACTCCTTGTCCTGGATGAAGCGCAGCAGCTTGGGTTGCAGGCTGAGGGGGAAGTCGCCGATCTCATCGAGGAACAGGGTGCCGCCGTCGGCCTGGCTGACCCGGCCCAGGGTGCTTTCGCTGGCCCCGGTGAAAGCGCCGCGGTTGTGACCGAACAGCTCGCTTTCCATGAGGTCGGCCGACAGCGAAGGGCAGTTGACGGTGACGAAGGATTTCTTCGCCCGCTTGCTCCAGCCGTGGATGGCGCGGGCCAGTTCACCCTTGCCCGTGCCGGACTCGCCGAGGATGAGAATGTTGGCGTCGGTGCCGGCCACCTGCCTTGCGGTTTCCAGCACCGTCATCATCGCCGGGCTCTCGGAGGTCAAGCCTTCGCCGGTGCGGCGCATCTCGCCCTCCAGGGCTTCCAGGCGCGCGGTGAGCTGGCACATTTCCAGTTGCTTGGCCGCAGCCATGCGCAACTGGTCAGGGCTGCAGGGCTTGACCAGGTAGTCGGCGGCGCCTGCCTGCATGGCATCCACCGCCGTATCCACCGCCGAATGCGCGGTGACGATCACCACACGCATCCAGGGAGCCTGCACGCGCATCTGCGCCAGCACGTCCAGGCCGTTGTCCTCGCCCAGGCGCAGGTCGAGGAAACACAGGTCGAACACCTGCCGTTGCAGAATCGCCTCGGCCTGGGCCGCGCCGCCCGCCGTGGCAACGCTGTAGCCCTCATCTTCGAGGCAGTAGCGGAAGGTCCGCAGGATGGCGGCTTCGTCATCCACCAAGAGAATTCGTCCCTGGTTCTCGGTTGCCTGTTCCATGATCTCGCTCCATTTCCGAGTCATAGAAAGTTAGTCCAAGAATCATCGTGCAAGTTGCACGCGCTTTTCCTACAGGATTTGCAGGATGCAAGCGTAGGAAGACTCGGCTGGAGGTCCAGGTCGCTGATTTCCGTGGATTTCCTTCATCTGGAGGGCTGGCACGGGCATTGCCCCTGTTCCCTTACCTGAATGCAGAGAGGGTCCATTTCTGTGGGGGCCGTTTCCAAATCAGGTGCAGTCCGCCCGGAACAGGGATGCTCCGGGCCTTCGGCGGTGCGTGATCTACCCGAGGGATCACGCCGTATCGGTCCAGATTCCGTCGGGTCAGATTGGAAGACGCGAACAACCAGATCGAGTTCATGGAGGTTCATTCAAGGTTTTGAATGGCGTGGGGCAGTGCTGTCGAAGATCCAGCGCCGGCTCGTCCGGCAAATCCAACCCAAGGGAGGACCAGATAATGACCTCTTACCTTTCATACTCGCCCGAAACGCCCGAAACCCCGTTGACGGGTCCACACTTCTTGCTCGGCCTGATAGGGATTCTCGGTCTGCTCGGTCTGCTCTCTGAATGGCTGCCGTACGAGTGGGGTCAATCCACCTGGAGCGATTTCGGTCGCCTGACGCCATAAATCCAGGAACTGCCGGGGGGCGGTGAGGAACATCGCCCTCCCCCCTGGCTCCGCGCTGTGCCGCTGGCTCCGGCCGCGCAGCGCACCTCCAGTTACTCGACCGCAGCCGGTCCTGGCTGCCGGTCTATCCAGCCATCAAGAAATATCGTGCAAGTTGCACGCACTTTTCCTGCACGCCTTGCAGCATGCAAGCGTAGGAAGTCGCGGGCTGGACGCTAATACGCTGATTGATAAGACAATTCTTCAACCTGAGAGACTGGCACAGGCCTTGCGATGTCCCTGGTACCTGAAGGCGCGTCGGTCTTTCTACCTCTTGTGACCGTTGCGCACCCCAGGACCACTCCGCCTGGAACAGGGAGGTTCCGGGCCTTTTGTCAGCGGCGATCCGCCCGGGAGCAGGACGGGAATTGCCGTTGGGGCTGGCAGGGATGCCGGCGCAAGCGAGTGACTTCAGATGTATTCAGGGCCACGAGTGGTATGGCCGTGCGTCTGTAGTCTCGAGGTCGATCGAACATCCGCCCAAGGGGAGGATTCGAGGATGAAAGGTTTTCAGTGGTGGTCGCCCAGGTGGCTCATGGTGCTACTGATCGCGCTCGTGGTAGTGCTCGGAATGCTCGCCGACTACCTTCTGCGCGAGCGCGTCCAGCCTACGCCGCTGCAGATCCCCGCAGTGGAACAAAGCAGCAGGACGGCGCCGGTTCGTGCTGACGGGCCGTTGCATGAAGTGAGTCAGCCCGTGCAGACCGAGGTCGTCACCCAGGTGCGCTGGGTCTTCTGAGTCCGCACAAGGAGCATCGCCATGTGGAGCCTTGCTGTCTTCCGGATCTCTTCGCTGCGCTGCCTCGCCTTGCTGCGCAGCAGCTTCCACAGATTTGCAACACCCATCGACGCGGCGCCCTGCGCCGTGACGATTCTCCAGGGGCAGTCGTGCCGAAGGCCGTTGCGCTGAAAACGCCAAAGCAAAAGGAGAAAGGCCATGTTGAGTTGGGCACTTACGTTTCTCGTCATTGCCATCGTTGCCGCCGTGCTGGGGTTTGGCGGCATCGCCGGGACCGCCGCGGGCATCGCGAAGATACTCTTCATCATCTTCCTGGTGTTGTTCGTGGTGTCTTTCATCATTGGCCGACGAGCGCCCTGAGCAGGTTGCGTGGAGAGCCGGAACAAGGACGACGTCCGGGGACTCTATGTGCAGGTACCGGATGCTTTGCCGTCCGGTAAGTCGCCCAGTCGACATGCCAGTTTCCGCTGGCTCGGCGAGCCGGATCACGAAGTCCGGCGCATCCTCGACGAGCAATTGAAGGCGGAGCCGAACTGGTATTGGAGGTCAGACGGAACAAGGCCCGCTGATGGGCCGGGGGACCAGGGGGCCGGGTTGTTCCGCGTCGTCAGGAGCGGCGTGACCCAGGGGCAGAAGGGGTGCCTCCGCAGCCATGCGGGCCAGGTCAGGAGAGCTGCTGCCGGGAGCTGGATGACCTCCAGTTCCCGGTGGGCAGCGGAAGCACCACGCAGGTAAAGCACCCTCTGTAGGGGCGATTTCAATCGCCATGCAGACCGGAGGTCTGCCTGTTGGCCCATCGGGGATGCTGTGCATCCCTTGGCGAATGAATTCGCCCCTACAGGTTGTTCACCTTCCCCTCATTTCATCTTGCTTACCAAGGTCGCCACATGTGCGCCCTGGAACTTCGCCAGGGCCAGCTCCTTGGCGCTTGGCGTGCGCGAGCCGTCGGCGCCGGCCACGGTGGCTGCGCCATAGGGCGAGCCGCCGCGCAGTTCGCTGATGTCGGTGAGTTCCGGTGCCGAGTAAGGCAGGCCGGCCAGCAGCATTCCGTGGTGGGCCAGGGTGTGCCAGAAGGAGGTGATGGTGGTTTCCGAGCCGCCGCCGGTCCCGGTGGAGGTGAAGACGCTACCGATCTTGCCGATCAGCGCCCCTTTCACCCAGAGCCCGCCGGTCTGGTCGAGGAAGCTGCGCATCTGCGCACTCATGTTGCCGAAGCGGGTCGGCGTACCGAACAGGATCGCGTCGTAGTCCGCCAGCTCCTGCGGGCTGGCCACGGGCGCGGCCTGGTCCAGTTTCGCGCCGGCGTTGCGGGCCACATCCTCGGGCATGGTTTCCGGCACGCGCTTGAGGGTCACTTCCACGCCCGGAACGCTGCGCGCACCTTCGGCGACCGATTCCGCCATGCGTTCGATGTGACCGTACATCGAGTAATAGAGCACCAGGACCTTCTTCATTTCAGCTCTCCATCCAATCGAAATTCTGGGACCCGAGCGGGTCGGACCCAGTCAGCCTAGATGGTGCTCACGCACTTTGCCGCCGCACATTCGGGGATTTTACCCATGCCGAAAATGTTATTCCGCGGCCTCTGGAACCATCGTTCCATCTGATTTTCGTCATGCCGATTCGGCATAGGGTAGGCGGTTACGGCATTAGACGATCGTTAGCCTCCTATGAATCATGTCGCCCCTTTTGCGGTCCGCCCGGCCATCCCGGACGGTGCCGTGCTCCCGACTTCCACAAGAAATCAGAGGGTGACGACTATGACCAAGGCCAGACTGAGCCTCGCATGGCAGATTCTCATCGGGCTGGTGCTGGGTATCGCCATTGGCGCCCTGCTCAACCACTTCAGTGCAGAAAAGGCCTGGTGGATCGCCAACGTCCTGCAACCGGCGGGCGACATCTTCATCCGCATGATCAAGATGATCGTCATCCCGATCGTCATCGCTTCGCTGGTCGTCGGCATTGCCGGCGTGGGCGATGCCAAGAAGCTCGGCCGTATCGGCCTGAAGACCATCATCTACTTCGAGATCATCACCACGGTGGCGATCGTGGTCGGCCTGCTGCTGGCCAACTTCTTCCAGCCCGGCTCCGGTATCGACATGAGCACCCTGGGCACGGTGGATATCTCCAAGTACCAGCAGACGGCCCAGGAAGTGCAGCATGACCATGCGCTGGTCTCGACCCTGCTGAACCTGATCCCCTCCAACATCTTCGCCGCCGTGGCCCGTGGCGAGATGCTGCCGATCATCTTCTTCTCGGTAATGTTCGGCCTTGGCCTGTCCAGCCTGCCGGGCGAGACCCGCGAGCCCCTGGTGAAGGTGTTCCAGGGCGTGTCCGAGACCATGTTCAAGGTCACCCACATGATCATGGCGTACGCACCGATTGGTGTTTTCGCGCTGATCGCCGTGACCGTGGCCAACTTCGGCTTCGCCTCCCTGCTGCCGCTGGCCAAGCTGGTGGTGCTGGTCTACTTCGCCATCGCCTTCTTCGCCTTCATGGTGCTGGGCCTGGTAGCCCGCCTGTTCGGCTTCTCCATCATCAAGCTGATGCGCATCTTCAAGGACGAGCTGATCCTCGCCTACTCCACCGCCAGCTCCGAGACCGTGCTGCCGCGCATCATCGAGAAGATGGAAGCCTACGGCGCGCCGCGTGCCATCAGCAGCTTCGTGGTGCCCACCGGCTACTCCTTCAACCTCGACGGTTCGACCCTGTACCAGAGCATCGCCGCGATCTTCATCGCCCAGCTCTACGGCATCGACCTGAGCATCAGTCAGCAGCTCTTGCTGGTGCTGACCCTGATGGTCACCTCCAAGGGCATCGCCGGTGTTCCGGGCGTGTCCTTCGTGGTTCTGCTGGCCACCTTGGGCAGCGTCGGCATCCCGCTGGAAGGCCTGGCCTTCATCGCCGGTGTCGACCGCATCATGGACATGGCGCGCACCGCCCTGAACGTGATCGGCAACGCCCTGGCGGTGCTGGTGATCGCCAAGTGGGAAGGCATGTACGACGCCGAGAAGGGCCAGCGCTACCTGGCCTCCCTGCCGAGCGCCGAAGCCTCGCCCAAGGGGCGTGCGGTCATTGACTGAGGCACGCTGCGCTGAATGAGAAAGCCCCGACTTGATCGGGGCTTTTTTGTGGGCGCCCTGGCTCAAGTTCCAGCGGGGGCTCGACTGCCCTCACCCCAGCCCTCTACCAGAGGGAGAGGGAGCTGATCGTGCAGGCTGACACGAATTTGCCAATCGCGAGTCACCCCTCTCCCTTTGGGAGAGGGGCCGGGGGTGAGGGAGCTTTGGAATTGCTCGGACTTGAAGACAGATTGAATTCGCCGCTCTACCGGCTGCCCCGCTAGAATCCGCCTCACTGATTTCTGGGGGACTGCAAATGCTCAACGGCCTGTGGCTGAGCTTCTTCCTGGTGGCGGCGGTGGCCGCGCTGGTGCGCTGGATCGGGGGGGACCCGGGGGTGTGGGCGGCGATGGTGGAAAGCCTGTTCGCCATGGCCAAGCTCTCGGTGGATGTGATGGTCCTGCTGTTCGGGACCCTGACCCTGTGGCTGGGCTTCCTGCGCATTGCCGAGAAGGCCGGCCTGGTGGATATCCTCGCGCGCCTGCTTGGCCCGTTGTTCGCCCGCCTGATGCCGGAGGTTCCACGAGGACACCACGCCCTCGGCCTGGTCACCCTGAGCTTCACCGCCAACGGCCTGGGCCTGGACAACGCCGCCACGCCCATCGGCCTCAAGGCGATGAAGGCGCTGCAGGAGCTGAACCCCAGCAGTACCTCGGCGAGCAATGCCCAGGTGCTGTTCATGGTGATGAACGCCTCCTCCTTCGTGCTGTTGCCGGTGACCATCTTCATGTACCGCGCCCAGGCCGGTGCCACGGACCCTGCCCTGGTGTTCCTGCCGATCCTCCTGGCCAACGCGATTTCCACCATGACGGCGCTGCTGTCGGTGGCCTTCATGCAGCGGATCAAGCTGACCGACCCGGTCCTGCTCGCGTGGTTCGGCGGCGCTGCGCTGCTGCTCGGCGGGTTCATGGCAGTGCTGGCCGGCCTGTCGGCGACCGCGTTGACGGCGCTGTCCTCGCTGCTCGGCAACCTGACCCTGTTCGCCCTGATCCTCTGCTTCCTGCTGATGGGGGCGCTGAAGAAGGTGCCGATCTACGAGACCTTCGTGGAAGGCGCCAAGGAAGGCTTCGACGTGGCGAAGAACCTCCTGCCCTACCTGGTCGCCATGCTATGTGCCGTGGGTGCCCTGCGCGCCTCGGGGGCCCTGGACCAGTTGCTCGACGTCATCCGCTGGGCGGTGGAAGGCCTGGGGCTGGACAGCCGCTTCGTCGAGGCGCTGCCCACCGGCCTGGTCAAGCCCTTCTCCGGCAGCGCTGCGCGGGCCATGTTGATCGAGACGATCCAGTCCCAGGGCGTCGACAGCTTCCCCGCGCTGGTGGCCGCCACCATGCAGGGCAGCACCGAGACCACCTTCTACGTGCTGGCGGTGTATTTCGGCTCCGTGGGCATCCAGCGTGCCCGCCACGCCGTGGGCTGCGCCCTGCTGGCAGACCTGTCCGGCGTGCTGGCTTCCATCGGCGTCTGCTACTGGTTCTTCGGCTGATTCGTTACGGCGTCAGCCAGGACCGTAGGGTGCGCTGTGCGCACCGATTCCGGGATCGGCTTCGGCATCAGGTGAAACCGCCGGTGCGCACGGCGCACCCTACCGCTTCGGCCTGATGCTCAATGGGGCTTGGGCGGCAGCTCGGAGGGCGTGACCTTGAAGCGCAGGGTGCCGATCATCTGCCCCGCCTCGGTAAGAACCTGAACCTGCCAGCGCCCCACCGGGTTGCTGGGAAAATTCTGCTTGTGGGTCCAGGCGCGGTAGCCGGCCTCACGGCCGCCGTGGATGCCCAGGGCGATGCGGTCCACTTCGCGGCCATTGAAGCGCCACACGTGGTAGATGCGCTCGTTCAGCCCGCGCGGCGCATTGATCGCGGTGTAGGCATAGAGCCCCTTGCTGCGCAGTTCAGCGGCGCTGACTTCTTCCACGCCATCACCCGGCGTGCGCTGGTGGTTGTCCAGGTCCGGTGTCACCGCCACTTCGGTGAGCCAGAGGGTCGCCGGCGGCACCCAGACCCGCGTCACCCAACCCAGCCCGCCCAGGGCCAGGATCAGTACCGCCAGGCCCAGCACCCGCCACCAGCGCTGCCCACGGAACACCCCGAGCAGGCTCACGAAGGACAGCGCGATGGCGGTGCCCAGCGCCCAGCGGTAGCTCTGTGCGGTGGTCTGCTGGAGGATCAGCGGCAGCGCGGCCAGCAGCACGGCGAACAGCGTCAGCGTGTGATAGGCCAGGAACAGCCAGCGGCGCGGCGCCAGGTGGCGGTTGTAGATCGGGTCGGTGATCGAGCACAGCGCCGCCACACCCAATAGCCCGGTGAACAGGGCCTGGCCGCTGTTCCAGCTGGTGGTGATGGCGAAGAACGGCAGCACGAAGAACAGGCTTTCCTGGTGGATCAGCTGGGTCAGGAAACGCATCAGGGGTGGCGGCAGTTCGATGCCGAAGAGGCGCTCGACGCTGCGTCGGAACAGGTTCTCCAGCATCAGCCAGACCCAGCTCACCAGCAGAAGGATGGCGATCACCTTGGCCACCCGCGCGCCCCGCTCCACCAGGAAGAAGCTCGCCATGCCGGAGCAGAAGCCGTAGAGGGCGATCAGCCGTGGATGGCGTTGCAGCAGCTCGATGAGCTTGAGCACTTGGGGTTTGAAGGTGGACAGCAGCATCGGTCGCGACTGGGCTGTGGGCGAAGGCGCGCAGGATACTGCCCACCGGGAGCCCTGAGAAGGCGCGCCGGACGGCCTGCGGCTCAGCCCAGCAGCAGGCGCATCTTCTGCGGCTGGTCGGCGCGGCCGTTGGGCAGGGTCACCGGAGGCAGGTCCGACAGCCAGCGAAAGGCGAAGCGCTCATAGAGGCGGATGGCGGTCGCGTTGGACTTCAGCACCGTCAGCTCCACCCGACGCATGTCCAGCTGGCGGCAATGTTCGAGCGCCGCCTCCATCAGATTGCCGCCCAGGCCCCGGTTGCGATGGGCCTTCCTCACCTGCATGCCGAGCACGCCGAAGTCTTCCCCGGAGCCATCTTCCATGCGGCAGAAGCTGGCGGGGAAAACCTCGATGGACCCCACCAGGTCGCTGTCGACTTCGGCGACGAACTGCGGCAGATCCAGCGGCAGCGAGCGCAGCAGCATCGCTCGCATCTGCGCGATGGGCGGCGCCTCGGCCCGCAGCAGGAACTCACCCTCGGCACAGACCTCGGCGAAGAGGCGATGCAAGGCTTCGATATCGCTGATGCGCAGCTTCCTGATCGACATGGGCGTCCTGCTCCGGGGAAATGCTGGCACTCTCGCCCAGGGCTCGTTGTCTGGCAATGCCTCAACCGTGCCGGTGGCGTCTCTCCCAGAATTGCTGGGCCAGCGTCTGCAGGTCCGCCGCCAGCTCCGCCACCTGGTGGGCGCTGTGCTGGCTGTGCCCACCGCTTTCGGCATTGCTGTCGGCGGCGATGCGGATGCTCGCCAGGCTGTGCTGGATTTCCTCGCTGGCGGCGCTCTGCTGCTCCACCGCGCTGGCGATCTGCAGGCTCATGCTGCTGATTTCGCTGACCTGGCCATTGATCCGGGCCAGGGAATCGCTGGCGCGCAACGCCTGTTGCAGGCTTTCGGAAGCCTGCCGGCAACTTTGCTGCATCGCTTCCACGGCATCGCCGGCGCCCTGCTGGAGTCTGGCGATCAGTGTGTGGATTTCTTCCGTGGAGTGCCGGGTCCGCGAAGCCAGGGCACGTACCTCGTCGGCGACCACCGCGAATCCCCGGCCGGACTCGCCCGCGCGGGCCGCTTCGATCGCGGCGTTCAACGCCAACAGGTTGGTCTGTTCGGCAATGCTGCGGATCACCTCCAGGATCTGGCTGATATCGCCACTGTGGCTACGCAGTGCCTGCACGGTGCTACTGGCCTGACGAACCTCTTCTTCGAGGCTGGCGATGTGCAGGCGGGTGGCATCCACTTCCTCCCGGCCAGCGCTCGCGGCGGCGTCGGTCTGGTCGGCGGCGCTGGCGCCTTGCTGGGCACTGCGCGCCACTTCCTGGACGCTGCAGGCCATCTGCTCGATGGCACTGGCGACATGCTCGGTATCCAGCTGCTGGCGGCGGGTCGCCTCGCTGGTGCTGGCCACCGACGACGCCAGGTGGCCGGCATGGCCCGCCAGTTGCCGCGCGGATTCAGCGATACGCCCGACCACGGCGCCCGCCTCGGCTTCCAGCATGCGCATGGCGAAGTCGAGTTCGCCGAATTCGTCAGTCCGGCCGCAATAGAGCCACTGGCCGATAGGGTTGTCAGCGATGCGCCTGGCCTTGTCCAGCAGTGCGTTCAGGGGGCGCAGCTGCCAGTGGATCCAGGCACCGCAGGCCCCGAGGCTGGCGAGGGCGGCGGGAACCTCGGCGAAGGGCAGCATGCCGTCGAGTATCAGGGCGAGGCCCAGGCCGGAGAGGCCGGCGGCGCCGCAACCTGCCAGCAGGCGTGCACGCAGGCCCAGGAGCGGACGCCGCAGGGCACCTGGCAGGCGCCCTTCCCGCAGGTTCGCGTAGAGCCGTTCCGCCGCTGCGGCCCGGGCGGGTTCGGGACGGGTCCGCACCGACTGGTATTCCACCACCTTGCCGTCCCGCACCACCGGCGTGACATAGGCACTGACCCAATAGTGGTCGCCGTTCTTGCAGCGGTTCTTCACCAGCCCCATCCAGCTGCGGCCACCCTTGAGGGTCTGCCAGAGATGGGCGAAGGCTTGCGGCGGCATGTCCGGGTGACGCACCAGGTTGTGGCTGCGCCCCAGCAGTTCGTCGCGGTCGAAACCGCTGATGGCCAGGAAATCATCGTTGACGTGGGTGATGACCCCTTTCAGATCCGTGGTGGAGAGGATGTTGGCATTGGCGTCGAACTCGACCGCGCGTCCGCTGACCGGCAAGTTGATCTTCATCGGCTGCTCCCCTGGCTATCTTCGCGGGTGCTGGTGGCCGGACCCGGCAGGCATCCTTCGCCTTCGAACCCTTCTGCGCCCAGCAACAGCGGTTCGAGCATGTCCGGCGGCCGTGGACGGCTGAACCAGTACCCCTGTGCGTAGCGGCAGTCCTGGCCAAGCAGGAAGTCCAGGTGCGCCGGGTCTTCGACGCCCTCGGCCACCACTTCCAGGCCGAGGCTGCGGCCCAGGCCGATGATGGCTCGGGAGATGGCGTTCAGCTCGGGGTCGTCCGGCGCGCCGCCGATGAAGCTGCGGTCCACCTTGAGGATCTGCAGCGGGAAGCGCTTGAGGTAGCCGAGGGAGGAATAGCCGGTGCCGAAGTCGTCCAGGGCAAGGCGGACCCCGAGCACAGCCAGTTCGCGCAGGCAGGCCAGGGTCTCGGCGCTGTCCTGCATCAGCAGGCTCTCGGTGATCTCCAGCACCAGGCTGGTGGGACGCAGCCCGCTCTCGCGCAGGATGGCCGCGACCCGCTGGGCGAACCCCGGCTGCAGCAGCTGTCGACTGGAGAGATTCACCGAGCAACTCAGGTCCTCCTGGCCGACCAGTTGCCAACGGCGTGTCTGCCGGCAGGCTTCCCGCAGCACCCAGTCGCCCACCGCGATGATCTCGCCGGATTCCTCCAGCGCGGGAATGAACTGCAATGGCGATTCCAGCCGGCCATTCCGGCGCCAGCGCAGCAGGGCCTCGACTGCGGTGACCTGCGGCCGGCTGCCATCGATGCGGCAGATCGGCTGGTAATGCAGTTCGAACTCGTCGCGAGCCAGCGCGTGGGCCAGGGCGTTGTGCAGGTCGAGGCGCTTCTGGGCCGCTGCCTGCAGTTCGGTGCTGTAGCGGGCGAACTGGGCCTTGCCGGCTTCCTTGGCGCGGTACAGGGCCAGGTCGGCGGCCTGGAGGGTGTCCACTGCCTGCCCCTCGGCCAGCAGTCCGGTAATGCCGATGCTGGCGCTGACCGCCAGGCTGTGGTCGTCCAGGTGCAGGGGTTGGTGCAGGCTGTCGAGCATGCGTTGGGCGACCTGTTCGGCGTCGGCCAGGCAGGCCAGGTCGTCCAGCAGCACCACGAACTCGTCGCCGCCGAAACGCACCAGGTGGTCCCCCGGACGCAGGCAGCGGGTAAGGCGCTGGCTCACCTCCACCAGCACGCGGTCACCCATGGCGTGGCCCAGGCTGTCGTTGATCAGCTTGAAGCGGTCGAGGTCGATGAACAGCAGCCCGGCGTCCCTTGCTCCGGGACGCTGGCGGCGTTGCAGTGCCTGTTGCAGCAACTCGTCCAGGCGCAGGCGGTTGGCCAGGCCCGTCAGGGGATCGTGGCGGGCGGCGTGGCGCAGTTGCTGTTCGGAGAGCTTGCGCTGGCTGATGTCGGTCTGCGAGCCGGCCATGCGCCCTTCTTCCGCCACGCCGCGCACCAGTACCCAGAGGTAGGCGCCGTCGCGACGGCGGATACGGTACTCGTGATTCAACCAGGGTGTGTCGCCGCGCAGGTGGGCATCCACCGCCTGGCGCAGGCCCGGCAGATCGTCCGGATGAACCCGGCCAAACCAACTGGAGCTGCCCTCGCCCAGGCTGTCGCGGCCCAGGCCAAGCATCGCCGCCCAGCGTTCGGAAAGGTAGATCCGGTCCGTTTCCAGGTCCCAGTCCCAGAGGCCGTCGTTGGCTCCGCGCAGCGCCCGGGCAAAGCGCGCTTCGCTGTCCTCCAGGGCCTGGCGTTGTGCGCTGCTGTAGGTGTCGATGGCCAGTGCCATGTCGAAGAACACTGCCTTCAGCAGGCTCGCGTAGATCGTTTGGTCCTCGCCTTCGCCCAGCACTGCGCCGAGCATGTGGTCCAGGTACAGGCGGTAGGCGCCCAGGTACCACTTGAGGTCGACCCCCACGTGCTGGTGCACCAGGCCCACGCGCAACCGGTCGAGCACGTAGCCACGGTCGTAGGGGCCACGCCAGAGCCGCTGGTAGTAGTCGAGCTGGCTGTGCTTGAGGCGTTTAAGGGTGACCGGATCGTGGAGGATGCCGGCGATGGGCTCGAACTGCGCCAGGTGGTCGTACAGGCGTTCGACGAAGGCCTGGTGGCAGTCGTCCAGACTCGCGCCCCGGCTGGCCAGGTGTGTCGCGTCCTTGTCCTGCCAGTCCAGGTAGCGGCAGCGCATCGTGACTTCCGCGCGTGACAGGCCGATGCGGCCAAGCATTCCCTCGAGTTGTCGTTCCAGGCCCATGCATCCTCCCTTGGATGTTTTCTGCGGGCATAAAAAAAGCGCCGTGATCGACATCCCTCGGAGGAGATGCCGATCACGGCGCTTTGTCTTGCAGGCCCCTTGCGTCCTGCCCGGCAAAGCCGGCTTCCGCATTGGCGGAACCTTGCGGTCCCGTTTTTACCTCAGTCCTCGGGAGGCGGCAACTCCCCCAGTGCCTGTTCGAGTCGTTTGCGCAGGCGGCCCAGTTCACTGGAACGGAAGGCGTGGCGGGTGCGGTCCAGCACCTCCACCGCCTCGTCCAGCAGGGCCTGCACACGACCGGAATGGTTCAGCGGCGCGTCCTTCAGCCAGCGGCACAGCGGGGCCTTCGAGCAGTCGCTGCTGGTGGTCAGCACGGTGCATTCCAGGGCGTTGTACGTCAGAAGCTGGCGCGCCTGGTCGGCGAGCACACGGTCATCGCTGATCAGCAACAGGGGCGGGAGGATGCGGGGCATGGCGGATTAGTCTGATATCAATTGGCCATCGACTTTATCTGCGCGCCTGTGGACAAATATTGATCCGCATCAGTTGTCGCGATTGGCCACTCGTGCTGGCGATGTCGGCCACTGTCGCTCCCGGGACGGACGACTAAGCTGCTCTGGCCTTGCGCCCGTGAGCGGCGACAGAAGAACAACAAGAGAACCCATCGATGAACTACGACAGTAGTCAGCAACTGATACTCGGGCTGGTGCTCGCCGCGCTGATCTTCGGCGTGGCGCTGGAGCTGCGCCTGGCCCATTTCCTCCTGGTCCTGCGACGGCCCCTGCCGGCACTGCTTGGGCTGCTCTGCCAGTGCCTCCTGCTGCCCTGGCTGACCTTCGTGGCCACCCTCTTCCTCGACCTGCGCCCCGGCCTTGAGCTGGGCATGCTGCTGGTGGCCGCCTGCCCCGGCGGCAACCTGTCCAACGTCATCACCCACCTGGCACGGGGCAATACGGCGTTGTCGGTGAGCGTCACCAGCCTGTCGAGCCTGCTGGCGATCCTCAGCCTCCCGCTGAACTTCGCCGCCACCGCCAGCCTCAACCCGGACACCGCCGCCTTCCTGCATGGGCAGATGAGCAGCCTGGACGTGGACGCCAGCGGCATCATCGGCGGCCTGGCGGTGCTGCTGGTACTGCCACTGCTGGCCGGCATGGCGGCGGGCAACCTGGCGCCGGCCTTCAGCGCCCGTGTGCTGCCCTGGTTCAAGCGCTTCTCGCTGCTCGCCTTCGGCCTCTTCCTGGTGGTGGCTGCAGCGGGCAACTGGCAACTGCTGGTGGCCAACGCCGGGTTGGTGCTGCTGGTGGTGGTCGGACACAACGCCGGCGCCCTGCTGCTGGGCTGGAGCGCCTCGCGCCTGGTCGGCCTCGCCGACGCGGACCGCCGCGCCCTGACCATCGAGGTCGGCATGCAGAACTCCGGGCTGGCCCTGGGGCTGATCCTCACCCAGTTCGGCGGCCAGGTGGACATGGCCCTGGTGGCCGGCTTCTGGGGGCTCTGGCACATCGTTTCCGGCCTGGTGCTGGTGGCCGTCTGGCGGCGCAATCCGCCGCGCGGCAAGGAGGAACTCTCATGCGCGTCCTGATCACCGGCGCTGCCGGTTTCATCGGCCAGCAACTGCTGCGCGACCTGGCCCTGCGCCACCCGGACTGGACGCTGGTGGCTGCGGACATCCGCCCGCTGAGCCATCAAGGGCTCAAGTCGAGCATCGAGCCGGTGTCGCTGGACATCAGTCTTCCCCGCGAAGTGGATGCCTGCGTCGAGCGCTGGAAACCCGATGCCATCGTGCACCTGGCCTCGGTGGTGACGCCGCCACGCGGGATGAGCGAGGCGCGCCTGCATGCCATCGACGTCGGCGGCACTCGCGCCGTGCTGGATGCGGCAGTGGCCGAGGGCGTCAGCCAGTTGATCGTTACCAGCTCGGGCGCTGCCTACGGCTATTACCCGGAAAACGCCGAGTGGATCGATGAACAGCATCCGCTGCGCGGCCACGACCTCTTCGCCTATGCCCGCCACAAGCGCGAGGTGGAACTGCTGCTGGCTGACGCGCGCAAACAGCATCCGCAACTGCGCCAACTGGTCCTGCGCCCCGGCACCATCCTGGGTGAGCAGGTGAATAACCAGATCACCGAGCTGTTCCAGAAGCGCTCGGTACTGGGCATCAAGGGGCATGACAGCCGCTTCGTGTTCATCTGGGACCAGGACGTGGTGGCGATCATCCGCGAAGGCCTGGAGCGCAGCGCAGAAGGCATCTACAACCTGGCGGGCGATGGCGCGCTGAGTATGGCCGAGATCGCCGGCATCCTCGGCAAGCCCTATCGACCACTGCCGGCGGACCTGCTGCGTGCCGCCCTGGCCCTGCTCAAGCCCCTGGGCCTGACCCAGTACGGCCCGGAGCAACTGGACTTCCTGCGCTACCGCCCGGTGCTGGACAACCGCCGCCTGAAGGACGAGTTCGGCTATCGGCCGCAGTATTCGAGCCGTGAGGCGTTCCTGGCGTTTCTCAAGGCGCGTGGAATAGCGTCGAAGCTGAGCTGAATCCTTGTAGGGGCGAATTCATTCGCCAAGGGATGCGCAGCGTCCCCCCTGTTCATCCTCAGGGCCGCCCTTCGGGCTGCTTGGCGAATGAATTCGCCCCTACGAAGAGCAAAAGAAGCTCAGCTCCTGTGCTTCTGCCGGTACTCCCCCGGCGTCAGCCCGGTCCACTGGCGGAAAGCGCGGAAGAACACGCTGGGCTCGGAATAACCCAGCAGCACGGCGATATCGGCAATCGGCAGGCGGCCCTCCTCCAGATGGCGCTCGGCCAGGTGGCGGCGGGTGTCGTTGAGCAGTTGCTGATAGCTGCTGTCTTCTTCCGCCAGGCGCCGTTGCAAGGTCCGTTCGCTGATGCCGAGGGCCGCAGCCAGGGCGCCGCGATCGGGTTCGCCACGGGCCAGCTGGGCGCCGAGCAGCGCGACGACCCGCGCCCGCAGCCCTTCACTGGGCAGGCGCGCCAGTAGCGCTTCGGCGTGCTGGCGCAGCACCGCCTGCAGTGGCGGGTTGGACTGCTTCAGCGGTGCCGTGCGCAAGGCCAGGGGCAGCACCAGGGCGTAATCCTCAGCCTCGAACTGCAATGGGCAGGCGAAGCACTGCTGGTAGAGGCTGGTGTCCGCGGGCGCGGCGTGCACGAAGCAGGCCTTGAGCAGACGCAGGTCCGCCAGCAGCGGACGCATCAGCTCCAGCCAGAACGCCATCAGCGCCAGCACCCGCGCACGGGTCGCCGGCAGCGTCGGGTGCAGCGGGCGGTACAGGGTCCAGAGTTCATCGCCGCGCACTTCCAGGGCCAGGCTGCCGCCCTCGCCCACCAGCCGCTGGTAGCGCAGCTCGGCCTCCAGGGCTTCGCCCAGGGTTGGGCTGCTTTGCAGCAGGTAGCCGAGCACACTGAACTGCCCGGGCGCCAGGGCGCGGCCGATGGCCAGGCCCGGTTCGGGATGCAGCAGGCGGCTGTGGATGGTTCCCCAGAGCGCTTCCTGGGTGCTGAAGGGGATACGCGCGTCCGGGTCGGCGAGGCGGCTTTCGTCGAGGTTGCTGGCGCGCAACAGTTCTTCCCGGGCGAGGCCGAGCTGGGTGGCGGCGTGCAGGACGGCCTGGGTCAGACTGGCGCTGACCGAGGCGCTGGAAGGGTCATGAGGCGTCATGCCCGGATTCTGCCCAAGCGGCCCGCACGCTGTGAAGAGCGTGATTCAGCGATGCGAACCGATTTCCGGCTCGAAGAAGCGCGAGGGCGCGACAGACTCGTGCTCGTCCTCCACCACATCGGGGGCGTCCGGGTTATCCAGCACCGCGTAGGCGATGGCACAGAACAGCGAGTTGAGACGCTTCATGTCGCCGATCAGGCCCAGGTGCAGGGCGCTGGTCTCGATGCTTTGCACCACCTGCTGGTGCAGCCGCGAGACGTGGGCGTGGGCGAAGCGCCGTTCAAGGATGCGGAAGCGCTGTTTCGCGCGGCGCAGGCGCTTGGCGTTTTCCAGGTCGCCATTGAGGAACACCGAAAGGGCCAGGTGCAGGTTCTCCACCAACTGGTCGTGGAGACTGACGATCTCTCCCAGGCCCTCATCGGAGAAGGCCCGGCCCTGGGCGTTGTTCTTGCTCTGCACGTCGTCGAGCATGCGCTCGATGATGTCCCCGGCCTGCTCCAGGTTGATGGTCAGCTCGATGATTTCCGCCCAGCGCCGGCTGTCGCGCTCGCCCAGGTCTTCGCGCGGCATGCGCGCCAGGTAGAGCTTGATGGCGGTATAGAGGGCGTCGATGTCGTCGTCGAGGCGGTGGATGTCCTTGCCCAGCAGCGGGTCGCCACCGCGCAGCAGGTGCAGCAGGTTGTTCAGCATCTGCTCGACGATATCGCCCATGCGCAATGTTTCGCGCACGGCGTTGGCCAGCGCCAGGCTGGGGGTTTCCAGGTCGGCGGGGTCGAGGTGGCGCGGCTTGGCTACATCGTCGGGCTGCGGGCGGTCTGGCAGCAGCCAGTCACAGAAGCGCGCCATCGGCACCGTCAGCGGCAGGCAGAGGGCGCAGCGCACGCTGTTGTAGAGCAGGTGGAAGGCGATCACCAGTTCGGCGGTGGAAATCGGCCAGCTGTCGATCCAGTTGGCCAGTGGCCCCACCAGCGGCAGCACCAGGATGCAGCCGGCCAGCTTGAACAGCAGGCTGCCAAGGGCCACGCGGCGCCCGGCGGGGTTCTGCAGGGTGCTGCTGAGCAGGGCGAGGACGCCGCTGCCGAGGTTGGCGCCGATCACCAGGCAGAGCGCCACCTTGAGGGAAATCACCTTGGAGGCCGCCAGCGTGGCGGTGAGCAGCACGGCCGCCAGGCTGGAGTACGAGACCATGGCGAACAGCGCACCGGTCAGGGCGTCCAGCAGCACGTCGCCGGTCAGCGAGGAGAACAGCACCTTCACCCCCTTGGCGGTGGTGATGGGTTCGGCGGCGGCGATGATCAGCTGCAGGGCGAGGATGATCAGCCCCAGGCCGATGCCGACGCGCCCCAACTGCCCCAGGCGGGTCTGCTTGCGGGAGAGAAAGAAGATCACCCCGAAGAAGATCAACAGCGGCGACAGCCAGGACAGGTCGAGGGTCAGCACCCGGGCCATCAGCGCCGTGCCGACGTCGGCGCCGAGCATGATCGCCAGCGCCGGCGCCAGCAGCATCAGGCCCTGGGCAACGAAGGAACTGACCAGCAGTGCGGTGGCGTTGCTGCTTTGCACCAGGGCGGTGACGCCGATACCCGAGGCGAAGGCCAGGGGTCGGCGGCGTACGCTGCGGCTGAGCAGGCGGCGCAGGTTGGAGCCGTACACGCGAAGAATGCCCGTTCGCACGATGTGCGTGCCCCAGATGAGCAGGGCGACGGCCGAGAGGAGATTGAGCAAGGTCAGCATGGTGGCCCTCCTGGCGATCTAGAAGGCGGCTCTGCCCATGGGCGGGAAGCGGCGGCCCCGGCAGGCGATCTGTAACAATATTGTCATCGTTGGACCGTCCCGGCCCTGACTGATTACCGCTGCGTGCCTGACTTTTTCTTCACCTGCTGACAAGTAAAGCCCGTCTCCGGGGTTTGTGCTCGTTGCCGATCAATAAGTTGGCGCAAAAAGCTGAGGTGGTTTCCGCATGGGTTTTCCCGATCCCGTGGCGCGTGATGGGGGCGACGGTCGCCCGGCGCACCCTACCCACAAACAAAAAGCCCGGCATCCGCCAGGCTTTGAGGTTTTGCAGGCTGCGATCAGCTGATGCGCTGGGCCTGCAGCAGACGGTCGGCACCGCCTTCGGCGATACGGTTGGCACCGGTACGGTCGGCACCGCTTTCAGCGACGCGGTTGGCACCGGTGCGGTCGGAACCGCTTTCAGCGACGCGGTTGGCACCGGTGCGGTCGGAACCACCTTCAGCCACGCGGTCCAGGACCATGAAGCTGCCTTCGGCGGCAACCGGGTCGATGACCTGGAGGGTGGTGCCTTCCTTCGCTTCACCCAGCACCGGCTGGTAGGCGGCCGGCAGGGCAAAGGCGGAAGTGCTCAGGGCGGCGATGAACAGGGCAGCGAAGGCTTGGGTTTTCATGATCTTTGGCTCCGTGAAGGGGGAGGAAACTTCTTCTGGAGCTCATGTTACGGATGGGGTTCTGATTAAAAAGTGATCACTCGGCATAGAGAACATCAACGCTGTTGATGTGAGTGCCGGGCCTTTCGAATCAATGAGTTGGCGTGCTTCGGTGCTTGCGCCCAAATAAAAAACGGGGCCATTCGGCCCCGTTCTTCATTGCTTCGGCTTACTGCCCAGGAATGTCCTTGCGCAGTTTCACCGGGTCTTCCTTGCGACCGCGAGCGATGCGCATGCGGATGTTGAGCGCCTCAACGGCCAGGGAGAAGGCCATGGCGAAGTAGACGTAACCCTTCGGTACGTGGACTTCGAAGGACTCGGCGATCAGCACGGTGCCGACCACTACCAGGAAGGCCAGGGCCAGCATCTTCAGGCTCGGGTGCTTGTCGATGAAGTCGCTGATGGTGCCGGCGGCCAGCATCATCACCAGTACGGCGACGATGATCGCAGCGACCATCACCGGCACATGGGAAACCATGCCGACGGCGGTGATCACCGAGTCCAGGGAGAACACGATGTCGATGATGGCGATCTGGATGATGGTGCCGATGAAGTTGCGCGCTGCGCCGTTGGGCGCGGCTTCGGATTCATCTTCGCCTTCCAGGCTGTGGTACATCTCGGTGGTGCTCTTCCACAGCAGGAACAGGCCGCCGAAGAAGAGGATCAGGTCACGGCCGGAGATGCCCTGGCCGAACAGCTGGAACAGGTCGTTGGTGAGCCGCATGATCCAGGTGATGGAGAGCAGCAGCAGGATGCGGGTGATCATCGCCAGCGCCAGGCCGAAGAAGCGGGTGCGCGCCTGCATGTGCGGCGGCATGCGGCCCACGAGGATGGCGATCATGATGATGTTGTCGATGCCGAGGACGATTTCCAGGGCGGTCAGGGTGAAGAAGGCGACCCAGATTTCCGGGCTGGTCAGCCATTCCATGATGCGTTGATCCTCACAAGTTTCTTGGTCTAGGGATGGAACACGAACAAGCCGGAAAGAGCTTACGCAGTTTCCGGCTTGAGCGAATGTCAGTTAGCGACTGTCAGTGTGATCCGAAGAGCGGGAACACACCCAGCAGCAAGGCGGCGACGAGGATACACAGACAAATCATCACCGCCCACTTCAACGTGAAGCGCTGGTGGTCGCCGAACTCCACCTTGGCCAGGCCCACCAGCAGGTAGGTGGAGGGCACCAGCGGGCTCAGCAGATGCACCGGCTGGCCTACGATAGACGCCCGCGCCATCTCCACCGGACTGATGCCGTAATGGCTTGCCGCCTCGGCCAGAACCGGTAACACGCCGTAATAAAAAGCGTCGTTGGACATGAAGAAGGTGAACGGCATGCTCACGACCGCCGTGATCACCGCCATGTACGGGCCCATGGACGGCGGGATGACCGCCAGCAGGCTCTTGGACATGGCTTCCACCATGCCGGTGCCGGACAGGATGCCGGTGAAAATGCCGGCGGCGAAGATCAGGCCAACCACCGCCAGCACGTTGCCGGCATGGGCCGCGACCCGTTCCTTCTGCTGCTGCAGGCAGGGGTAGTTGATGATCATGGCCAGGCTGAAGGCGATCATGAACAGCACCGGCAGCGGCAGCAGCCCGGCGATCAGGGTCACCATCAGGGCGGCGGTCAGCGCGCCGTTCACCCACAGCAGCTTGGGACGACGGGCTTCCGGGTACTGCGACACGCTGATTTCGTCATGGTTGATCTGGTCATCCGGCAGGTGCAGCACGCCGAGGCGGGCGCGCTCGCGTTTGCCGTAGGCCCAGGCGAGGCCGAACAGGGCGATGGCGCCGACGATCATGGCCGGGATCATCGGTACGAAGATGTCCGACGGGTCCACGTGCAGGGCGCTGGCGGCGCGGGCGGTAGGGCCGCCCCAGGGGGTCATGTTCATGATGCCGCCGGCGAGGATGATCAGGCCGGCCATGATCAGCGGGCTCATGCCCAGGCGGCTGTACAGCGGCAGCAGGGCGGCAACGCAGATCATGTAGGTGGTGGCGCCGTCGCCGTCGAGTGAGACGATCAGGGCCAGGGCGGCAGTGCCCATGGACACTTTCAGCGGGTCACCCTTCACCAGCTTGAGGATCTTGCGCACGGCCGGGTCGAACAGGCCGGAGTCGATCATCAGGGCGAAGTAGAGGATGGCGAACATCAGCATCACCCCGGTGGGGGCGAGCTTGCTGATGCCTTCCAGCATCATCGGGCCGATGCCCGCGGCGAAGCCGCCGATCAGGGCGAAGGTGATGGGGACGATGATCAGGGCGATCAGGGCGGACAGGCGCTTGGTCATGATCAGGTACATGAAGCAGATGACCATGGCGAAGCCGAGCAGAGTCAGCATGGCGGTTCTCCGGACGTGATTCGGGCGGGGCGGGTGGAAATCAGCGCTGGGCCGAAGACGTGCGGAGGACGGGCGGAGGAGTGCCGGGCAGGCAGCGGGAGCAGAACATATCGATCACCAATCTTGTTGTTTTCGGGTTACCGGTCTGGTGCCGGTAGTGGGGCGGATGCTAAGCCCGCAACCTTTCAGCCAGCTTTCGGCGGTGATCGGTACCGATTACGTGGCGATTTGTCGACGAACGGTGGACTTGCCTCTGTGGCGTCAGGCGGACAGCGTGCGCATCACCAGCAGCAGGCTGCCGGCGGCGAGCAGGGTCTGCAGGGTGATGATGCCGGCCATCAGGTGGCTGTCGCCGCCGAGCTGGCGGGTCAGCACATAGGCCGTGGGCGCGGTGGGCAGGGCGAAGAACAGCACCAGGATGCTGCTTTCCATGGTCGGCAGGCTGAGCACGCGGGCCACCAGAAAGGCGAGGGCGGGCATGGCCAGCAGGCGCAGGGCGCAGTTCCAGGCCAGGGCGGGAGCCTCGCCGGCCAGTTCCTGTGGCCGCAGCGCCGCACCGACGCAGAGTAGGCCCAGTGGCAGGCTGGCCACTGCCAGCAGGTTGAGCAGGCGGTCGGTGCCGCCGGGCAGGCCGATGCCGGCCAGGTTGACCAGGGCGCCGGCCAGGCAGGCGAGGATCAGCGGGTTCTTCGCCACCGGCAGCAGCAGGCCGCGCAGGTTTACGCCGCGCTCGGCGGTCAGGGCCCAGACCGACATCAGGTTCACCGTCGGCACCATCAGGGCCAGCATCAGCGCCGCAATGGCCAGGCCATCCTTGCCAAAGAGGCTGCCGATGGCGGCCAGGCCCAGGTAGGTGTTGAAGCGCAGGATGCCCTGGGTGATGGCGCCGAAGCGCGCGGCTGGCCAGTTCAGCAGGCGTCGTGCGAGCAGCAGGGCGGCCCAGCCGATGCCGAGGCCCAGGAACACCGCCAGGGCCAGGCGGGGTAGCGCCGGGTTGTGCAGCGGTGCGGTGGCCAGGCTGCTGAAGAGCAGGGCGGGGAACAGGATGAAGTAGTTCAGGCGCTCGGCGGCGGGCCAGAAGGCTTCGCCGGGGAAGTCCCAGCGGCGCAGCAGGTAGCCGCCGATGATCAGGGCGAAGAGGGGCCAGAGGGCCTGGAAGAGGGTGAGCACAGCGACATCCAGTCAGCGGGAAGCCTTCATCTTCGGTATGCAGACGGCCCTGCGCAACCGCCTGCTAGCGTTATTCAGGACCCAGCGAACGGAGACTGCCATGTCCGAACTGCACACCGGCGGCTGCCACTGTGGGCAGCTGCGCTACACCGTCGAGGCGCCCTTGACCGATGTTGCCCACTGCCATTGCTCGATCTGTCGGCGGACCACCGGCGGCATCGTCACCACCTGGGCCACGGTACCTCTGGCGAGCTTCCGCTGGACCGACGGCACGCCGGCCGAATACGCCTCGTCCGCCAATTGCATCCGCTACTTCTGCGCGAACTGCGGCAGCCAGTTGGCGTTCTTCACCCAGCTTGCCCCGGACACCCTGGACCTGACGGTGGCCACCCTGGACCGGCCCGAAACCGCTCCGCCGGACCGGCATATCTGGGTGAAGAGCCGCCTGCCGTGGCTGCACCTGGACCCGCAGTTGCCGGAGGAGGATGAGGAGCAGCTGTGAGTCGGGACCGCGTAGGGTGTGCTGCGCGCACCGAAATCTCTGCACGGGGTGCCGGTGCGCATTGTTCAGCCGCAATGGCGGGCCTTTCGTAGGTTGGGTAGAGCTCCGCGAAACCCAACGGCCCCGAGTGCGGAATCGTTGGGCTTCGCTTCGCTCTGCACCAACCTACGGAGAGCACATGGCGTGCTTTACGGAAGGACCAACCCGCCGGACTGCTTGTGCAACTGGCGCAGGTGCGTGCCAATGGCCTTGAGGTTGGCTTCGGTGGCATTCAGCTCGGCCATGCGCTGGGGTTCCAGCAAGCTGCGGACTTCGCGGTCGAGGTCGTCGTTGAGCTTGCGCATGGTCTGCTGGCGGCTGCTGCTTTCGGCTTCCAGGCGTTGCCACTCGGCGCTTTGCGGCAGGCCGTAGCCACCTTGCAGCAGTTCAGCCGGGCGGCTGAGGAAACCGCTGTTGGCGAGCATCTGCTCCAGGGTGCCGCCGGCCTTGGCGAATCGGGTCTGCCCGGCCTGTTCGCGGGAGTTGAGGTAGTTTCGCTTGAGCTCGTCCTGGGCCAGCAGCAACTGGCGACGTTGGGCGGCTTGTTCCAGCAGGAGCAGGGCGGCGCTGGCGCGAAGGTCAGCCTTGTCGAACCAGGGGCGGCGCTGTTCGGCGGGCAGTTCCAGCCAGTCTTCCACTTGTTCCTGCGGCACGTTCAGGCGCTCGCGGAGGATCTTGAACATGGCCTGGTAGCGATCACGGAAGGAGTCGAAGCGATAACCCAGGCGCAAGGCCTCCTTGGGATCTTCCAGGGGCGTGGGGTCGGCCACGCCGCGGCCTTCCAGCAGCTTCAGGAGGCCGTTAGGCATGATGCTGTCGAGGTCGCGCAGGGCCGGGTGGTCGGTGCCGCTGCGCAATAGCTTGAGCGTTTCCACGGCGCAGTTGTTGGAGAGGAACCAGTAGTCGCCGTCGTAGCTCCAGTGCATCTCGGCGGCGTGTTCCACCAGGGTTTCCACTTCCGCGCGGCTGAGCTTGAGCGGCACCGAGGCCAGGCTGCGCAGCTCGACCTTGGTGTACTCCTCGATCACCTGGTGCAGCGGCAGCACGAACAGGCGCGACGGATAGGCGCCGGTGAGGCCGTCCCAGCTGGAGAGCTGCACGTCGCCAACGAAGGCGCGGTAAGACAGCACCAGGTGCTGGTCGAGATCGAGGCGGCAGTCCGGCCCGCGCGGGCGGCCGGGGGCGCAGATCACCAGGCGCAGCATGCTGTGGCCCCAGCGGCTCACCCAGTTCTGGTTGGCTTCGGCGAACAGGTAATCCACCTCGTAGACGCGCTCGGGGTCGAGCTTGCCCAGGGGCTGCTTGTCGAAGTCGCGGCCGGCGTTGAGATAGGCGTAGCCGTCGTTGCAGGTGCCTTGCCGTTCCGGTGCCCAATCGAAGTGTTCGCGGTAATAGCGATAGAGCGTCGGGCGGCGGCAGCCATAGGCCGGGTCGAGGAGGAAGTACTCCATGTTCACCGCGACGAATTCGCGGGGGTTCGACAGCTCGTAGATGTCCGGGCTGCGCGCCACCTGGTGGTTGTCCTGCTCGCGCTGGCCACGTCTGCCCACGTACTGCGGCCAGCCAGCGAGGTCGAGCAGGCGCGGGTCGTCGCTCAGGGTGAAGCGGCGTTCGGTCTGCCCGCGGCAGTTGCCGGGCAGCCCCACCAGGCCGTTGCTGCCGGCCTGGTTGCGGCAGCGGAACTGCTGCGTCTTCTCGGCGGCGGACCAGAGCCGTGCGCGGTCGTAGAGGTGGGTCAGTTCGTGGAGGACCGTTGCCAGCAGTTCGCGGCGCACCGTGCCGTGCACGCGATTGGTCTTCTGGGGCGCCGCGCTGCCGTCGGTGAGACCCGCCAGCAGGCTGCGGTTGAGCACCAGGGCATCCAAGCGGGTGGCCCGGCCGTAGCCGTTCTCCGGCAGGTCGTCGCTCCAGCCCACTTCCACTTCCCGATCCAGGCGCTGGATGAAGGTCGGCGGCAGGGCCGCAAGGGCCTCGTCCAGCAATTGCTGGCTGGCCTGACGCTGGGCTGCGGTCAGCCCTTCGTCATCCAGTGCCAGGCGCAACTCGGCCTGGGCGCTGCCTGCCAGTAACAGACTGCCCAGGCAGATTCGGCGAAACCAGGTGTTCAGGGGCTGATGCTCGTGAGGGTCAGAGGGCGACGATGGTTTCCGCCAGGGCCATGTCGCTGGCCTCGCGGGCTTGCGGGAACTGTTCGCGCAGGGCGGCGAAGGCGGCTTCCAGCTGGGCGCCACGGATCTCGCCGGCGCTGGCGACGAAGCTGGCGGCGTCGTCACGGGCCGCCACGACGACCTTCATGTCGCGGATCGAGGTGGTGGTGTCGGAGGTGAAGTCGAGGGTGCGATCCAGCGCGCGGACGATGATGTTGCTGGTCGCCACCAGGGTCTGGGCCTGGGCGGCACCGGCAACGAGGGAAAGGGCGATGGCTGCGACAGACAGCGAGCGGCGCATGGAAGCTCTCCGTTGGAAATTTCTAAGGCATTGGACGGAATTGCCCGTCGGCAGTTCTCAGCCTCGGGCGCAGGGCGCGAAGGTTAGCGGAATGGGCGGACGAGAGCCAGGCGGCATGCGGCGTGCAGCCTGTTGGGCCGCGACTGGCGCGGCCCGGCGGGTGCCGTCAGAGGGCGAGGATGGCCTGGGCCAGTTGCAGGTCGCTGGCCGCCAGTTGCGGCTGTGCGCTGCGGATGTGCTTGAACGCGGCTTCCAGTCGGGCCCCGCGGATATCACCGTTGCTGGCAACGAAGCTGGCGGCGTCTTCGCGAGCGGCGAGCACGATCTTGTCGTCGTCGAAGGACGAGGAGGTAACGTCGGACGTGGCATCCGAGGTGGCCTTGACGGCGTTGACCACGGCGTCAGTGGTAACCACGAAGCTGGTGGCCGAGGCGCTGGTGGCGAGCGCCAGCAGGGCGGCCGCGCTGAGCAGGCGAATAGAGGTCATGAGGGGCTCCTTTTACTGACCGGGACGGCGGCGTGATAAATGCCACCGGCTGGGAGGAAAGCCTAGTCAATATGGCTGTTCCAGGCCAGTACTGGCTAAGCGCTCATGAATGGCGACTGCGCGTCGGCGAGGTGATGGGTTCGCCTCGATGCGTCCGACGCGCGGGGCCGCACATCCGCACTCAACGCCAGAAGGGACGCTCCAGCTCCTGGTAGCGTTCGCTCGGACTGATACCCACATCGGCCAGGGCGCGGGCGTCCAGCTGTGCGAGCTGGTGCCGCGTGCGCGCATTACGCTGCCATTGGGCCAGGGTGGCGAACAGGCGCAGGTACCAGTGGGTGCGCAGGCGGCTGGATTCGAACTGGGCAGTGGCAGAGGCAGTAAGAGTGCGGTCCATGGCGCTTTTCCTTCCCGCAGCAATGCGGGGATTGGTTATGGGAGGCCATGATCTCGTTCTGCTGAAAAACTGTGCAGTCACAGCGAGGGTGAATTGTGCTGTAGCAGATGAGTTTTCTTGGAAACTGTATCGGTCTGATCCAGTGCAGCTGTGTTGGGGCTGCGTCGTAGGGTGCGCCGCGCGCACCGGGAAGTCCGGGAATGTCGGTGCGCCGCGCACCCTACAGTTCGCTCTTCAGTTGCCGGAAAATTCCGGGCCCCAGAAACGACGAAACCCGTCGCGGGCGGCGACGGGTTCTGTCTGGGGTGTTGCATCCGGGCCTCTAGACCCGGCGAACTGCTTAGCGCCAGAAGGGCTTGTTCAGTTCGGCTTCGCGCTGTGCTTCGCTGATGCCAGCGTCGGCCAGCAGGCGATGGTCCAGCATGGCCAGTTGATGACGGCTGGCGATGCGGCGCTGCCACAGCAGCAGGGTGGAAACAGTGCGCAGGGCCCAAGAAGATTTCGGGGATTGTTCGGCACTTTCGAAAATCAGGTCGGAACTGAGGGTACGTTCCATGGCGGCAGGTCCTTCCCGCTTGTGGCGGGGCTTGGTTATCAACTGGTGCCTATGATGGACCCGGAACAGCCGCCTCTGTAGTCACAGTTGCTCTAAATTGTGCTGGCCTTTATTAGCATGCTTATCAACTGTTTTGCTGAAATATTGCACAACTGTATGGGTTACCCGTTGAATCACTCGTAATTCAACAGGAAACCACAGTTTTTTCTGTGCAAATAACGAGCAGCAGGGTTTTTGAACAGTACAGTTCTGAATTTTCAGAAACTGTTTTTAGGCCACACCGTCAGAATCAATGGTTACAAGCCCATAACTGTTTTGCTCCAACCGGATCAGTTGGCCAGCATCCGACCGGTTTCTTCCAGATTGATATGCCAGGACATGGCTTCTCGCAGTACATGGGGGGTATGGCCGCCCTTCGTGCAGGCTGCGTCGAAGTAGTTCTGTAATGGTTGGCGGAAATCCGGGTGCACACAGTTTTCGATGATCACCCGCGCGCGCTCGCGGGGTGCCAGGCCGCGAAGGTCGGCCAGGCCTTGTTCGGTGACCAGGATGTCCACGTCGTGCTCGGTGTGGTCCACATGGCTGACCATGGGCACCACGCTGGAAATGGCGCCGCCCTTGGCGATGGACTTGGTGACGAAGATGGCCAGGTGGGCGTTGCGGGCGAAGTCGCCGGAGCCGCCGATGCCGTTCATCATTTTCGTCCCGCCCACGTGGGTGGAGTTGACGTTGCCGTAGATATCGAACTCCAGGGCGGTGTTGATGCCAATGATCCCCAGGCGCCGCACCACTTCGGGGTGGTTGGAGATTTCCTGCGGGCGCAGGACCAGCTTGTCCTTGTAGCGCTCGAGGTTGCCGAAGACGTCGCTGTTGCGACGGGCGGAAAGGGTGATGGAGCTGCCCGAGGCGAAGCTCAGCTTGCCGGCGTCGATCAGGTCGAAGGTGGAGTCCTGCAGCACCTCGGAGTACATGGTGAGGTCCTGGAAGGGCGACTCGATCAGGCCGCACATAACGGCGTTGGCGATGCTGCCGATGCCAGCCTGCAGCGGCGCCAGGTTATTGCTCATGCGCCCGGCTTCCACTTCACGCTTGAAGAAGTCGATCAGGTGATCGGCGATGGCCTGGGTCTCGTGATCCGGCGGCAGCACGGTGGACAGGGAGTCCGGCTGGTCGGTGATGACGATGGCAGCGATCTTGGCCGGGTCGATCGGGATGGCGGTGCCACCGATGCGGTCGTCCACGCGGGTCAGCGGAATCGGTGTGCGGGTCGGCCGGTAGGTCGGGATATAGATGTCATGCAGGCCTTCCAGGTTGGGGTTGTGCGCCAGGTTGATCTCGACGATCACGCGCTTGGCGAAGATCGCGAAGCTGGCGGAGTTGCCCACGGAGGTGGTCGGCACGATATGGCCTTCCTCGGTGATGGCCACGGCTTCGATCACCGCGATGTCGGGCAGCTTGAGCTGGTGGTTGCGCAGTTGCTCGACGGTTTCGGACAGGTGCTGATCGATGAACATCACCTCGCCGGCGTTGATCGCCTTGCGCAGGGTGCTGTCCACCTGGAACGGCATGCGGCGGGCCAGCACGCCGGCCTCGGTGAGTTGCTTGTCGAGGTCGTTGCCGAGGCTGGCGCCGGTCATCAGGCTGATCTGCAGCGGCTGCTCCTTGGCGCGTGCGGCCAGCGCCTGGGGCACGGCCTTGGCCTCACCGGCACGAGTGAAGCCGCTCATGCCGACGGTCATGCCGTCTTCGATCAGGGCAGCGGCCTCGGCCGCACTCATCACCTTGTCCAGCAGGGAGGACAGGCGCACGCGCTCGGAGTACATGGGGGAAAACCTCGGACAACGGGGTAGGAGCCGCGCAGTCTAGGGACTGGCGGGGTGCCCGGCTTCTATACCAAGGTCGAAGAAATGGCTCTATTTTGGGCCTTTTGTCGGTTAATGGCTCGGCGGGTCGGAATACCTGTAGGGGCGATTTCAATCGCCAAGCAGGCCGAAGGTCTGCCATCTGCAATCTATTCGGGGCCGCTGCGCAGTCCTTGGCGAATGAATTCGCCCCTACAGGGAAAGCAAAGACAAAACCGTCCCCCAAAAGAAAAACCCCGGCACCAGGCCGGGGTTTTCGGTATCGCGGGACAGGGCTTAGTCGACAGCCTTGACCATGTCCTCGATCACCTTCTTGGCGTCGCCGAACACCATCATGGTCTTGTCCATGTAGAACAGTTCGTTGTCCAGGCCGGCGTAGCCGCTGGCCATGGAGCGCTTGTTCACGATGATGGTCTTGGCCTTGAAGGCTTCCAGGATCGGCATGCCGGCGATGGGCGACTTCGGATCGTTCTTCGCGGCCGGGTTGACCACGTCGTTCGCGCCGAGCACCAGCACCACGTCGGCCTGGCCGAACTCGGAGTTGATGTCTTCCATCTCGAACACTTGCTCGTAAGGCACTTCGGCCTCGGCCAGCAGGACGTTCATGTGGCCCGGCATACGGCCGGCAACCGGGTGGATCGCGTACTTCACGTTCACACCACGGTGGGACAGCTTCTCGGACAGCTCCATCAGCGCGTGCTGGGCACGGGCCACCGCCAGGCCGTAGCCGGGGACGATGATCACGCTGTCGGCGTTGGTCAGCAGGAAGGCCGCGTCGTCGGACGAACCGGACTTCACCGGACGCTGCTCCTTGCTGCCACTCGCTGCACCGGCATCCGCTTCGGCACCGAAGCCGCCGAGGATGACGTTGAAGAAGGAGCGGTTCATCGCCTTGCACATGATGTAGGAGAGGATCGCACCCGAGGAGCCCACCAGGGAGCCGGCGATGATCAGCATCGAGTTGTTCAGCGAGAAGCCGATACCGGCCGCCGCCCAGCCCGAGTAGCTGTTCAGCATGGACACCACCACCGGCATGTCCGCGCCACCGATCGGGATGATGATCAGCACGCCGATGACGAAGGCCAGCGCCACCAGCAGGGCGAAGGCGCCGATGTTGCCGGTGAAGGTGAAGTACAGACCCAGGCCGATGATCGCCAGGCCAACCAGCAGGTTCAGCTTGTGCTGGCCGGCGAACTGCACCGGGGCACCCTGGAACAGGCGGAATTTGTACTTGCCGGACAGCTTGCCGAAGGCGATGACCGAACCGGAGAAGGTAACGGCACCGATGGCCGCGCCGAGGAACAGTTCCAGGCGGTTACCAGCCGGGATGGCGTCGCCCAGGGCAGCGACGATGCCCAGGGATTGCGGCTCGACCACGGCAGCGATGGCGATAAATACCGCAGCCAGACCGATCATGCTGTGCATGAAGGCGACCAGCTCCGGCATCTTGGTCATCTCGACGCGCTTGGCCATGATCGAACCAGCGGTACCGCCGACCAGCAGGCCGACGATCACGTAGCCGATGCCCTGGGTGGCGAGGTCCGCGCCCAGCTTATAGATGAGGCCGATGGTGGTGAGCACGGCGATGGCCATGCCGACCATGCCGAACAGGTTGCCGCGACGCGACGAAGTCGGGTGCGACAGGCCCTTGAGCGCCTGGATGAAGCACACCGAGGCGACGAGGTAGAGAACAGTGATCAGGTTCATGCTCATGGTCAGTGTTTCTCCGCAGCCGCTTTCGGCGCTTTCTTCTTGAACATTTCCAGCATGCGACGGGTGACCAGGAAGCCACCGAAGACGTTCACCGCGGCCAGTGCCACCGCCAGGGTGCCCATGGCTTTGCCCAGCGGGGTGACGGTGAGGGCGGCGGCCAGCATGGCGCCGACGATCACGATCGCCGAGATGGCGTTGGTCACGGCCATCAGCGGGGTGTGCAGGGCCGGGGTGACGTTCCACACCACGTGGTAGCCGACGTAGATGGCCAGCACGAAGATGATCAGGTTGTAGATGCCGTCGGAAATAAGGTCCATGGTCTCTATCCTTATGCGTTTACTTTTTGCGGAGCAGCGGTCCCGGCGGGAGCGCCGTTGCTACGCACGACATTGCCGTCGCGGCACATCAGGCATGCGGCGACGATGTCGTCTTCGAGGTTGACGTTGAGCTGGCCGTCCTTGTCGATGATCAGCTTGAGGAAATCCAGCAGGTTGCGCGCATAGAGGGCGGAGGCGTCCGCCGGCACCATGGCAGCCAGGTTGCTGTGGCCGACGATGGTCACGCCGTGCTTGACCACTACCTGGTCGGCTTCGGTCAGCGGGCAGTTACCGCCCTGGGCAGCGGCCAGGTCGATGACCACGGAGCCCGGCTTCATTTCGGCAACGGTGGCCTCGTGCAGCAGGGTCGGTGCCTTGCGGCCCGGGATCAGCGCGGTGGTGATGACGATGTCGGACTGCTTGGCGCGCTCGTGCACGGCCTTGGCCTGACGCTCCATCCACGAGGCCGGCATCGGACGGGCGTAACCGCCAACGCCTTGGGCGCATTCGCGCTCTTCATCGGTCTCGAACGGCACGTCGACGAACTTGGCGCCGAGGGATTCGATCTGCTCCTTCACCGCCGGACGCACGTCGGACGCCTCGATCACCGCGCCCAGGCGCTTGGCCGTGGCGATGGCCTGCAGGCCTGCTACGCCGGCACCGAGGATGAGGATGCGCGCGGCCTTAACGGTGCCGGCGGCGGTCATCAGCATCGGCATGAAGCGCGGGTAGTGGTGAGCCGCCAGCAGCACGGCCTTGTAGCCGGCGATGTTGGCCTGGGACGACAGCACGTCGAGGCTCTGGGCGCGGGAGGTGCGCGGCGCCGCTTCGAGGGCGAAGGCGGTGATGCCACGAGCGTTCATGCGCGCGATGGTCTCGTTGCTGAAGGGGTTGAGCATGCCCACCAGCACGGCGCCGGCACGCATGTGGGCCAGCTCGCCTTCGGTCGGGGCAATCACTTTCAGCACCAGGTCGGCACCGAAGGCGGCGGCGTCGTTGCCGATGGCGGCACCAACGGCTTCATAAGCGCTGTCCGGAATGCTGGCGCTGACGCCGGCACCACTTTGGACCGTCACCCGGTGGCCTTGGCTCACCAGCTTCTTGATGGTTTCGGGCGTCGCGGCAACCCGCGTCTCGCCAGCATGGCTTTCGAGAGGAACACCGATGTGCACTTCAAATCTCCTGCGTGATCGATCTGGTGAACCAGTGCACTGCGGATGGTGCTCTGGCGAGGCGGATCCGCCTTTCAACAGCCTGGTATCGCAACAGCCGAAACCTGGTGGCGCGGCATTCTGCAATCGGAACCTCAACTGCTTCAAGCAGTTCTGGAGTAAAACGGCACAATAACTACAAGTCACGATTAGACTTGTTGTCCCTGGCTTCCGTTCCAGCCCCCGCCATCACTGATGGAGGCAGGCCTTCACCAAGGAATCCGGTGCCGGTCTCCATCCCCAGGCTGAATGACTATCCATCAAAGCAGCGCCAGTACAGGCTTTGGGTACGTGACATCCTGCCGTTAATGGCTGGCGCACTGTTAGTAAGACTTTTTAATAGTTGCCATAAGGCTGCGGAAAATGGGCGTTCTGTAGCTTTTGAAAATGTTTGACTACAGAGTCAGGATTGCGATTTCAGCCGATTGGCAAGGAGAAGGGTAGTTCGCGCGCAACCCAGTCGCCTCGCGGGCTGCGCCAATTTGTCGCGGGTGCCGTAATGGGAACGGACGATGTCGCTCGGGTGAAATTCGGGCAGGCGATACCAGGGGGTGTCCGGCTTTTGCCGGCGGTTGCGTACGCAGGGTGGAAACCACGGGAAGGATTTCCACCCCGCCGGGGGATGCAAGGCGCGTTGCCGATTGAGGCCCCTAGACCAGCAATCCCAGGGTCTTGGCGCGCATCACCGCCTGGGTCCGGCGTTTCACGCCGAGCTTGCTGTTGATCTTCTTCGTGTGGGTTTTAACCGTGTTCACCGAAATGAACAGGTAGCCGCCGATTTCCTGGTTGGAGAAGCCTTCGGCCAGCAATTGCAGGACGGCACGTTCGCGCTGGCTGAGCAGGCTGCCCTGGTCGTTGTCGACCGAGCCGGCGCTGTCGCAACGCGGGTAATCCCGCAGCAGGCATTGCATGCCCAGGCGCTCGGCCTGTTCCAGGGCCTGGCGTTGCAGCTGGCTGGCCTCGGCACGGCCGAGGGCGTGCCAGGTGGTGGCCAGGGCGAGTTGCACTTCGCAGGCCAGGGGCACGAACTGTAGCGCCTGGCAGTGCTCCAGCAGTGTCTGGAGCATGACTTCGGCCTCTTCGGCGCGCCCGGATTCCAGTTGCGCGCGAGCCAGCAGCAGCTGGTTGCGCAGGGGTAGCGTGGGGTAGTCCAGCGGTGCCATCCAGCGGCAATCGCCCTCGAAGTAGCGCTGGATGCGCAGGGCGACCGGCTCGATGCGCTCCCAGCGTCCCTGGCGGGCCAGCACGCGCATGCCCTGCAGGTTCAGCACACCGCTGTAGGCGTAGCGCCAGACCTGGCGGCAGTGCATCTGCCGTTCGGCTTCGCGCAGTTCCTGGTAGGCCTCGTCGAATTGGCCACGACGGGCGCGGAGTTCCGCCAGGCCGAGGAAACCATGCAGGGCGAAAGGGTCCTGGCATTCGTGGGCCTGCTCCAGGCCGGTGCGCAGGGCACGTTCGGCCTCGTCGGGTCGATCGGCGATCAGGTGCAATTCCGCCTGGATCAGGTGCAGGCGGCCGAGCATCAGGCTGTCTACCTGCTTGCGCCGGCCGATCAGCGCGAAACTCTGCTCCAGCAGGGTCTGGGCCCGACCGAACTCACCACGCAGCAGGAGCAGGCGAATGCGGTCCAGGTTGAGCAGCACTTCGAACAGCAGGCTGCCGTGACGGCGGGCGATCTCCAGCGCCTTTTGCAGGTGGGGCTGCGCCTCTTCGGGAACGCCGCTGGCCATGGCCACCCGTGCCAGGCTGGAGTAGCAGAACAGGATGGGCATCCAGTCGTGTTCGGGCAGGTGTTCCAGTGCCTCGCGGCAGTGCAGCTGCGCGTTGGCGACGGACTGGCCGCGCAGTGCGGTGAGCACGCCGTGCAGGGCCTGCCAGTTGGCCAGCAGCTTGCGGTTACGCAGGGCCGTCGGTTGCGGCAGGAAATGGCCGAGCTTGGCGATGCAGGCTTCGGCTTCGTCCAGGCGCCAGGAAATCAGCAGTCCCCAGGCATTCAGGCTGAGCAGGCGCGGCGTGCTTTCCAGCAGGGCCGCGGGTAGGCGCGCGCGCCAGGCCAGGAGGTGGGCCAGGTGCTGTTCGCCGGTCAGCCATTCCTGGCCGAGGCGCTCCAGGTAGTTGGCCGCCGCTTCCGGTTGGCCGGCACAGAGGGCCTGCTCGATGGCGTCCTCCACCTGGCCGGCGGCGATGAACATGCGGCAAGCGCTGAGGTGCAGGCGGGTGGCGGCGGCTTCGCTGATGCGGTGGCGCAAGGCGCGGGCCACGGCCGGCAGCACGCGGTACCAGGTGCCGTGTTCGTCCAGCGGCATGCAGAAGGCCTGCCGCGCCAGCAGGCGCTCGAAGAGCCCGGCGCCGTCGCTCTCTTCCCAGAGGTGCTGGCAGAGCTCGGCCGACACCTTCGGCAGGTGCGCCAGGGCGAACAGGCAGTTGGCCTCTTCAGGACTCAGGCGGTTGAGCAGTTCGTGGTCCAGGTATTCCCTGAGCCAGCAGTGGTTGCCGCTAGCGCTGGTGGGCGCCTTGGCGGAAAGGTGCAGGCGCACGCCGGCGCACCAGCCTTCGGTTTCCTGCCAGAGCTCTTCGCGCAGGGCGGCACTGGTTCGCGGCGCCAGTTGCTCCACCAGTTGTTCGTGCTGCTGGCGATCGAAAGCCAGCTGGGTGGCGTCCAGTTCCAGCAGTTCTCCGGCCAATAGCAGGCGCGGCAGGTTCCAGGCCGGACGCTGGCGTACGCTGACCAGCAGGCGCAGGTCGGGCAGGGCGCGTGCCAGGAGCTGGTCGATGCAGTCATCGAGCCCGGCGGGGGGATGGCCAGGGTAATCATCCAGGACCAGCCATACCGGTTCGCCGCGATGCGCCAGCAGCTGCTGCAGGGCTTGGGTGGTGGGCAGGGTAGGGACGTTCTCGGCCAGTTCGGCGGCGAGTTGCGCGAGCAGTTGCTCCGGCGTCAGCGCCTGGCCGGCGAGGTTGAGCCAGATGACCAGTGCCGGCTCGGCCTGGGCGCGGAGAAATTCGTTGATCAGCACGCTCTTGCCGAAGCCGGCCGGGGCGCAGAGCAGGCGAAGCTGTGCATCCTGGGCGGCGAGGCGTTCGACCAGTCGCGGACGTGGGACATGGGCCGGGGGCAGGCGTGGCAGGCGAGACGGAAGGACGTGCGGTGTCTGGCCGTGACGGGGCATGAGGCGGTTCTCGCGGAGTTGTTGTTATGGGTGAACCGGACCCTCGCAGACTAGATCGGCCCCAGGTGGGCTAGAAGTAGCATGCACGGCGCTGATGGGGCGCCATAACACGGCAGTGCGGAAGAAAGGGGCGCCCCTGGATCGGGGCGCCCGGAGGGGTCAGCGGATGCCGGCGTTGCGCAGGGCGGCCGGGGTGTAGTCGGCACCGGTGGCGGCAAAGCCGAACTCGATGCCGTGCTTCTCTTCGTTCTTCAGGCCGAGGGCGATGTAGCGACCGGCGATGATGTCGTAGAGGGCTTCCACCGCGTAGGTGGCCACCTGGCGCTGGTAGTGGTAGCTGGCGTGGCCTTCACCGACGCGCCAGAGCTGGCCGCGACCGTCGTAGTGGTCGGCATAGGCGATCTGCCAGCTGTCCTCATCGATGAAGTAGTGGCGCTTGGCATAGATGTGGCGCTCGTTGGGCTTCAGCGTGGCGACCACCTCCCAGACGCGGTGCAGCTCGTAGCGGGTCAGGTCCTGGTTCAGGTGGCCCGGCTGGATGATCTCCTTGTAGGTGAGCTTGGGCGATTCCAGCTTGTAGCTGTTGTAGGGGATGTACATCTCCTTCTTGCCGATGAGCTTCCAGTCGTAGCGGTCTGGAGCGCCGGAGAACATGTCGAAGTTGTCGGCGGTGCGCATGCCGTCGGCGGCGGTGCCCGGGCCGTCGTAGGCGACCTGCGGGGCGCGGCGCACGCGGCGCTGGCCGGCGTTGTAGAGCCAGGCCAGGCGCGGTTCCTTCACCTGGTCGATGGTCTCGTGAACCAGCAGCACGTTACCCGCCAGGCGCGAGGGTGCCAGGACACGCTGCTTGAAGTAGAGCAGCACGTTGGCGGACTTCTCCTTGTCCAGCTCGTTCATGTCCGCCGGGAAGGCCACCTCGTCCTGGAACTGCACCGGCGTGAAAGAGCCGTTGGTCTGCGGGGTGGCCTGGACCACCAGGCGCCGGGCGTTGCCGCCGCGGTAACGGGTGATGTGGTTCCACATCACCTGCACACCATCCTTGGGAATCGGGAAAGCGTAGTAGTGGCTGTCGGCGAAGTTGGACAGGCCATTGCCGCCGTCCACCGGCTGGGTGCTCAGCGCGCTCTGCTTCGCCGCGTCGTAGATGGGCTGGGGTGCGGCGGCGCTTCGGTGGCTGGGGTAGACCGGGATCTTGTAGGTGCTGGCGTAGCGCTTGAACATCGCCATCTGCCCAGGGGACAGCTTGTCCTTGTACTGCTCGGCGTTGGCGGCGGTGATGGTGAACAGCGGCTGTTCGTTGGCGTAGGGGTTGCCGACGAAACCGTTGGAGTCGACCTCCGCGGCGTTGGTCGGCAGCCCGCCGGTCCAGGCCGGGATGCTGCCGTCGGCATTACCGACCTTTTCCGCACCCAGCGGGGTGAGGCTGGTACCGAGCTGCGCGGCTTCCTCCTGGGTGACGGCGGCCATGACGTTGGCGGCGATCAGGCTGAGGGCCAGCACGCTGCTTTGCAGGAATCTTCTCTGGGTCATTCTGGGAGTCCTTGCGGTCAGAAGTTGAGGCCGAAGCTGAGGGCGACGAAGTCGCGGTCAGTGGTCGGGTTGAAGTGGCCGCCGAAGAAGTCGGTGTACGACAGGCTGGCGGTGTAGGTGTTCTGGTACTCGGCGTTGAGGCCGAGACTGATGGCCTTGGAGCCTTCGTTGAAGTTCGGGCCGTAGCCGTCCACGTCATGGGACCAGGCGATGCTCGGGGTCAGGTTGATGCCGGCGAAGACGTTGCTGTAGTCCAGGCTGGCGCGGGCGCGGTAACCCCAGGAGCTGCTGGTGTAGAAGCCGTCGTCGTTGCACTCGCGCTGCAGCGGGCTGGCGGCGGTGAGCGCCAGGCACACGGCCTGGGAGGACAACTGACCGGGGCCGTAGATGGGGTCGCGGCCAAAGCGCAGTTCGCCGATGTCGTCGTCCAGGCCACCGATGTGGTTGTAGCCGACCTCGCCTACCAAGGTCAGGCGGCTCGCCCCCATGACCTGGTCGATGAACTGGGTGGCGGTGACCTGGGCCTGGGTGACCGGCTTGCGTTCGTAGCCGTGCAGGTCCTCGCCAGCGCGGTTGAGGGAATGGCCGCTTTCGAAGATCGGCGAGTTGGGCACGCCAAGGGCAGCGAAGGACAGGTCGGTACTGTTGAGCTGCAGTGGCATGTTCGGGCGGAAGCTGACTTCACCGGCCAGCGAGGTGCCTTCGATGTTGGTCTGGAAGCTCAGGCCATAGAGGCGGATGTCTTCCGGGTACTCGATGAAGTAGCGCGCACCAGGGGCGCCCGGAATGATCGCGGGGCTCGGGGTGGTGGTGCGGATGGTGGAGAAGATCGGGCCGCGGCTGTGGTAGTTCATCGCATAGGCACCGAACTCTGTGTCGTTGAATTCGGGTACGAACCAGCGCAGGGCCACGCCGAACTGGCCGCTGTCGCGGGCGTCGCGGTCGCCGGCGCGGGGAATGTACAGGTTGTTGCCTGTGGCCGGACCTGTGTTGTTCGACTCGCCGGGGGGCAGGTCCGGACCGGCGACCACCAGGCGGTCGACGCAGCCGTCGGCCACCACGTCCGAGGTGGAGAAGAAGGTGCCGCAGTTATCGGCCACCGTCTGGTCCCATTCCAGCTGGTAGAAGGCCTCGGCCGAGAGATTGTCGGTCAGGCTCTGGGACAGGTAGATCATGTTCACCGGGATCAGGCCTTCCTTGATCTCGGCGCCGGGGCGACGGAAAGCCGCCGCGTCGATGGGGTTGATCGAGTTGATGCTGTTGCCGATGAAGGTGCTCTCGCCCCAGCTCACCACCTGTTTGCCGACACGGAAGCTGCCCGGCAGGTCCCCCAGGTTGTAGTTGTGATAGAGGAAGGCATCGAGCAACTGGGCGCCGGAGGCCTTGGCGCCTTCTTTGCGGTTGTGATCGTCGATGTCATAGAAGAGCCGGTGCTCGTCCTTCAGTTCGAAGTCGTACCAGTACTTGCCGCGCAGGAAGACTCCGCTGTCGCCGTACTTCAGCTCCAGGTCGTGAATGCCCTTGAAGATCTTCGAGAAGGTTTCCCCCTTCTTGAAGTTCAGGCGTCCGTCGTCGGAGGTACGCGACAGTGCTTCGCCGCCACTGGCGGTAGAAATGAACTCCGGGTCCGGCGAGCGTACGGCCCAGCTGGCGCCGACCGAGAGGGAGGAGTCGAACTGGGCTTCGATTTCACCAATGTTGAACGTGATGGCAAAGGCCTGGGCGCTGCAACCCAGGGCGATGGCGGCGGCCAGCGTGTGCGGCCGGAAGATTCCGCGCATTGTTCTTGTTGTCATGCGGCTCTCCAGAGCGGGTCTTGGGAGGCCTCATGCTAATCAGCCGCTACCTGCGCCATAACTGCCTGAACGGGCGATTTCACCTATCACCCGAGTGGGTGATAGGTGCGTTGTGCAGGTGCCTGGAGCGGGCCTTCCTCCGTCCGCTGAGCGCGGGCGAGCGGGGCGGTGCTACCTGGGGTTACAGCGCCGGGTCAGTCCAGTCCGGCCTCGCTCCGGTAGGCGCGCGCGGCGTCTACCAACCAGTCGCGGAAGGCGATCAGGGCGGCAGATTCGAGCTTGCGCTCGGGAATGATCAGGTAATAGGCCTTGTCGCTGCGGAAGCTGTGGGAGTGGGCGATCACCAGGCGGCCGTCGGCCAGTTCGCGCTGGATCAGGAATGGCGGGATCAGCGCCACGCCCATCTCGTGCATCGCAGCTTGGGCAAGCATGGAAAAGAGTTCGTAGCGCGGGCCGCTGAGGTCGCGGGCGACGTTCATCCCGAGGGAGCTGAACCACTGGCGCCAGGCGTAGGGGCGGGTGGTCTGTTGCAGCAGTGGCAGGCGGGCGATGGCGTCGGCGTCCAGGCCGTGCTGGCCCGCCAGCAGCGCGGGGCTGCATACCGGCACCGAGTTTTCGTGCATCAGGAAGTCGGCGCGAGTACCCGACCATTCGGCATCACCGAAGTAGAGGGCGGCATCGAAGTCGGTGTCGGCGAAGAGGAAGGGGCGGGTGCGGTTGGTCAGGTTGACCGTCACTTCCGGATGCAGGCGCTGGAAGTCCTTCAGCCTGGGCACCAGCCACTGGGTGCCGAAGGTGGGCACGATGGCCAGCTCCACGGTCATCGCGCCTTGCTGACCCATCACCGCGAGTGTGTCGCGCTCCACTGCGTCGAGCTGGGCGGCGATGCGTCGTGAATAGGCCAGGCCGGCCTCGGTCAGCTTCACCCCGCGCCGTGAGCGGCGGAACAGTTCCAGTCCGAGAAACTCTTCCAGGCCGGCAATCTGTCGGCAGATGGCGCTCTGGGTCAGCGCCAGTTCATCGGCGGCCTTGGTGAAACTCTGGTGGCGGGCAGCGGATTCGAAGGCGACCAGGGCGCCGGTGCTGGGTATCTTGCGGCGCATGCTGTACCTCCGGTTCACAAATAAAGGCTTGAAAATGGGGTTTTTGGCTTTTCGGAGTGAGAAATTAGCACAACGGCATGCGAAATCCTCGTTTGTCCGATAGGGCCTAGGCTGTCTAGGATGCGTCAACACTAATAAGGCAGTGGCCCGCGATGGCCCGCCCCCTGAACCCCGCTTACCGAGGACACTCCCCATGGCCGCCAAAGCAAGCTTCAACTGGATCGACCCGCTGCTGCTGGATCAGCAACTCACCGAAGAAGAGCGCATGGTGCGTGACAGCGCCCAGCAGTTCGCAGCCGACAAGTTGGCCCCGCGCGTCCTCGAGGCCTTCCGCCATGAGCAGACCGATCCGGCGATCTTCCGCGAGATGGGCGAAACCGGCCTGCTCGGCGCGACCATTCCGGAAGCCTACGGCGGCAGCGGCCTGAACTATGTGTGCTACGGCCTGATCGCCCGCGAAGTCGAGCGTATCGACTCCGGCTACCGCTCGATGATGAGCGTGCAGTCCTCCCTGGTGATGGTGCCGATCAACGAGTTCGGCAACGAAGCCACCAAGCAGAAGTACCTGCCGAAACTCGCCAGCGGCGAATACATCGGCTGCTTCGGCCTGACCGAGCCGAACCACGGTTCCGACCCGGGCTCGATGATCACCCGCGCCAAGAAGGTCGACGGCGGCTACCGCCTGACCGGCAACAAGATGTGGATCACCAACAGCCCGATCGCGGACGTCTTCGTTGTCTGGGCCAAGGACGATGCCGGCGAGATCCGTGGCTTCGTGCTCGAGAAGGGCTGGCAGGGCCTGTCCGCTCCGGCTATCCACGGCAAGGTCGGCCTGCGCGCCTCCATCACCGGCGAGATCGTGATGGACAACGTGTTCGTTCCGGAAGAGAACGCCTTCCCGGATGTGCGCGGCCTGCGTGGTCCGTTCACCTGCCTGAACTCCGCACGCTACGGCATCTCCTGGGGTGCCCTGGGTGCCGCCGAAGCCTGCTGGCACACCGCTCGCCAGTACGTGCTGGACCGCAACCAGTTCGGTCGTCCGCTGGCCGCCAACCAGCTGATCCAGAAGAAGCTGGCCGACATGCAGACCGAGATCACCCTGGCGCTGCAAGGCTGCCTGCGTCTGGGTCGCATGAAGGATGAAGGCACCGCCGCGGTGGAAATCACCTCGATCATGAAGCGCAACTCGTGCGGCAAGGCGCTGGATATCGCGCGCATGGCCCGCGACATGCTGGGCGGCAACGGCATCTCCGACGAATTCGGCGTGGCCCGTCACCTGGTCAACCTGGAAGTGGTGAACACCTACGAGGGTACCCACGACGTCCACGCGCTGATCCTGGGTCGCGCGCAGACCGGCATCCAGGCGTTCTTCTGATCATCCGCCGGGCCTCTCTTCTATATATAGGTGCGAGGCCCGGGTCCTTTAGCGAACCCAGGTGATCCCATGGCTGGCGCTCTCTCCCATATCCGTGTGCTCGACCTCTCCCGCGTGCTGGCTGGCCCCTGGTCCGGCCAGATCCTCGCGGACCTGGGGGCCGAGGTAATCAAGGTCGAACGACCGGGCTCAGGCGACGACACCCGTGCCTGGGGGCCGCCCTTCCTCAAGGGCGCCGATGGCCGGGATACCAGCGAGGCCGCGTATTTCCTCTCGGCCAACCGCAACAAGCAGTCGGTGACCGTCGACTTCACCCGTCCCGAGGGCCAGAAGCTGGTTCGCGAGCTGGCGGCGAAGTCCGACATCCTCATCGAGAATTTCAAGGTGGGTGGCCTGGCGGCCTATGGGCTGGACTATGAGTCGCTGAAGGCCATCAATCCGCGCCTCATCTATTGCTCGATCACCGGTTTCGGCCAGTTCGGTCCCTATGCCAAGCGTGCCGGTTATGACTTCATGATTCAGGGCCTGGGTGGGTTGATGAGCATCACCGGCCGCGCTGATCAGGAAGAAGGGGCCGGTCCGGTCAAGGTGGGTGTGGCGCTGACTGACATCCTCACCGGGCTCTATTCCTCGGTGGCGATGTTGGCTGCACTGGCCTCGCGGGACATTAGCGGCAAAGGTCAGCACATCGACATGGCACTGCTCGACGTGCAGGTGGCTTGTCTCGCCAACCAGGCGATGAACTACCTGACGACGGGCAATCCGCCCCGGCGTCTGGGTAACGCCCACCCGAACATAGTGCCGTATCAGGATTTTCCGACTGCGGATGGGGATTTCATCCTCACCGTGGGTAACGACAGCCAGTTCCGCAAGTTTTGCGAGGTCGCCGGTCATCGGGAGTGGGCGGACGACCCGCGTTTTTCAAGCAACAAGGCGCGAGTGGCGCACCGTGCTGAACTGATTCCGATGATTCGCCAGGCCACCGTCTTCAAGACCACGGCCGAATGGGTGAGTGCATTGGAGGAGGTCGGCGTGCCCTGCGGGCCGATCAACGACCTGGCGGCGGTGTTCTCCGATCCCCAGGTGCAGGCACGCGGCCTTCGCGTCGAGTTGGAGCATCCCCTGGCCGGCGTGGTGCCGCAGGTGGCCAGTCCGCTGCGCCTTTCCGAAACGCCAGTGGAGTACCGCATGCCGCCGCCGCTTCTCGGCGAACACACCCAGGAAGTGTTGCAGCGCATACTGGGCCTGCCGGCGGAGCAAGTGGAAGCCTTGCGCAAGGCGGAAGTCATCTAGCCCTTCTTATATAGGTACGAAAGGCGTGCTGAAGATACTTTCAAAAAAGTGTTGACGGCAGATTCTGCATCCCTATAATGCGCCCCACTTCCGGCGCAGTCGCCAAGCAAAACTACTTGTAAATCAATGAGTTAAGTGTTTGGGGAGGATGCTGGAAGGGTTCGCTTCAAACAGTTCGTCACTGACGAATGAAGCTGAATCGGAGGTGTTGACAGCGAGTTTGAACGCTGTAGAATGCGCCTCCCGCTGACGAGAAGAGTGAATCGGATCGGAAGCGCA